>CALGBY010000051.1 GCA_937886445.1 uncultured Clostridia bacterium | reverse complement strand
GAGCACCTGACTCTTAATCAGGGTGTCCCGGGTTCGAGTCCCTGATGGCGCACCAGTCAGAATGCAGGTATGATAAAATGTCTGCATTCTCTTTTTTTCTAAGAAGCCGGATGTTAAAAAGAAGATTGATCAAATGAAAAACGCTGAAAAAGCCGAAGCCCTGAACAGCAAGCCCGCCGGGCTGAGCAAAGCGGCGTATTCCCCAGTCACCGACGGAAGGAGCGCGAAGAATTTCGCCAATCGTCCTTTCTGAAGGAAAGGGGCAAACGGTCAGACAGCGATATATCTGTGCAGAGCGATTTCCATGTATGCGATCGCTGCGGCAAGCTTACATATTTCCGGGCAAAGATCCGGATCACTTTTTATCGGCACGGACCCAATAACCAAATAAAGGAGAAAACGTCATGAAACCTGTTGAAGAACCCAATGCCCGCAAAAATGAAATTGAAACCGACGAAGCAAAGCACGCGGAACTCGCAGAAGAAGAACTGAAGCAGGTGCCGGGAGGCGTGCTTATCAGCGAATACTGCCCGATATGCGGCAGCAAGCTGGACATGATTCCCGATGACCGCTCGACTAATTTCACACTCGTCTGTCTAAATCCGGATTGCGGATATTCAGAAGTCTATTAACGGAATCCTGATCCGCAGATACTTTTTTTCCCGGTTTCCTCCGCTTCTGTTCTTTCTCCATTCTGACAGATTTATGGGGATTTCTGCGGCTGTGCTTTCAGTATTACCGTTCATTCTCCCGGCGCCGCCCGCCGCGGTAATAAAGGAAATGAACCGCTCTCTTCTCTGCGAGATATTTGAGAATATATGCCGGAAAACAGGCAAAGAAACGCCCATAAACGCAGCCCTTCCGCAGACTGATTGTAAACTTTGTTGCTGAATGCTGTACGGAAGCGGCGTTTTGTGGCATAATCTGCATTGAGGGGGCTCCCCTCTCATAAAACGCAGGAGGATCAACAGATGAAAAAATATCTTTCCGTTCTTTGCGCAGTGCTGACGCTGTGCCTGCTTATCAGTACCGCTCTTGCCGAGCTGGACGGCACCTTCTCCGTGGACGGCGATATGATCACCGTGCGCACCGTAAAAGGCAGCCAGTTTGAGTTTGTACCCGTATCTTCCGCCTTTGACCTGGAAATGGCAGCGGAGGGCGAAGAAGGCGCGGACGGCCGCACAGCCGTATCCTTCCGCGTGCCGGAACAGGTGCGCGGAGAACCGCAGCTTTTCCAGATCGCCGTATCAGACGGCACCACAGCCCGTCTGATCACCCTTACCTCCGAAAAGGGCGGCACGCTGTATGTCATGGGCTTTGACATGATGACGGGCGGCGCGCTGATCTCCTGCTCCGAAGGCTATGAATACACAGAGGGCAGAACGCTCTTCGTACGCCTGCCCGGCAGCGAGTATACGGGCTATGAGTGGGTGCTGTACCCGGATAACAGCGGCACCTGCGAGCAGGTGGATGAAATGGAAGTGGACACATCAGAAGGCAGCGTGAACGGTGAGATCACCTCCACCGCCACCGGTTATGCCTTCATCGCCTGCGAAAACGCCCCCGGAAAAGAAGGCAGCCTCCTTTTTGAACTGGTGCGCGCGCCCGAGGGAATGGGCGTGGGAACGAAGTGCCGGGTGGATTATACGCTGGATGACAGCAATGAATTTGCCGATTTCACCTTTGCCTTCACTGAAGTCAACTGACCCGCCCGTGTGAAAAAAAGGCCGGACCGGGAAAGCCGGTATACCGTAAGCGTTATTGAATTGCCCGCCGGAAAGTGCTCCGGCGGGCATTGCTGTTTGCATCCGGCATCCGATATTTTGTACACAAAAAAGCATTTTCCGTGCTTGTTGACAGGGGCGGATTATGATATAATGCTGCTTGTTTGATTACAGGCAGCGTGAAGACCGTGTCCGGCCGGTCTTCAGGCGGCCGCCCATCGGTGCCTCATCCGGAGGCACAGCGCATAAGCACAAACGGTACAGCAGATGAGGGCATCGCACGGATACATCGGAGGAAGCCAGAATGAAGATCGGTTTTGACAATGAGGAGTACACGAAGCTGCAGTCTGAGCATATCCTGCAGCGCATTTCCCAGTTCGGCGGAAAGCTGTATCTGGAATTCGGCGGAAAGCTTTTTGACGATTATCACGCCAGTCGCGTGCTGCCCGGTTTTCAGCCCGACAGCAAAATGCAGATGCTGCTCAAAATGAAGGATCAGGCGGAGCTGATCATCGCCGTCAACGCCAACGATATCGAAAAAAACAAGGTGCGCGGAGATCTCGGCATCACCTACGACGCCGATGTGCTGCGCCTGATAGACGCCTTCCGCGGCATCGGCATGTATGTGGGCAGCGTGGTGCTTACGCGCTATCAGGAGCAGCCCGCGGCAGCCGCCTTCATGGAGCGGCTTTCCCATCTGGGCCTGAAGGTGTACCGTCACTACCCCATCCCCGGCTATCCCAGTGATGTGATGAAGGTGGTATCCCCCATGGGATACGGCCGCAACGAATATATCGAAACCACCCGTCCCCTTGTGGTGGTCACCGCGCCGGGCCCCGGCAGCGGCAAGATGGCCACCTGCCTCAGCCAGCTGTATCACGAGCACGAGCGCGGCGTGGCGGCGGGCTACGCCAAATTTGAGACCTTCCCGGTGTGGGATCTGCCCCTCAACCATCCGGTCAACCTGGCCTACGAGGCCGCCACGGCGGATCTGGGCGATGTGAACATGATCGACCCCTTCCATCTGGAGGCCTACGGGCAGACCGCCGTTTCATACAACCGCGACAGCGAGATCTTTCCCGTGCTGAAAGCGCTGTTTGAGCACATCTACGGCACTTCTCCCTACCAGAGCCCCACGGACATGGGCGTAAACATGATCAGCCGCTGCATCGTGGATGACGAAGCCTGCAGAGAGGCCGGGCGCAAGGAAATGCTGCGCCGCTGGTATGCCGCGAAGTGCAGCGAAAGAAAGGGCACCTCCAGCGGAGATGAGGCTACAAAGATCCAGCTGCTATTGCAGAAATGCCACATCACCGATACCGAACGCCCCTGCATCGATGCCGCCCGTACCCGCGCCGAGGAGACCGGCGCTCCCGCGCTGGCGATCGAACTGCCGGACGGCCGCGTGATCACAGGCAAAACCAGCTCTCTGCTGGGGCCCTCCGCCGCCGTGCTGCTCAACGCCCTCAAAAAGCTGGCCGGCATCCATAAGAACCGTCACCTGATCTCCCCCGATGTAATCAAGCCCATGCAGAAGCTGAAATGCGATTATCTGGGCAATCACAACCCGCGCCTGCATTCCGATGAGGTGCTGGTGGCGCTGTCCATCTGCGCCGCGGAGGATGAGAACGCGAGGCTCGCGATGGAGCAGCTGCCGAAGCTGAAGGGCTGCGAGGTGCATTCCACCGTGATCCTCCCGCAGGCGGATGACAATATCTTCCGCCGTCTGGAGGTCAACCTCACCTGTGACCCGCAGTACCAGACCAAGAAGCTGTATCACGGCTGACACTTTTGGGACGCAATACAGGCTTCTCCCGGTCTTTACAGAAAGCAATTTATACTGTATAATAAATAAGAATTTTGCGAAAGGCGGTTTTTCCTATGTTTGATCTTCTTCTCGGTATTTCTTCCGCGATAGCGGAATCCGCTTCCGGCGCTGCCGGTACCACTGCCGACGCTGCCACTGCCCCCATGGGCTGCGCAGGCAATGATCCCGTCAGCCTGCTGATCACCTTCGTTCCCCTGCTTCTGATGATCGTCGTGTTCTACTTCCTGCTCATCCGTCCCCAGAAGAAAAAGGACAAGCAGGTAAAGGATATGCTGGCCGCGCTGAAGCCCGGTGACCGTGTGACCACCATCGGCGGCATCTACGGCACCATCACCTCCATCAAGGACGATATGATCACCCTGGCCGTAGGTCAGAGCAAGACCGAAATGGTGTTCGCCCGCTGGGGTATCCGCAATGTGGACGAAGCGACCGTGGATAACGACAAGGAGCTTGTCTGATCACAGTTTCATAAAAGGGCACGCGCCGAAAGGCCGCGCCCTTTTTGTGTGCCCGCGGGAACGCCGGCGGATTGTAAAAAGCGCGTTCCGGCACGCAGAAAGCCTTTTCATTCCCGGAGGGATATGCTATAATACGCGCGTAACAGAAGGATTTTCGGGATAAAGGAGAAATCAAGATGAAAAAGAACCTGTACCGGGTGCTTAGCGCGCTGCTTCTGCTGAGCCTGCTCATCAGCACCGTGCCTGCGCTGGCCGCCACTCCGCTCAGCCACAGCCTGCCTACCGATGTAAAGGAAGTGCGCATCGAGAGAGGCAAAAGCGCTGTTGTGCTGATCACCACAGTCAATTCCACCAAGTCCGGCTCTCTGGAGCTGACGGTAAAGGACTATACCAACGGCAAAGCTACCATACAGCATGTGACGAAAAAGGTAAAGGCCGGCGACAAGATCAAATGGAAGCTGGATTTTGACACGGAGCTGCCAAACGCCAAAGCCCTCACCAAGCATCTGGTGTACACCTTCAAGATGGACGGAAAAACCTCCGATTATTCTCTTTACCTCACCTATGATAAGAAGACCGACACCATTCTGGTGGAAAAGGGCACCTGGTATCCCGATAACACCGCCTGCTGCTTCGGCCTGCCGCTGCGCGATATGCCGCGCCCCAAGACGGATAAATGGTTCCATGTCACGCCGATCGACCTGAGCCTTCAGGGGGATCAGGAATTTGCCTACATCGGCAGCAACCTGTATATCCTTGGCAAGGTGATCGTGACCGTGAGCGGAGACACCGTATTTGTCAATTATCACAACTTCTACGAATCTCAGGGCGGCAACACCAAGACCACGGATGAATTCATGACCATCTTCCACGATCTTTCCGAGGTAACAGTCAATACCGCGAGGGCGCCCCGTTCCTTCGCCTTCGGCCAGCCCATTTCCATCGAGAATGATCTGGACGGCGATACCAATGTGCTGCTGTTCATACTGAACCATGTCACCTACTGTGATTATGTGACCGGCACCCACAAGCTTACCCGTTACTGGCACAACCTGCAGGAAAACAAAGCGCTCCGTTATCAGATGGAGCTGCTGATGGAGCAGGACAACTGACCCCGGCAAAGCAATGTATCCGTGAGGGCGGAAGCGCGAAACGCGCTTCCGCCCTTTGCTTTGCCCTTTTACGCGGAGCCGGCTGTACGACACGCTTACGGGCTGTACAGCCGGAAGAGGCACTCATGGGCTGTATGAAAATGATTTGAATACATATAAACCTTCTTACGGCGTTCGCGGTCACAAAAAAACCGTGTCCCGAAGGACACGGCATGTTTTAGCCAAACAGGTATTACTTCTTCAGCTCGCTGGTGCAGTGGGGGCAGCGGGTCGCTTCGATCGCGATATCGGTGCAGCAGAAGGGGCACTTCTTGGTGGTGGGGGCGGGGGCGGGAGCGGGCTCCTGCTTCTTCTTCATCTTGTTGACGACCTTCACAAACAGGAAGATGCACAGCGCGACGCAGATGAAGTCGATAATGGTCTGGATGAAGGTACCGTAGTTCAGAGTGGCTACGCCCAGTTCGGCAGCCTTCTCAAGAGAAGTGATATCGGCAGCGGCAACGCCCTCGGGCAGCTTGCCCAGGATGGCGAACATACCGGACACATTCACACCACCGGTTACCAGACCGATGAGAGGCATCAGAACATCCGCGATCAGGGAGGAGACGATCTTGCCGAAGGCAGTGGCGATGATGACGCCGATGGCCATATCAAGCACATTGCCCTTCATGGCGAACTCTTTGAATTCCTTGAGGAACTTCTTCATGGGTACTACACTCCTTAAATTGGATTAAGGCTCTGTGAGCCTTTTCAAGCATTATATCACTACCTTCACCTGCAGGCAATAGAAAAATATACAAACAAAAAACTTTTGTGCCGCAAAATTCGCTCAATGCCGCCGCGAAAGGTTGACATCGGCTGCCCTCTCCTCTACAATAATGTGGTTGCGACTATTTTTGTGAAAAGGTGTGTCAAATGAGCGAAGCAAAACCGTCGGTATCCCCCAGGGAAAACAAGATGGGCACCATGCCCGTGCTGAAGCTGGTGCTGAACATGTCCCTCCCCATGATCATTTCCATGCTGGTGCAGGCCGTATACAATGTGGTGGACAGCATGTATGTGAGCAGGCTGAGCGAAGCCTCCCTCACCGCGGTCTCTCTGGCCTTCCCGGCGCAGAACCTGATGATCGCCGTAGCGACCGGTACCGGCGTCGGTGTGAACGCGCTGCTCTCCCGCGCGCTGGGAGAAAAAAACCGTGAGCTTGCCAACCGCGTTGCCGAAAACGGCGTGCTGCTCGCGCTGGTGGGCTATGTGCTCTTTCTCATTCTGGGTCTCACCGTCAGCCGTGCCTTCATTGCCGCGCAGACAGGAGTAACGGAGATCATCAGCTACGGAGAGGATTACCTGACCGTTGTTTGCTGTTTCTCCTTCGGCGTATTCGGCCAGATCATGTTTGAAAGGCTGATGCAGTCCACAGGGCGTACCAAGTATACCCTCTTCACGCAGGGGACCGGCGCTGTGATCAACATCATACTGGACCCCGTTTTCATCTTCGGACAGGATAATTTTGAGCTGTTCGGCCTGAAGATCGGCGTATTTGATATGGGCGTAAAGGGAGCGGCCGTAGCCACCGTGATCGGGCAGATCGTTGCCTTCATTCTGGCCGTGATCCTGAATCAGCTCAAAAACCCCGATATCCGCCTGCGTCTGAGTTCCTTCCGCCCCGATATGAAGCTCATCCGGCGCATCTACGCCATCGGTATCCCCTCCGTGCTCATGGTGGCCATCGGCTCGCTGATGACCTTCCTGATGAACAAGATCCTCATTTCCTATACGCCGGGCAAAGAGACCGCGGCTACGGTGTTCGGCATATATTTCAAGCTGAACAGCTTTGTATTCATGCCCATCTTCGGCCTCAATAACGGTGTGATCCCCATCATCGCCTACAATTTCGGAGCAGCGAACCGCCTGCGCATTGAAAAGGCAGTCAAGGTATCGCTGGTGATCGCCTGCATGTTCATGCTGATAGGCACAGCGCTCTTCCTGTTCATTCCCGGCCCGTTGCTTTCCATCTTCAACGCGGATGAAAACATGCTTTCCATCGGCATCCCCGCGCTCAGGATCATCTGCATCCCCTTCCTCGCGGCCGCCGTCAGCATCGTGCTGGGCAGCATTTTCCAGGCACTGGGGCGCAGCGTCTATTCCATGATCGTTTCCATCGCGAGGCAGTTGGTGGTGCTGCTGCCCGTGGCGCTGCTGCTGGCCATGCTGGGGCAGCGGAACGGAAACAGCGATCTGGTGTGGTATGCCTTCCCCGTCTCAGAGCTTGCCTCGCTGGGATGCTCCGTGTTCTTCTTCTTCAGGATCTACAAAACGATGATCCGTCCCCTGCCGGAGGGAACGAAGATCCTCTGATCATCATTCCCCGAAGTCAACATGAATCCTTTCGGAGCGTACGGCCGAGATCACCGGCCCTGCGCTCCTTTTTTCCTGCCGTGCACTCTCTACGGCAAACGGATGGCGGAAAGAGCGTATGTTCTATCCGATGGATCCGGTTCCGTAAAGCTCGATTTCGTATTGCCCTCCCGCTTTGTTTCCGCTATAATAGAATAAAGGACACCAATAAGGAGGAACGAGCCATGAACAAATACCGTATGATCTCCGACCCGCTTCCCGGCATTCCCTGGCAGGAAAGGCCCGAAGGCCTTGAAAACGCCCCTGTATGGCGATACAGCGAAAACCCCATTATCAAGCGCAATCCCGTAAAGGGCATCGCCCGCATATTCAACAGCGCCGTCATCCCCTGGAAGGACGGCTATGCCGGCGTTTTCCGTGCCGAGGCCGTCAACGGCATTCCTCTCATCCACCGCGGCTTCAGCCGTGACGGCGTCAAATGGGAGATCGAAGAAAAGCCCATCCCCTTTGTGGATGAAAACGGTGCTCCCGCGATGCCGAACTACGCCTATGACCCGCGCCTTGTCAAGGTGGAGGATACCTATTATGTCATCTGGTGTACGGACTTTTTCGGTGCCGCCATCGGCATGGCCAAAACGAAGGATTTTGAGACCTTCACCCGTGTGGAATGCCCCTTCCTGCCCTATAACCGCAACGCGGTGCTCTTTCCGAGAAAGATCAACGGAAAATTCATGATGCTCAGCCGTCCTTCCGACACAGGGCATACCCCCTTCGGTGATATTTTCGTTTCGGAAAGCCCCGATATGGAATACTGGGGGCATCACCGCCATGTGATGAGCAAGGGCAGCGAATGGTGGGAAAGCCTGAAGATCGGCGGGGGCGCTGCGCCCATCGAAACCAGCGAGGGCTGGCTGCTGTTCTACCACGGCGTGGCCGGCACCTGCAACGGCTATGTCTATTCCGTGGGCGGCGCCATACTGGATATCGATAACCCCAGCATCGTGAAATACCGCTGTGAAAATTACCTGCTTACGCCCGAGGAATGGTATGAGGAGCGCGGCTTTGTGCCCAATGTATGCTTCCCCTGCTGCACGCTGCACGACAGCGCCACAGGCCGCATCGCGCTTTACTACGGCGCGGCCGACAGCTATGTAGGCCTTGCCTTCACACAGCTGGACGATATCATCGACTATATCAAGGAGCATTCCGTGACCGGCTGGAACGACACCGAATACGGTAAACGCTGAATCCATGCGGAATATTCCGGCGCGGTCATTCTCCGCATGCTCTGCAAAAGAGAAGGTATATTTATGCTGACACCGGTTTCACTGGATGATCCCCGCCTGCAATACACCGGCCGTGTTGATCCGGGCTGCCCGGACGGCCCGCTCTTTACATGGGTATGTTCCTCTGTGCGCTTTATCCTGAAGGGGAAAAAAGCGGTGATCCGTCTGCGCAACGATCACGCTTACTATCAAAACAGCATCGGTATCATCATGAACGGCTTTGAAGGGCGTATCCCGCTTGTAAACGGCGAGCAGGAGATCGACCTTTCTTCCTTTCTGATCGATGATGTCAACGATGTGCTTCTCTACAAGCGTATGGACGGCTGTCACCGTTACCGCCTGCTCTCGCTGCATACAGACGGCAAGCTGCTCCCGCCTCCGCCGCTGCCAAAGCGCCGTATCGAGGTCTACGGAGACAGCGTGAGCTGCGGTGAAGTGTGTGAGGCCATGCACCTGACCGGTCAGAGCGACCCGCCGGAACATGACGGCATCTATTCCAACAGCTGGTACTGCTACGGCTGGCAGACAGCCCGGGCGCTGGACGCCGTACTGCATAACTGCTCGCAGGGCGGCATTGCCCTGCAGCCGGGGCGCGGCTGGTTCAACGACCCCTATGTGGGAACAACAGAAGTGTGGGACAAAATGAACTACAACGAAAACCTCGGCCCCCGTACGCCGTGGGATTTCAGCCGCTTCATTCCCCACGCCGTCATCATCGCTCTGGGGCAAAACGACGCCCACCCCGGAGATTTCATGGCCGAGGACCCGTGCGGAGAGCAGGCGGAGCAGTGGAAGCAGGATTATCTGCGCTTCCTTTCGCTGCTGAAGGAGGTCTATCCCCGCGCGTCGTTCATCCTGACCACCACCGTGCTCTGTCATCACCCTGCCTGGGACAAGGCGCTGGATGATGTCGCCCAAAGAGCCGGCGGAAATGACAGCCGGGTGTACCATTTCAGCTTCCGCCGCACGGGCATCGCCACACCCGGTCATCCGCGTGTATCAGAGCAGACGGAAATGGCGCGCGAGCTGACCGCGTACCTTGCCTCCTTTGACAAGGCACTCTGGGAGGACTGAACGGTACGATCACGCGAACGCGTTTTGTGCAACGGCACCTGATGCCCCGCCAGGAAAGCATGCCGCCCCTGTGCCTTTTGTGAAGGAGCATCGCCCCCCGACCCGGGAGACCAATGATATTACTTACATCAACATAAAAAGTACGGCGCATGATGAGAACGGATCATCCTGCGCCGTGTATTTATTTCCGGTTTGATCATGATTCACATTTTGCCGGCAGCCATATCTGTATAGCAGGGCACGCTCCCTCATCCTCCGGCATGTGAGCAGGCGCCGGACTTTCTTCACAGGGAGCTTTTCCGCGTTTCACCCGTTTGCTTTATCGTACAGGATATCCCATATCAGTTTCGCAACGCCGTTTTCATTATTGGAAAGCAGCACCGTATCCGCGAAACGCTTTACCTCGTCCGCGGCGTTGCCCATCGCGGCGGAAAAGGCTGCCGCTTGCAGCATGGGAATGTCGTTTTCGCCGTCACCCACCGCGCAGCAGCTGTCCCCCGGCACATTCAGCCTGTCACACACCGTCATAAGCATGCTGCCCTTTGATACATCCTTGCTGAAAAATTCTATGAACCCCGGTTCGGAGGTAAAAATATTCACATTTTTCAGCGGCCAGTCGCGGCATTCTCCGCTCCACACACGCGCTTTTTCCACGGTATCATACCAGAGGATCTTTTGGATGCCTTCTCTTGCCATGCGTTCATGATCAGCGCCGATAACGGGCACGATGCCGCCGCCGTACCGTCTTCCGTAATCCAGCGTGCGGTCATTCAGGCGGTTCGCGTACAGGGTGTTTCCTAGCCAAATCACAACACTTGTATCCCGTTCTTCAGCAAGAGAGAGGATCCTGAGCGCGTCCTCTTCATCAAGCACGGTCTTTTGAAGCACCTCTCCCGAAGGCGACAGAAGCAGCGCTCCGTTACAGGAAATAACCGGGGCGTTCGGCCTCACCTGCTGCGCGTATTTGCTGATACCGGGCCAGCACCTGCCGGACGATATACACAGGTATATCCCGTTTTCCATCAGCTTCCCGAAGGCGTCAAGTGTTTCGCGGCTCAGTTTTTTATCATCATCAAGAGCGGTTCCGTCCAGATCCACCGCAAGCAGTCGGATATCACGAAGACGCGTTTCTTTCATCCCAACACCTCTTACCGTTCATACAGCATGCCATAAGGCCGCTGTATCTATTATAACACATGAGCCGTCCTGCTCACAGCAGCTTTTAAGGCAATACCGCACAAATGAGTCAGTGTGATGGCGAGTGAATTTTTCAACAGATTCGC
>CALGBY010000050.1 GCA_937886445.1 uncultured Clostridia bacterium | reverse complement strand
AGCCGCTCCTCGGCGACGCGCATGTCGCCGCCTGCGGATCAAAAATCGAAGGGCTGCGGCCCTTCGATGCATCCCGGAGAGGGAACAGCACAGCAGCCTCCGAACAAAAATAAGCGGGGCAATCCACGCTTGCTTTCCAAGAGCATCCGCAGTAGAGACTGTTCAAATTCAATCTTTCGCAGCGGTCACGACCCCCTGAAAGGATCTTTATGAATAGAGTCATCTGCTCCACCGGCGGTCTGGTGGTACGCGCCAACAACCGCGATTATACGAAGCTGAAGGAATACCTCCCCCTCATCGATACCCCCTATGTGGAATTCATGCTTTACAGCATGTGGTATCCCTGCATCGGGGAGTTGACCGCGTTCCTTAAGGATCTGCCCGTTTCCTATCCCGTTCTGCATACCGAAAAAACCATCGGCGAAGCCCTTTCCAAAGAGGATTTTGAGGAGGCTTACCGCCTGTTTGAGATCAACTGCGGTCTGGCGGAAAAGCTGGGAAGCCGCTACCTTGTGCTGCACCTGTGGAACGGCATCCTGTCCGATTCCAACATGCAGGCCAACCTGAAGGGCTGCGGGGAGCTGCTGCGCCGCGCTCAGGCGCACGGGCTCACCCTGTCTGTAGAAAATGTGGTATGCAACCGGCAGGATCCCATGACTCACCTTTTTGAACTGCTGGACCGCTATCCCGATATCAACTTCACCTTCGATACAAAAATGGCGCAGTTCCACCGCCAGCTGCCCGCGCTGTATGACAAAAAAAGCGCCTGCCTGCTGCCCCATATCACCCACCTGCATATCAACGATATCGCCTGCGGGTATATGGACTGGCAAAACCTGAAAACGCTGCACATCGGCGACGGGGATGTGGACTTTGAGGCCTTCTTTTCCTTCATCCGTTCAATGGGCTATCAGGGAGATTACACCGTTGAGGCGCTCACCATCGCCCCGGACGGCACACTGCTTCCCGATAAAATGAACCGGTCTCTTGCTTATATACGCGATCATATCTCAGAAAGATAAACGATAAACAGAACGGAAGGCGGTGCGCCCGGGGTGCCCCCTTCCGTTCTGTTTATCGTTGTCCGTTATTGCCTTTATCTTGTCTTCGGTGTTTTTCAGTTCGCTTCGCTTTGTTTAAAGGTGATCGCGCCGTCAAACACATATCTTCCGTAGATTTCGGAATACCTTTTGCAAAACTCCTCTATGCTTTCAACATGGTTGCGTTTATCATTGGATTCCTTCCAATAGACTTTGCCGTTGTACACGGCGTATACCAGCAGCACATGGCCGTAGGTCTGCCCCAGATCGCTCCAGGAGCCCTTCTGAAAACAGAACACCGTGCAGGTAAGCCTTCCGTCCGGGTTCATGCCGTCCAGCGTGCGGCATATGCTTTCCAGCGTGTACTCTCCGCCGTTCAGGGGAGAGGGGAAGATCATTTTTTCATAGCCCCCCCGCGGCTCTCTTTCCGAATAATGCTCAAAGCACAGGTTGGCATCCGGCGCGGCGCCGCCGGGGAAAATGTCCAGCGCGAACAGCTGAAACCCCACGCACTCCCCGCACAGGCCGGCAAAATCCTCCCTGCCGCTGTAGCCGCGCGCGGCGATATAGTTTCTCGCCATCCGGCTGATCAGCGCTTCCTCCTTCGTTTTTTCCTCCGCGAGGGCGGGAAAAAGGAGCGTAAACAAAAGAAGCAGAGAAAGCACCCACGCCGGCAGCAGCACACCGGCCCGTTTTGCTCCCGTCATGCTCTTCCTTCCCCCCTTCCGTTTTCCTTATTTTACCGCTCGTGCCCCAAAAACGCAATATTTTCAGTCTTTTTCCGCGCCCGGTCACGCGTTTCTTCTTTCCTCCGTGCGGCACAGCAGGGGCGTTTCATACGCCTTTCCGGACAGCTCCGCCACCGCCTGCCGGTGCAGCTTGTACACGCGGGAAACGGAGCAATCCATCTTTTCCGCGATCGCTTCAAAGGCGAGCCCGTTCACATACCGCATGAAAAGCAGAGACCGCTGCTCGGTATCATCCAACAGGCCGGCGGCGGTAAGCGTTTCACATACAAGCTCCTCCATCCGCGCGCGCATGGCGTTCAGCTTTTCCTCCTCGCCTTCGATGCGCAGCACCATACTCTCAGTGGGAGACGCGCCGCCGGCGGAGATCACCCTTTCACCCAGCCGCACACTTCCCGGCGAAAAAAGCCCGCGCATCTCCCTTACCTGCTCCTCCTGCCAGGCGATCTCCTTTCTCAGTTCATTCAGCCTTCCCAGCCACCGCGCCGCTCTTTCCTCCGCCGCGGGCGCTCCCGTTTTCTTTCTGTTTCCGGTCATTCATTCCCTCCGTATCGTTTTTTATGTAATGCGAACTGGTGTTCGCTTATATACAGTATCACAGACCTTATCGTCTGTCAACAGGACATTGAACCTTTCGGTGCAATTTTTTTCGGGAGGCGCTTCCCGGGGCATGTTTCTGAAAGGAGGAATATGCCGTTTCAGGCAGATCTTCCGTCAGTTCAGGGCGAAGAACCGAAGGTTTACCGGAGGCAGATCGAGGTTTGACAACGCAGAAATGACGGGAAAAATGCCGAAAACGCATCGTTTTGAATTCAGAAATCCGTCCCAAATAAACTGCTTGTGAACAACCCTCTTTGGTTGTATAATAAATACTGGTTTATCGTGCCAATGTATTTTGCATCCCGTATCACGACCCCGAAAGGATAAAAGCCATGCTTGAATTTGTAAAGAAAATGCTGGGGATGGGCAACGACGCCCGGCTGAAGCCCCTCTATAAAACAGTGGAAAGGATCAACGCGCTGGAGCCGGAATTTGCCGCGCTTTCAGACAGTGCCCTTTCCGGAAAAACAGAAGAATTCCGCACCCGCTATAAGAACGGGGAAACGCTGGATCAGCTGCTGCCGGAGGCCTTTGCCGCCGTGCGCGAGGCTTCAAAGCGCACGCTGGGCCTGCGCCCCTTTGATGTGCAGCTGATGGGCGGCATCGTGCTGCATCAGGGCCGCATCGCCGAAATGAAGACCGGTGAAGGCA
>CALGBY010000049.1 GCA_937886445.1 uncultured Clostridia bacterium | reverse complement strand
TGTTGAAAAATTCACTCGCCATCGTACTAACTCATTTGTGCGGTATTGCCTTAAGAAAAGATCGTGAGAATTCCCCAAAACAAAAGCCGCGGGCGGTGATCATTTTCTACCGTCCGCGGTATTTTTTACGGATATTATGCGGGCCTGCCGCAGGGAAAGCGCCGCTGCGGCGGCCGGTTTCCTGAACGGGCGCGTGTTACGCCTTGTTCAGCTGATCCACGATCTCCTTTACCCTGCCGTCATCCAGCTCTCCGTTTGTGAACAACTGCAGCACATGCTTTACGCCGAATTCGCCCGGGAACCAGTTCAGATGCTTTACCTTTTCCTCGCCCAGCAGGCTGATGAGCAGCTGCTTCTTTCCGGGATAGGGCAGCAGATCCTTCACGAAGGTATCCTCCGTTACAAGGATGGGACGCGGCTCGCTTTCCACCTTCACGGTCTCCGTCAGGCGGATATCGCGGGAGCTTGCCGCGGCTTCGATCGCGTAGTCGCCGCTTTCTACGAACCAGCCGCCGGCCTCGGGGAGCCAGCAGGCAAAGGAACGGTCATCAAGCACGCAGGAAACCTCCTTCGTTTCGCCGGGCTGAAGCTCCGCCGCGGCAATGCCCTTCAGCTCGCGCACGGGGCGGGAAAGGGCGGAGGCAAGGGGACGCACATAGAACTGCACCTTTTCCTTCGCGGCAAATTTGCCGGTGTTGGTCACCTTTACGGATACGGTAAGGCGGTCTCCATTCTTATAGGAAGGGGAGGAAAGCTTCAAACCGGAATAGCTGAAGGTGGTATAGGTGAGGCCGTATCCGAAGGGGAACAGCACATCCATCTTCTTTTTGTCATAATAGCGGTAGCCCACATAGATATCCTCCGCGTAGGTCACCTCATCGCCCGTGCCGGGGAAGTTGAGGTAGGACGGGTTGTCCTCCAGCTTCAGCGGGAAGGTCTCCGCCAGCTTTCCGCAGGGGCTTACCGCGCCGAAAAGCAGGTCCACCACCGCGCCGCCCGCGGCCTGTCCGCCCAGATAGGCTTCCAGCAGGGCCTTTACCTTGCCGATCCACGGCATTTCCACGGGCGCGCCGTTGTGCAGCACCACGCAGATGTTCTTCTGCACATCGTATATCTCATCCAGCAGGCGGATCTGGCATTCGGGCAGGCGCATATGCGTACGGTCATAGCCTTCGCTTTCGTAGGCATCGGGCAGGCCCAGGAACAGCACGGCGATATCGGCTCCCTTTGCCGCTTCCTTTGCCTCGGCGAGCTGCTCATCGCTCATGGTGTCCGCGTCCGCGTCAAAGCCCTGTGCCCAGTCCACCTTTGCCACGCTGCGCACGGCGTCCAGCGCGCTCAGGATCTCAGTGGCGTTGATATGGCTGCTGCCGCCTCCCTGATAGCGGGGCTTCCGGGCAAAATCGCCGATGAAGGCGACCTTTTTGTCTTCGATAGGCAGCAGGCCGTCCTCATTTTTGAGCAGCACCATGGCCTCCCGCGCGATACGGCGGGCACGGTGATGCTGAGCACCGGCGTCGAATTCTTCCTTTTCGTCCCCCCGGCCCTTCAGGCACTTATCGGTCAGCTCCAGCAGACGGCGCACCTCGCGGTCCAGCTCCTCGGTGCTCACCCGTCCGTCCTTTACGGCCGCCAGCAGGTAATCATCCTCAAAATCGCTCTTGCGCGGCATTTCAAGGCTCAGCCCGGCCTTTACGCTTTCGGGATGGTCATGTACGGCAAACCAGTCGCTCATCACAAGGCCGTCATAGCCCCATTCCCTGCGCAGCACGGTGTCCAGCAGCCAGGGGTTCTGGCTGGAATAGGCGCCGTTGATCTTGTTGTAGGAGCACATCAGCGTCCAGGGCTTTGCCTCCTTTACGGCCTCCTCAAACGGGGGCAGGTACACCTCGCGCAGCGCGCGCTCGGAAATATGCTCATTTACGGTAAAACGGTGGGTCTCCTGGCTGTTCGCGGCAAAATGCTTGAGCGAGGTGCCTACATTTTTGCTCTGCACGCCCTTGATATAGCCTGCCGCGATCTTTCCCGCCAGAAACGGATCCTCCGACATGTATTCGAAATTGCGTCCGCACAGGGGGCTGCGCTTGATATTGGCGGCGGGGCCCAGCACCACATCCACCTTCAGCTCCTTCGCGGCGATGCCCAGCTCCTCGCCGGTCTCGTAAGCCAGCTCCGGGTCAAAGGAGGCGGCGATGCCGGCCATCGCGGGGAAGCACACCGAGGGGTAGGTGGGGGTATCCGGGCCCTGCGGTACGGCGGTCACCTCGCGGCGGATGCCGATGGGGCCGTCCGATACCCATACCGGGGGAATGCCGAGGCGGGGCACACCGGTGGTTTCCCACTGGTTTTTGCCCTGGCAGAAGTTGACCTTTTCTTCAAGCGTCATTTCGGAAAGAAGCTTTTCGATATCCATGATGACCTCCGTTTTTGATGTTCGCGCGCGGGAACAGCCGCCGCGGTATTGCCTTTATTACATATCTATTTTACACAATGCGCACATGGGATGCAAGCCTTAATGAGGCGGAACAGGCGCGCCGGAAAGAAAAATCCGTCTTGACAAAAGGAAAAGCGCGCGTACAATGGCAGGCAGAAGACAAAATGACACGGGAGGCGCACAGCATGAAGCGCATACTGATCACCGGCGCGGCCGGCGGGGTGGGCTCCTGCCTGGTAAGGGAATATCTTGACAGGCATTACTATGTGTACGCGACGGATATCGCGGAGACCCCGCCGCCTCTGCCGGAGGGCGGATGGGAATACATCCGCACCGATGTATCGGATACGGCCTCGGTGCGGGCGCTGGCGGAGCGGCTGCGTAAAAGCACGGAGAGCCTTGATATCATACTGAACGCGAGCGGTGTATTATATGAAAAAAGTGAGCGCCGGCTTGAGGATTTTGATATAGACGCCGCGCTGCCGATGTACAGCGTCAACGCGCTGGGCCCGCTGCGCGTGGTGCAGAGCTGTGTGGAGCTTCTGCGCCGCGGGGAGGAAAAGCTGCTTGTGAATATCTCCTCCGAGGCGGGGAGCATCACCACCCATGCCGATTATATCAAGCGTTACGACTACTGTATGTCCAAGTGCGCGCTCAATATGCAGTCTGTGATCCTGGCAAGGTATCTCGCAAGGGACGGCATACGCGTGCTGCTCATCCATCCCGGCTGGGTGCGCACGGCGATGGGCGGCCCCGAGGCGCCGCTGTCGCCGGAGGAATCGGCCCGCGGTGTGGCGCGCACGGTGGACGCGCACCGGCATGACCCGGAAAACGGCATGTATTTTGATTATGACGGAACACCGCGCCCGTGGTAAAAAATGGCGGAACAGGCTCAGGGGAGGATCAGCCGTTTTTCCGTCATGACCGCCGGCATGAGGATGTCGTGTGTCTCCCGCGGCAGGTACGCGCTGAGCAGCCGCTCGGGGCAGAGGCACAGGATGCCCCCCTGCGGTGACGCCGCGCGGTAATCCGCGAGAAAGCGGTCATACCAGCCTCCGCCGTGCCCCAGCCGCACGCCCTCCGGGGTGCATGAAAGGCAGGGCACCAGCACAAGACCAATCCGGGCGGGCTCAAAGACGGCGCAGCCCTCCCGCGGGCAGGGGATGCCGTAGGCGCCGGGCACCAGGTCCGAAGGGCTGCGCACCTGACGCGCTTCCATGCGCCCGTCCTGAAGGCAGCAGGGAAGGAGAAGGGGCTTTCCTTCAGCCCGGGCGCGCGACAGGAGCAGCGAAAGATCTGGCTCGCGGTCTGTAGGGCAGAAGGCCATCACGCTTTCCGCCTGCTGCCAGTACGCGCCTGAAAGGATCCGTTCGCAGATGCTTTTTCCGCATTCCCGGTAGTATTCCGGCGGCAGTGCGGCCGCTTTTTTTCTGATGAGAGCCCTCAGCGCGTTTTTTTCATCCATCCCGTTTTCCGCCTTTCACTGTTTTCATCCAGTATAGCACAATGCCCGGTGCGCGGCACGGCGTGACCGGGTCTTATTTTGTTCTTTACGGACCTTTTGACGCGCCTGTTTGGCATTTTTTCGCGTTTTTCTGGGCAAAAAACGTTCCGGATGCGAAAAAAACAGTTGAAAACGCGTACGGACTGTGCTATCATATTACGGCAACCGCTCGGGTGAGGCTCCAAACGCGTTACGCGGCCCCGTGGCTGAAAGATGCCATCCTTCCTTCCTGGGAATCCCGGCGAGAAAATTATTTAAGGAGGTGCTGCCCATGTATGCTATCATCGCTACCGGCGGCAAACAGTACCGTGTTTCCGAGGGAGACACCATCTACATCGAGAAGCTCGACAATCAGGAGGGCGAAGTTGTTTCCTTCCCCGTGCTCATGCTTTCCGGCGATGAGATCCAGGTTGGCAAGCCCTACATCGAGGGCGCCGAAGTGACCGGTAAAGTCGTCCGTCACGGCAAGGGCGAGAAGATCATCATCTTCAAGTACAAGAGCAAGAAGAACTACCGCCGCAAGGCCGGCCACCGTCAGCCGTTTACCCAGGTGGAGATCACCGGTATCAAGGCGTAAGGATGACCACCGTCCGTGTCAGCAGCAAGGACGGGAGACTGACAGGCTTTACCTGCAAAGGGCACGCGGATTGGGCCGATGAAGGTAGCGATATCGTGTGCGCCGCGGTCTCCGCGCTTACCACCTGCTGTGTCAACGCGCTGGAAACAGTGGCGAAGGTGACACCGCGTGTAAAGGTAAGTGACGGGCTGCTGGAGGTAATTCTGCCCGACACCTCTTCTCATGACGCTCAGGTGATCATGAAAAGCATGGTGCAGGGCCTGAAAGATGTGAGCGGGGCTTATCCCGCCAATGTACACCTCATCTGCTCTGATGAAAATGAATAACGGAGGAAGAAAATCATGTTGAAGCTTAATCTGCAGCTGTTCGCCCATAAAAAAGGTATGGGCTCCACCCGTAACGGCCGCGACAGCGAAAGCAAGCGCCTCGGGCCCAAGCGCGCCGACGGCCAGTTCGTACTCGCCGGCAATATTCTGGTTCGCCAGCGCGGCACCAGGATCTATCCGGGTCTCAATGTAGGCATGGGCAAGGATGACACCCTGTTCGCCAAGGCCGACGGCATCATGAAGTTCGAGCGCAAGGGTAAGTTTGACAAGCAGGTCAGCGTATATCCCAAGACCGAACAGTAATAGCAAGACGGCGGAATGAACTTCCGCAATGAAGAGACCGCGTTCCGGATACGGGACGCGGTCTTTTTGTCCCCCGCCTGCCCGGCGGGGCTGTATATGCGCCGGGGCTGCTGCGGAAAAAACGGTAGCAGCCTCGTCCGGTGCGGATGTTCTTTGAAAAAAGGGTCTGCTTATCCGGCCGGGGAGCTTGGGACGTTGCCCTGCCCGCGGTCTTCTTATCTCAGCCAAAGCAGCGGCTGGCGGACGGAAAGGTTGCGCAGGGCTTCCTCGTCATCGCTGCAGGGCGGCAGGCTGTGGTAGAGGGAAAGACAATCTCCGCGGCCGAGGTACGCTCCCGCGAAAAACAGGAAGGAGTAGCCCACCGGGAAAGCGGAAAAGTGAGAAATATCCTTCGGGTAGGGCCAGGCATTTTTATCCTGAAGGTACGGAAGCAGAAAATCGATGCCCTTTGAAAGGCTGCGCCCCTCCGGGTCTGTATAGTGCCACAGGTCATCGTCTTCAGTGGATGCCGCCTGAGCGAGTACACACAGGTTGTCCAGCGTGAAGGCGGAGTAATTATAAGGCTTTGTACGGCTGAGCTCCCGCGGGAAGGAGCCGTCCCGGTCCATCTGGCAAAGCAGCCGGCGTTTGAACTGATCCCGGCAGCAGGACAGGATCACGGGGTTTTCCGTAAAGCGGGCGAACACCGCGGCCTGCATGAAAAAGCATACGGCGTGGTTGTTTTCCGTGTTCATTTCCTGAATGCCGTTTTCCGATGTGAGCATCCAGCCGAGGTATTCGGCAAACCAGCTCTTTACCCCCTGCCAGACCGCTTCATCCAGCCCGCCGCTGTCATGCAGATAACGCACGGCATAGGGGATATCGGCAAGATGGATGGTGTCTATGATCCCGATGCCTCTTCCGCGGCAGACGCCGTGAATGGCCTGCGCGTAGGTGAGGCTCGGGTTCATGCGGGTCTCTTCGCTGAGGAAAAACTCTTTCAGGATGGTCTGTGCCCGGTCATACAGGCACATGATATTTTCGGGAGCGCTCTTTTCACGGGAAAGAAGCGCCGCTTCCATGGCCAGCGCGGCAATGCTGTTGCGTACACGGCGAAGGATCAGCCGGTGGGCGGTGAAGTTTTCCGGGTTCGTTTCCCCGTCCCGGCGGATATAGGGCAGGCCGTCCGGCTTTTCGGGATCCGGCCACCAGTAATCCCCTTCGGAATAAAAATCGTGGATACCGCCTTCGCTTCTGGGGCAGACTGCATCGGTGATATGGGGAACAGGCTCGCTGAGCGCGAGCATGGCCGCCTGATGAACGGCGGCGCGTCTGTCCGGACGCATATCGGCAAGAAAGGCTTCGAAGCGTTCCACGTCAGAGAGAAAAGACATACCTTCTCCTCCTTGTGCATCATGTTTTCGTTTCGGATACGGCAGTTATATTACTCAATCCCGGCCCGCGGGTCAACCATATTCAATAAAATGCCAATCGAAGTTGAAAAAATGCATATTCTGGATATGAAAAAATGTGGTATATTTTAATAAAAGAGTATTACGTTTATCCGCGTGCAGCACGGCTTCCGGCTGCAGCAGGAAAGGAGTGTTTTCATGAAGAAGCGGCCTCTTCATTACGCGCGCCGTCTTCATCTTTCATTTATAGTGATACTGATGATCCCGGTACTGGTCACTTTTGTTTTATATGTTTATGTGGTGCATCAGGCGAATGAGCAGTCCGACCGGCTGCATGAAAGCATGCTTGCCAAGGTGCAGGCTGATATGGACGCGCGTCTTCTCTCCGCGCGCAGTGTGGAGAGCCGTCTGTATATCGACAGCGATGTACGCAGCCTTTCCTATGTGGAAGGAGAAATGCAGAACACACACGCGATGCCTCAGGTAAGGCTGTTTCAGGAGCTGAACAGCCTGGTGCTTTCCAATGAAGCAGTCAGCGGGATTTTCGTATATTTCCCGCAGGCGCACAAGATCGTGAGCACGAACGGCAATATGGACCTTTCCATGTATTATTCTCTCTATTATGATGAAAACTGTATTTCTCAGGAGGAGTTTGAGAAGCTGATCACGGGGAAGCATCACTATGATATCCATATTATCAGGGCAAAGGGCGGTATCTGTCAGATGATCATGCTTCTCAGTCTGCCTTCCGCGGGAGACCAGAAGCTGTCCTTCTCGATCGGGATGATCCTTTCCTCCGGGATGCTCAGAAGCCAGATGACGCTCAGTGAGTTTTCGACCACGGAAACGCAATTGTATCTCTGCACACAGTCCGGAAGCCTGTATAACCCCGCCGACGGTCTGATCGAGGCCGGTAACATACCGGACAGGGAGCTTGCCGGTGTGATACCGCGTTTCAGCGGGGAATCCGTACGCATGACAGCGAGAGAATCTGATCAGACCAATATCCGCTATCTGATGATCACGCCCGAGCGGCTGATCCATGAGGATGTACGAAAGCTTCATTTTGTGATCGTTCTCGGCCTGCTTTTGAGCATTTTTACCGGTCTTCTCCTCTCCAAGCACCTGACCACACGGAATTTTGACCCTGTGGATCAGCTGCTGCGCACGATCCGCTCCGGTGACGGGAAGAACGGCTCCGGAACGGGGGAGGACGATCTCGTATGGGCAAACCGGGAAGTGGAACGCCTGTACCGGGATTCCGTCAATAACCAGCAACTTTTGAAGGACAGCCGCCGTCAGGTGCGGGATTACTGCCTGCTCCAATTGCTCACACGGGGCTATACGGAGCGACCGGAGCTGCTGCGGCTTTCCGCGGAGGCCTACGGGGTGGTCATCCTCAAGGTGCTTGACGCGAAGGATATCAATGAAACAGAGCTGGCATTGCGTACTTCCATTCTGCGCAGCCTGTTTGAAGATCATATCAGCCCCCGCTATACCGCGGAGACGCTGGAATGGGGCGATACGGCCGTCGCGCTGATATCCGTTCCGGATCAGTCAGACGATCCGCTTCCCTTCTTCCGCGAGGCAGCTGAAAAAACGCAGACCACGGTGGAGACCTCCCTGCATTTTTCCTGCGCGGTGTATATCGGGCCGGTCGCCGAAAGCGTCCGGGATATCCCCGCAGCTTACCGCGCCGCCGGCGAGCTGGATGAGTACAGATCGCTGCTGGATACCAATCTGATCACCGCTTCGGAGATCGAGGATATGCAGTCACGGTATGATTTTTCCGCGGAGGATGAGGAAAAGCTGAAGAACGCGGTCTCCATCGGTGACGAGGAGGCGGCTAACGCGCTGATCAGGGACATGTTTGAGCGGAACCGCAGGGCGGGGATCAGCGTGGACCTGTACTGGTGTCTTGTTTACGCGATGACCGGCGTGCTCATCCGCGGCGCGAACAGCGGCGGCCTTCAGGATACCGTTACAAGGCTTCGGCTCCACACCGTATTGATGAACTGCAGGCCGGGAAACGATACGGAAAAAACGCTGGCCGGGCTTACGGCGGATATCTGCCGTGAGATCGTCCGGTCCAGAACGGATACGGACGGCGACCGCTCCTTCTGCGCGGAGCTGGAAAACTTTATCCGCGGCCGCTTTACCGATCCCGATCTGAATATTTCCACTGTTTCCCATCAGTTCAATCTGACCCCTGCCTATCTTTCCACCCGCTACAAGCGCCAGACCGGCCGCAGCCTGCTGGATCTGATCAATACCTCCCGGTTGGATCTGGCCGAGGAGCTGCTCAAAAACGGCGCGACGGTCGCGGAGGCGGCGGAGCGCTCCGGTTTCCGGGACAGCGGCAACCTGATACGCGCCTTCAAAAAGAAAAAAGGTATCACGCCGGGACAGGTACGCCAGCAGGGAAACTGATCCGATGCACCCCGCGAAAATGGTAAGTAAATGGCCATTTTCGCGGTTTTGCATATTCTGTCTGAAAAATTACCATATTAAACTGTATGTTTTGCGAGTCGATTCAATGTTTTTAATCTGTTTTTATGCGAATATATAGATTATGATAAGGCCAGCTGAAAAACGCAGAGCCGGGCGGAACACCCGGCAGACAACAAGAAAGGGGAAAAACACATGAACACCAAGCATCGCTCTCTTTACCTGCTGCTGGCAGTCGTGACCGCCGTCACCCTGCTCGTCACCGGCTGTGTATCCGCCGTGGCTGAAGAACCCATCACCTATTGGGTAGAGCTGACCAGTACCGTAGCTACCTATTACCAGAATCTGGGTGACACCCCCTTCGGTAAGGGTCTCATCGCGAACACCGGCATTGAAGTGCAGTTCCAGCATCCCGCTTCCGGCCAGGCCAAGGAACAGTTCTCCTTCATCGTTGCTGACGGAGACATGCCTGACATCATGGAATACAACTGGGTGACCAGCTATCCCGGCGGCCCCGAAAAGGCCATCAAGGACGGCGTCATCATCGCTCTCAACGATGTGATCGACCAGTACTGCCCCAACCTGAAGGCCTACTTTGAGGCGAACCCCGAAGTGGCCAAGGCCTGCAGAACAGATGAAGGTCATTACTACTGCTTCCCCTTCATCCGCGGCGATGAAGGCCTGCTCAACACCATCGGCTTGATGATCCGCAAGGACTGGCTGGATGAGCTGAACCTCGAGATCCCCACCACCATCGATGAGTGGCACACCGTGCTGACCGCCTTCAAAGAGCAGAAGGGCGTAGCTGCTCCCTTCACCTTTGAATACACCAACGCTCAGTATCTGGGCGCCAACCCCTTCGTGGCTGCCTTCAACACTAACTATTCCTTCTATATCGGCAGCGACGGCACCGTGCATTTCGGCGCCGCTGAGGAAGGCTACCGTCAGTATCTGCAGACCATGCACGACTGGTATGCCGAGGGTCTGATCGATCCCGATATCGCCACCATGAAGAATGACCAGGTCGCCGCCAAGATGACCAACGGCGGTGCCGGCGCCTCCATGGGCCAGTCCGGAAGCCGTCTGGGCACCTGGACTGCCGCTGCCAGAAAGACCAATGAGAGCTATCTGCTGGCTCCCTGCCCCCAGCCCACTGTAGAAAAGGGCGCTTTCGCTGAGTTCGGTTACATCGAAGTTCCTTATTCCGGAAGAGCTTCTGCCGCCATCACCACCTCCTGCAAGGACGTGGCCCGCGCTGCCACTCTGCTGGACTATGCTTACGGCGAGGCCGGACATAACTACTACAACTTCGGTACCGAAGGCGTTTCCTACACCATGATCGACGGCGTACCCACCTATACCGAGCTGATTATGAACAACCCCGACGGTATGCCCATTTCCAACGCCATGTCTTCCTACATCCGCGGCAACTACAACGGCCCCTTCGTACAGGATGTGCGTTACCTCGTGCAGTATTACACCCTGCCCGAGCAGCGCGACACGCTGAATGCCTGGGGTGCCTCCACCTCCAACGCGGCCGCTCATGTGATGCCGCCTATCACCCCCAACTCTGAGGAGAGCAAGGAATTCGCCACCATCATGAACCAGGTCAACACCCATCGCGATGAAATGACCCTCAAGTTCATCTTCGGTGATGTAAGCCTGGATGAGTTCGACAGCTATGTTGAAGATCTCAAGACCATGAAGCTGGATCGCGCCATCGAAATCCAGAACGATGCTCTGGCTCGCTATAACAACCGCTGAGTAATCTTTCCGGGGATGGGATGCGTATCCCATCCCCGGATTCTTTTATCTGCGCAAGAATTCACATTGTAGAGGAATGATACGATGAAAGCTGATCTGAAACGGAAACTTCGCACAGACTGGGTTCGCAACCGCTCTCTGTATCCGTTGGTACTTCCGGTACTTGCATTCTATATTCTGTTCTGCTATAAGCCCATGTATGGCGCGATTATCGCTTTTCAGGATTACACTCCCAGGCTGGGTGTATCCGGAAGTGATTGGGTCGGCTTTGAAAACTTTGAGCGTTTCTTTTCCGATATCTATTTTTCAAGGCTGGTGCGCAACACGCTTGTGCTTTCCGCCTATGAGATCCTGTTCGGTTTCCCGGCCCCCATTATTCTTGCCCTGCTGATCAATGAAGTCCGCAACAAGGTATTCAAGAATACCGTGCAGACCATTACTTATCTGCCGCATTTCATCTCGCTGATCGTTGTGTGCGGTATGATCACTGATTTCAGCCTTTCCACCGGACTTTTCAATGATATCATCGCCCTTCTGGGCGGAAAACGCTCCCCGCTTCTGCAAAACCCCGATCTGTACCGGAGCATTTACATCATTTCCGGTATCTGGCAGCAGGTGGGCTGGGGCTCCATCATTTACCTTTCCGCGCTTTCCGGCGTGGATAGCCAGCTGTATGAAGCTGCGCAGATCGACGGCGCGGGCAAGTGGAAACAGCTTGTGCATGTAACGCTGCCCGGCATCGCGCCTACCATCATCATCATGCTGATCCTGAGGATCGGGCGCATGATGAACATGGGTTATGAAAAGACGATCCTGCTCTATAACTCCGCGACCTACGAAACAGCGGATATCATATCCTCCTATATTTACCGGATCGGCCTCGGCAACCTGGACTGGAGCTATTCCACCGCCATCGGCATGTTCAATTCGGTGATCAATCTGCTGCTTATTTTGTTTGCCAATACGGTTTCAAGAAAATTCAGTGAAACCAGTCTGTGGTAAGGAGGATAGGAAGATGACCGTTAGCCTTGCAACAAAAAAGAAGATCCGCAGACCTATGTCTGAAAAGATATTTACCGTGTTCAACACGCTGATCCTTTTGCTCATCTGCTTCCTCTGCCTGTATCCCATCTGGTATGTGGCGGTGGCTTCCCTTTCCGACAGCGGATTGCTCACCCAGCATCAGGGGCCGCTGTTCCTGCCTCTTGATTTGAACTTCAACGCCTATACGAAGGTTTTCAAAAACCCCATGATCGGCACCGGTTACCTGAACACGCTGTTCATTTTGGTGGTGGGTGTGACGGCCGATCTTGTTATGACCTCTCTGGGCGCGTATTTCCTTTCCCGCAAGAAGGTGCTTTTCAAAAAGCCCATCATGCTGATGATCGTATTTACCATGTTCTTCTCCGGCGGCATGATCCCGTTCTATCTGAACATGCGCGATCTGAAGCTGACGAACAGCCTGGCCGGTCTGATCATTCCGTTCCTGATCAATACATACAATCTGGTCATCATGCGTACATCGTTTGAATCCATTCCGGATTCGCTGATCGAGGCGGCGCAGATCGACGGCGCTTCCCATATTCGTATCCTGTTCCAGATCGTTATCCCCCTCTCCAAGGCCATCATTGCCGTTATGATACTGTACTACGGCGTAAGCATCTGGAACTCCTGGTTCTGGGCTGCCGCCATCATCCGCGACAGGCAGAAGTTGCCCCTGCAGGTGATCCTGCGTGAGATCCTGCTGTCCAACGATGTGACCTCCATGAACTCGGGCGCCAGCGCCGCCGACGCGGAATCCATCGCCATGTCCATCAAGTACGCTACCATCATGGTGGCTACCATTCCGGTATTGTGCGTATATCCGTTCCTGCAAAAGTACTTTACCAAGGGCGCGCTGGTGGGTGCTGTGAAGGAATGATCAAGAATCAGAGAAGGTGAAAACATGGAAAAGACCTTTGATATCCTTCGCTCGCGTATGGAGCAGCTTTTCCGGAAGATCGCGGAGGAAAAGGAAAACACCGCTGTGGACGGTGTGCCCGGCTTTAATGACAAGGCCCAGTTTACAAACGGCAAGGTGATCTGCGAAGCGGCCTATGTGATCGCGGAGCTGCTGGACGCGGAAAAGAAAAAGGAAGGGCTGAAGCAGCTCAGGCAGATCATCGGCTTTACCTCCGGTATGCTGTTTGAAACCTGGGGGATCCTTTACGCGCTGGAGGGCATTTACCGCCTGAACTGTCAGGGGCTGCTTGAAGATGCCGCGGATGAAAAGGATATTGAAAAGCTGAAGACTGCGCTGGACTGGCGTACATTTGTAGATATTGAAAACGACTATGCCCTGATCAGAAAGCCCACCAACTATTACGGTGTGGCCTTCGGGATCGCGAGATACCGTGAGCTGCTGGGCTGGGAGCCTGTGCGTTACAGCGCCATCCTGCTGGAGCATCTTTTGGACCATATTTCCCGGTATTCCGGAAAATACGGCTTTATGGATGAAACCATGGGACGCGGCCGCTTTGACCGGTACAGCATCCTGATCCCGGCGGAGATCACCGAGCTGGTGCTGTCTACCGGCTGGGAGGAGCCCGATCTGATCCGGCGTATGCTGAACTGCTCGGCGCATATCTGCCTTGAAATGGCAAACGCGCAGGGGACCGGCTTTTCCTACGGGCGCAGCATCGGCGCGTACGGGGATACCGCCGCGCTTCAGATCCTTTCCACAGCCGTCGCGCTGGGAGGGATCTTTACCCCGGAGGAGGAAACACTGGCCCGCGGATATTGCTGCGCGCTGGTGAAAAGCATGGTGCATTTCTGGTATGATGAGGAAATGCAGTCGATCAATATGTGGGATAAGGGCCGCAGAACAGACGGCTACCGCAATAAGAACCGTATCCTCGGTGAAAACCTGAGCCTTTCCATACAGATCATCGTGGCGGAAGAGCAGTGGAACCGCAGAGGGCTCACCCTGACGCGGGAGCCCGCGGGCTGGCAGGAGCTTGCCGCGAAGCAGCCCTGCTGCTCTCTTACCCGCTTTACCGATCTGCCGCTTCCCAGAAGCCTTGTGATCTACCGGGATAAGGATCATGTATGGTCCCTTCCCGTGATCAACGGCGGAGAGGATTACGCAGATCGCGATCCCTATCTGCCTGTGCCCCGGTGCAACTTCCTTCTGGAGGCGGTGCCGGACTGCACACACGGCGCGTGGCTTCCCTGCATTGAAATGAAGGACGGCAGCGTGCTGCTGCCGGCGGGCTTTGCCGACAGCACGGAGGCGGAGCCGGACGGAAACGGCGGATGCAGAGTGCGCGTTCATCAGAAGGGCTTTATGGCCGCCGGTGTAAGGCCTATTGTGCCGGATGAGCGGGCTGAGATCAATACGGAATACACATTCGCGCCGGGCGTCATTACCCGCACGGATACATTGCATATCACTTCCGGGCTGCTCGAAAAGGCGGCTTGTGTACGCCTGCTGTGCGAATTGATGAGCGGCAGCGTGACAGCGGACGGCTATGAGCGTAAAACAGAAGTGGACGGGGAAGGGCTCTGCCTGGATACCCCGCACGGCAGATGCCGCGAGGCGGTGCGCTTTGAACGCGTCAGCCTGCCGCGGAACGGCGTTGTACGGGTCAGCTGGACCTACCGGTACTGAAAATAATTAGGGTGTGTTTCTGATATGTAATGACCTTTGTCAACCCCTAAATTGGGGAAAA
>CALGBY010000048.1 GCA_937886445.1 uncultured Clostridia bacterium | reverse complement strand
TTCCGGAGGGCGGACCATAAGTTTGAAAATGTATACGGATCATTTTCAAACAGCCAATGGTGCCTCTTCCGGAGGGCGGGACATAAGTTTGAAAATAGTGTACGGCCTATTTTCAAACAGCCAATGGTGCCTCTTCCAGAGGGCGGACCATAAGTTTGAAAAATGTGTTCGGCCATTTTTCAAACAGCCCATGGGTGCCTCTTCCGGAGGGCGGACCATAAGGTTGATAAAACAGGCACCGGTGTCTCTTCCGGAAGGAGGAATATAAGCGAAATGACGGATCACGCCGCTATTGCGGAAAAACTGTTTTATGAAGGCTATAACTGTTGCCAGTCCGTGTTCGGCGCGTTTACGGATGTGACCGGGCTGAACAGAGAAACGGCGCTGCGCCTGGCCTCGTCGCTGGGCGGCGGCGTGGGCAGGCTGCGTGAGATGTGCGGCGCGCTGCTGGGGGCCGAAATGGTGCTGGGCGCTCAGCTGGGCTATGACGGCCCGGAAAAGGGCAGTGTGAAGGCGCAGCACTACGCCCGCGTGCAGGAGCTGGCCTACCGGTTCAAACGGGAAGCAGGAAGCTACCTCTGCCGGGAGCTTCTGGGTGTTGACGGCGCTCAGGATCCCGTGCCTGAGGAACGCACGGACACTTATTACGCGGAGCGTCCCTGCCCGCGGCTGGTGCGTCTGGCGGCGCGCCTGACGGACGAGATGCTCGCGGGCAAATAACACTTGCGCCCAACTGATATTTTTGCTATACTTTATGAGGCGAGGGCTGTGCCTTCGCTTCCCGCACCGTACAACAAGGAGGTCCGGAAAGAATGGAGATCAAAATCACGAATGACGCCGGTACCGTTTACATTGCCGAAGAAGTCGTGCTGAAGATCGTCGGCTGTGCCGCGCTGGAATGCTACGGCATCGTAGCCATGTCTTCCAGACAGCGAGCGAAAGACGGCATTGTGGAATGGCTGGGGCGCGAAAATCTGTCTAAAGGGGTGCAGATCCGCATGGTGGACAACCAGCTGGATGTGGACCTGTATATTATTGTCGAATACGGCATCAGCGTGGCTGAGGTGTGCAAGACCATCGTAGAAGTGGTACGCTATAAAGTGGAAAGCATGACCGGCGCCAAGGTGCGCTCAGTAAATGTCAATGTGGAAGGGATCCGCATCTGACAGGCAGAACGGAGGAGAGATCTTGATACAGATTCAGGAAATCGATGGCCTTCTGCTTCGTGAGATGGTCATAGCAGGCGCCTCTCTGCTGGAAAAAAACCGTGATACAGTAGACGCGCTGAATGTGTTTCCCGTGCCGGACGGAGATACCGGCACCAATATGAGCCTTACGATGGCCAGTGCCACCAAGGAAGTCAACACCCGTGAGTTCTCAAGAGCGGACGAGGCGGCGGCAGCCCTTGCGAAGGGCGCACTGCGCGGCGCGAGAGGTAACAGCGGCGTGATCACCAGCCAGCTTTACCGCGGCTTTTCAAAAGCGCTGAACGGCATTGAGAAAATCAACCCCGTACAGTTTGCCCAGGCATTGAAAAAGGGCGCCGAGACCGCCTATAAGGCAGTGATGAAGCCCAAGGAGGGAACCATCCTCACCGTAGCCCGCGTGATCGCCGAGGAGGCGGAAAAGCAGGCGATGAGAGAGCCTGATTCCTTTGACGGGCTGTTCAATGTGATCCTTTCCGCCGGTGAGGATATCCTTGCCCGCACCAAGGAAATGCTGCCCGCGCTGAAGCAGGCAGATGTGGTGGATGCGGGCGGCAAGGGTCTTCTGCTGATCTATACCGGCTACGCGGCTGTGCTGCGCGGCGAAACAGAGCAGCTGCTGCCGGCCGTTGAGGAAGAGCAGCCCGGCGTGTTCAGCGATGATCACGCGCGCATCCGTGAGCTGAAATTCGGCTACCATACCGCGTTTACCGTATGTGAGCTGCGGGATGATGTGCGCAGCGAGGATATCGATATGCTGAAGCGGCAGATGAACCGCATCGGCGATTCGGTGGATGTGGATGAAAAGGACGGGGCTGTTAGGGTGCATGTGCATACCGATGATCCCGGAAAGGCGCTGCAGTACGCACTGGACCTGGGCGAGCTGACCGATCTTGAGATCGTCAACATCCGTATGCAGCGCAAGGCAGAGGAACGCGCCCATGCCGAAGAGGAGAAAAAACGCGAGCCGCCCAAAAAGTACGGCATGGTGAGCGTGTCTCTCGGTGAGGGCTTCAGTGAGATCCTGCGCGAGCTGGGCGTGGATGTGATCGTGGACGGCGGTCAGACGATGAACCCGTCCATTGAGGATATTTCAAACGCCGTGGAGAAGGTGAACGCCGAAAACATTTTTGTGTTCCCCAATAACGGCAATATCATTCTGGCGGCGCAGCAGGCGGCTAAGCTTTGCAAGGATAAGCATGTGACCGTGCTGCCTACCAAAAATGTGGCGATGGGGATCGCCGGAGCGATCGCGTTCGATCCGGACGCGGACACCGAAAGCAACACGGAGGCCATGACCGCCGCTGCCGAGCGTGTTCGTACCGGTACCGTTACCTTTGCCGTACGCGACAGCGAGTTCGGAGAATTGCACATCCGTGAGGGAGATATCATCGGCCTTGAGAACGGGCAGGTGAAGTTCCGCTCCGACAGCATTCCGGGCATCGCGATGGAGCTGATGCAGAGCATCGTGACTGAGGAGGACAGTGTGATCACTGTATATTACGGCCACGATACGAAAGAAGAAGACGCCGAAAAGCTTGCCGGTGAATTGCAGACGCGCTTCCCTCAATGCGAGGTGCAGGTGCAGGCCGGCGGCCAGCCGCTGTATTATTATCTGCTGTCGGTGGAATAAGGAATACAGCGCGGATATCATAAACGCATCCGTTTCGGCGGGTGCGTTTTTTGAACTTATGGCCCGTCCTCCGGTAATGATAATAACTGATGATCCGCCTGATGAGGCACCGATGCCGGTTTGAAAAACGGATGAACACATTTTTTAAACTTCAGCATTCTTTATTTTATGCTTTTTTTTGCTTCGGGCAGTGATTGACGCGGGCAGGGATCCGTGATAAAATAGAATCAAACAGTAAAGAACAGGGCCGTGGCGCAACGGACGCGCCGTTCAGCCCGAAACGCGCAGAAGGCCGATCCGGAGGGTACAGATGTATCAGGTGTTTATTGTAGAGGATGAGCTGCTGATCCGGCAGAACATCCGTCATATCGTAGAGGAACTGGGCAGCCCGTTTTCTTTCTGCGGAGAAGCAGCTGACGGAGAGATCGCCCTTTCCATGATGCAGGATATGATGCCCGATATCCTCCTTACGGATATCCGTATGCCCTTTCTGGACGGGTTTGAGCTGATCCGCCACGCCAGAAAAATGATCCCGTGGCTGAAGGTGATCATTATCAGCGGCTTCGGTGATTTTGAGTACGCGAAAAGAGCGATCTCGCTGGATGTAGATTCCTACCTGCTCAAGCCTGTGCGCGCGGCAGAGCTGACGGAGGAACTGAACAAGGCTGCAGCACGCATAGAACAGGAAAAAATACAGAAGGACCTGCCCGGAGGCTATGACCGGGATGAGGTGGAGGAAGCGCTTCGTCAGCACTACCTGCGGCAGCTTCTTTTTTCGGGAACGGGCACGGCCGAGCTGCTTGAAAAGGCATCTTCGCTGGGGCTGGACATCATCCGTTCCTTTTACCGTACACTGATCCTGCATTTTGAATGCGAGGCGCAAAACAAGCCTCTTCTGCAGAAGCTTCTGCGTCCGGAGCTTGTACGGCAGGACGCGAGGCTGTATATGTTTCAGCAGCCTGACCGGCTCACAGTGTTGTTTTTTGATAACGATCCGGAGCAGCTGAGTGAAAAGATCTATCGTTTCGTGGGGATCGTACGCCATACCGTGAGGGATATCTGCCCCACGGTGACGGCGGTGATGAGTGTGGAAGCGGAGCGCCTGAGCGCGGTCGCGGGCGCTTATGCCGCGGCAGCGGATCTGCTGGATAAGGCAGGCACCTATTTTGCCGGAAGGATCGTGGACGCGGGGGATACCGTGCAGTTGGTGGCGGAATCCGCCGGGCTGTCTGTTCCTACGGAAAATGATTTTTATCAGAAACTAAAGTATATGGCGCCCGATGATGTGCCCGCGTTTCTGGATGATATGCTGAACGGCCCGGAGAGCGATAAGTATGACAGCATGCTGATCCGCTATCATACGCTGATCAAGATCCTGAAGACGGCGGTGCAGATCATTCAGGATGCCAATCCTGAAGCGGACAGGAAGGATGTGGCGCAAAAGCTCAGCGAAAGCGCCGATATCTTTACCGCGTCCGGCAGCCGTGAGGCTTTCCGGGCCTGCGCGGAAAAGCTGCTGCGCGCGTCGCTCAGACCCGCGCCGGGAAACAGCGCGTATCTGAAGCATAATTATGTGATCAGCCGGGCGGAGGAATATGTGAGGCAGAATTTCTGCAGCCCCGATATCACGCTGATCAGCGTAGCGGATTATATCCATATGAGTCCCGCGCATTTCAGCACCGTGTTTTCACAGACGGTGGGAAAGCCGTTCATCGCCTATCTCACCCAGTTGAGGATCGATAAAGCAAAAGAGCTTCTTGTCTCGGGAGACATGAAGCTCGCTGATGTGGCTATGGAGATCGGCTATAATGAGCCGAATTATTTCAGCCATGTGTTCAGAAAATCGGAAGGGATCTCGCCCAAGGAATTCCGCAACCGGTATTCCCGCACGTCTCAATAGTTTCTTTCATCGATCATTTCGCGCGTGATGCTCCGGTCAAAGGTCTTTTCATCCACGTAGGTGAAGCGCTCGGGCGCCTTGCCCGCTTCCAGATCGCGTATGATGTTCATTACGCGCGGCCCGTGCAGCGGGTTGCATTCCGCGACAAAGGAAAGCTCTCCCTTTTCAAGCAATTCAAGCGCCCTTCTGCATCCGTCAAAGGAAACGATGGGTACAGCGCTCGCGGCGTAGCCACTGTCTGCCAGCGCGTCCATCGCGCCGAAGGCCATATTGTCATTTTCTGAATAGATCAGGTCAAACTGAATTCCGCCGGCCAGAAGATCGCCTATGATCTCCTGGCCTTTTGCCTGCAGGAAATCTCCCGGGGCGCGGTATACGACCTGCCAGTCCGGATGAGCGAGCAGCGCTTCATCCAGTGCGGCTGTGCGTCCGATCTGCGCGGAGCAGCCGAGGTTGCCCTGCAGATGAACGATGCGGAGGGGCTGATCACCGTACACGCTGTCCATCCAGGCGACGGCGGAACGGCCTTCCTTTTCAAAATCGCTTCCCACCCAGCAGGTGTACAGGCTGCTGTCTTCCACACTGATCATCCTGTCCACGATGATGACGGGAATGCCCGCGGCGCGCGCTTCCTCCAGCACTGTCTCCCAACCTGTTTCCTTTGTGGGCGCCAGCACGATATAATCCACATTCATCTGGATAAAGTTGCGTATCGCGGTGATCTGCCGCTCCTGCTTGTTCTGGGCGTCATCAATGATCAGCCGGAAGCCGTTTTTTTCAGACAGCGCGTCCGTCATGCTTTCGGTGTTTGCGTTGCGCCAGTCGCTTTCAGCTCCTACCTGGGAAAAACCGACAACGATGATCTTTTCCTCTGCCTGAGCGGACACGCTTTCCTGCGGTGCATCGCCGCAGGCGGCAAGCGTCATGCAAAGGAACAGCAGCAGGCAGCACAGCGCCGCTTTGGCGGTATTTTCTTTATTCATTTTCCTCCTCCTTGTTTTCGGGACGCAGTGTTTTGGGCAGACGCAGGGAAACCGTGGTTCCCTTTCCCTTTTCACTGGCAAAGTCCAGCCCGTAATTTTCACCGCAGTACAGCCGTATACGCTTATGCACATTGACCAGCCCGAGGCCGGTGTGCCTGTCCTGATATACGCCCGCGCGGAGCGCGGCGATCTGTTCGCTGTCCATACCGGCTCCGTTATCCGTCACCGTGAGCAGGATATCGTCACCGTCCTCTTCTCCGCGGATGCTTATCGTACCGAGCCCGCGGCGGTTTTTGATACCGTGATAGAGCGCGTTTTCAACGAGCGGCTGCAATATCAGCTTGGGCACGAAGCAGCCGTATACCGTTTGCGGGATGTCGATCTCGTATTTTAAGATGTCGCTGTAACGGATCTGCTGGATCTCCAGATAGCTTTTTACCTGACTTACCTCGTTTTCAAGCGGGATGATGTCCCTGCCCTTGCTGAGGGAAATACGGAAGAAGGAGGAAAGGCTGTTTACCATCAGTACGGCGTCTTCTTCTCTGCCGCTTTCCGCGAGGATGGCGATGGAATCCAGCGTGTTGTAGAGAAAATGCGGGTTGATCTGCGCCTGAAGCAGCTCCAGCTCGGTTTTGTGCAGCGTCCGTTCATCGGCGATCTGCTTTTCCATCAGGCCCTTGATCCTTTCGGCCATTTCGTCAAAGCCTCTGTCCAGCAGAAGCAGCTCGGCCGTATCGGTGTGTACCTTTCCCTGCGAAAAATCGCCCATGCCGAAACGGGCCGCCTTTTCCGAAAGGGCGCGGATCGGTTCCGTGATGCGGCGGGAAACGAATACTGAATAGATCATGATGCATATGAAGGTGATTGTGATGCCGACTGCCGTCAGGATCACGGTGAACACCGTGGTCTCGCGGATGTTGCCCTCAAGACGGGTCATTTCGCGTACTTCATCATCCAGATATTCATGCATGTAGGTCTCTATCAGGCGGGTAAGTCCGGTCTCACCGCGTATGTTTCTTTCAAGCAGCTCCATGCGGTCATCATAGCGCTCCGTCCCGGCGATCTCAAGCATGTACTGCCGCAGGTTTTCGCACATGTTCAGCATGCTGCGGATACGCCAGCGGTTGTCGGGCAGAACGGTGGTCTTTTCCAGCCTGGTCAGTACATCCACGGCGCTGTCCAGCTCGCTCATCGGCAGGTCCGCCTCCGTGACCTCGCCCCGGGGACGGATCACATGGTTGTACATCTCGCTGTCCAGCGTGTTTTTGAATTCCTTATTGAAATCAGCCGCGGTCTTGGCGTTCCGAAGCACATCCGTATACCGGCCGGAGGTATTGACCATCATGAAAACCAGCGAAACGACGGCGGCCAGTGTGAGAACGGAAAAGGTGATGATGATGCTGAAGATCAGGCGGCGTACGCCCGCGCGCTTTTCTTTTCCTGCTTTGCTGAACATTGAAAAACCTTCTTATTGTTATTTCATCCGTGTCACGGCGGACAGGCGTGTGAGGAGCTTCACCCATATCATAGCATATCGGGGCGCTGTGCAACAGCATCCCGCCCGTGTATCAAAAAAAATTATCATAAAGCGAAAAAATTTACATTTCCCGGTCCGTTTGGCGCTTCGGGGCGAAAAACAAATAAGAATTTACATTCCGCTTCAGTAAAAATGTGAATGCATGCGCGGGCATTCTGTAATATGATATAGCCATAAAATTACTCTTTTGAGTAAACAAGGAGGAAGAAACATGAAGAAGTTTGCTGCTCTGCTCATTGCTCTCATCATGGTTTGCTCCCTGGCGGTCACTTCCGCTGTGGCTGAGGACCTGGTCAAGGTCGGTATTGTAAACAATCCGCCTTCCGAGAGCGGCTACCGTGAGGCCAACGTAAAGGACTTCGAAAAGGTCTTCTGCGCTGAGAACGGCTATGAAGTCATGACCGCTTACACCCTCAAGAACGACGAACAGATCGCCGCTGCCGAAAACTTCATCAACGCCGGCGTAGACGTACTGCTCATCTCCGCCGCCGAGACCACCGGCTGGGACACCGTTCTGAAGACCGCCAAGGATAACGGCATCATCGTTTTCCTGTTCGACCGTATGATCGACTGCGATATCGACCTGTATGAAGCTGCCGTTGTTTCCAACATGGCGAACGAAGGCGCGCTGGCCGTTGAATGGCTGCTGAGCCTGAACCTGCCTGAATACAACATCATCCACATCCAGGGCGCCATGGGCAGCGATGCTCAGGTTGGCCGCACCGGTGCTGTGGACGAGCAGGCTGCTGCCGGCAAGTTCAACATCGTTGAACAGCAGACCGCTACCTGGGACGAGACCACCGCGAAGCAGATCGTTGAATCCGTTATCAACAGCGGAAAAGACTTCAACATCATCTATGCCGAGAACGACGGTATGGCGCAGGGCGCCGTTGCCGCTCTGGATGCCGCCGGTATCTCCCACGGCAAGGACGGCAAAGTGATCGTGATGGGCTTTGACTGCAACAAGTGGGCTCTGCGCGAAGTGCTGGCCGGCAACTGGAACTATGACGGACAGTGCAGCCCCTTCCAGGCTCAGGTCATTGATGACATGATCAAGACCCTGCTGGCCGGCGGCCAGATCGAAGGCCTGAACGAGAAGAAGCAGATCATCTCTGTTGAGACCTGCTTCGTATGCGACACCATCACCGAAGAAGACATCGCCAACTACGGTCTGGGTGACTGATCCGGTGCCTGTTGACGGCTGAACCCAAATAACGGCGCGGTGCGGATATGTGGAGCTTCCTCCGCGTATCTGCACCGCGCTTTTCCTGTGAACAGCGGAGAAGCGGCGCGGTGCCGCCGCCTGTCCACTGTTCACAAAAGAGATTGTGATGCGGAGGATGATCCGGATGGAAAACGAAGTTTTGCTCAGGCTGCAGGGGATCTGCAAACAGTTCCCCGGTGTAAAGGCACTTCAGAATGTGGATTTCACACTGAGAAAGGGCGAGATCCATGCTCTGATGGGGGAAAACGGTGCCGGCAAGTCTACACTGATCAAGGTATTGACGGGTGTGCATCCGAAGGACGCCGGAAAGATCATTCTTGAAGGGAATGAGATCAGCATCCATTCACCCGATCAGGCCCAGAAGCAGGGCATCAGCACCGTGTATCAGGAGATCACGCTCTGCCCGAACCTGACAGTGGCCGAGAACATTTATATCGGCAGAGACAAGAGCACTCTTGTTTCCTGGAAAAGAATGTTTGCAAACGCGGATAAGCTGCTCAAAAGCCTTTCCATCCCCGCCCGTGCCCGTCAGCAGCTGAGCATCTGTTCTCTTGCTGTTCAGCAGATGGTGGCTATCGCGCGCGCGGTGGATATGCAGTGCAAGGTGCTGATCCTGGATGAGCCCACCTCTTCACTGGATGATCATGAAGTGGAAATGCTGTTCTCTTTGATGCGCAGTCTGAAATCGGAGGGTGTAGGCATCATTTTCGTTACGCATTTTCTGGATCAGGTGTACGCGGTATCCGACAGGATCACGGTACTGAGAGGCGGAGAACTGGTAGGCGAGTTTGAGACCGCGCATCTGCCCATGCTGGAGCTTGTAAGCAAAATGATGGGCAAGGAGCTGGAAAATCTTTCCGGTATGTCCGGAAAAAGCGAAAACGCCGGTACGGCGGACAGGGTTCCCTTCTACGAGGCGGAGGATCTCAGCAGCAAGGAGGCCAATCCGTTCAGCTTCCATGCCGACCGGGGAGAGGTGACCGGCTTTACCGGTTTGCTCGGCTCCGGACGCAGCGAGTGCGTCCGCGCGATTTTCGGCGCGGACAAGGTGAACAGCGGAAAGGTAAAGATCAACGGGAGGCCGGTCAGGATCACTTCTCCCATTCAGGCAATGAAAAACGGTATCGGTTATTTGCCTGAGGACAGGAAGCGTGACGGCATCATTGCCGATCTTTCGGTAAGGGAAAATATCATCCTGGCCAGCCAGGTGATGAAAGGCTTCTTCAGGCCGTTCTCCCGTTCCGAGGCGGAGGCGTTTGCCGATGAGTACATCAAGGCCCTGCAGATCAAGACGGCTTCGCAGGACACGCCTGTAGGTTCTCTTTCGGGAGGCAACCAGCAGAAGGTGATCCTCGCGCGCTGGCTGCTCACGCATCCGGACTATCTCATTCTGGATGAACCTACACGCGGTATCGATATCGGTACCAAAACGGAGATCCAGCGTCTGGTGCTGAAGCTGGCAGAGGAGGGAATGACGGTGACCTTTATCTCCTCAGAGATCGAGGAGATGCTGCGCACCTGTTCAAGGCTCATCGTCATGCGCGATAAGCATGCCGTTGGCGAGCTGACAGGAGACCAGCTCAACCAGAATGATATCATGAAAACCATTGCGGGAGGTGAACAGCAATGAAAAAGAATAAGGAACAGCGTTCCTACACATTTTTGCAGAGAAACTCCCAGCTTCTGATCCCCGTTACCATACTGGCTCTGCTGCTTCTGTTCAACCTGATCCGCGATCCCTCATATTTCAACATTTCATTGAATGTCAATAATGACGGCAACAAAACGCTGGCCGGAAACCTGATCAGCACCATCGTTGACGCCTCGGATCTTGTGATCCTGGCCATCGGCATGACGCTGGTCACCGCCGCCTGCGGAGGACAGGATATTTCGATCGGCGCGCTGGGCACGATCGCCGCGGCGGTATTTGCCCGCTCACTGGGATGGTGGAGCAATAACGATGCTGCGATCGGTGTGGGGCAGGTGCTTCTGTCACTTCTCATCAGCTGCGGCATCACGATGCTTTTCTCACTCTTCAACGGTACTCTGGTGGCTGTTTTCAAAATTCAGCCGATGATCGCGACGCTGATCCTGTTTACCTGCGGGCGCAGCATCGCCTACTGGATCGGGCAGATCGCCAACCTGTTTATCCCCGATAACGCCATCACTCCTGTTATCGGCAAGGTGATACCGGGCATTCCCATTCCTACGCCCATCCTGATTGTGGCGGTGGTGGGTCTGCTGTTCGCGCTGCTGTTCAAGTTTACCAACCTGCGTCTGTATACGCAGACGGTGGGTATCAATCAGGGCGCGGCAAGGCTGAACGGTATCAACGGTGTCGCCATCAAGCTGATCACCTTCGCGATCCTGGGCGTCTGCTGCGCGATCGCCGGTATGATCAATGTGTGCAGGGTAGGTGGAAAGGTGACCTATAACACCCTGATGGACGGCTTTGAAATGAGAGCGATCCTGGCGGTGGCGATCGGCGGCAACAGCCTCGGCGGCGGAAAGTACAGGGTGGTAGGCTCTGTTCTGGGCGCCTACGCGTACTGCCTGCTTTACAATACGCTGATCGCGATGAGCATTCCCGCTACGCACATCATGGCCTGTCAGGCCGCCGTCATCTTTATCCTTGTGATCTTCTCCTCCGCCAAGGCGAAGGATACGATCGTACGGGGATGGAAGAAGTGCTTCGGTTTGAATGCAGGAAAAACAGGAAAGCCCGGTACAGCCGGCAGAGAGGAGGCGTGAATATGTCCGCAGCGAATAATTCTTCTTCCCGCGCAGGCAGGATCCGGCGGGAGCCCATTGCCAATTCCCAGCTGCTGTTTCTTATCGCGATCGGGATCTTTCTGCTCCTGTACACGGCAGGCATCATCTTCTTCGGCGGAGACGGGTTTCTGAAGCCGCAAACCTTTCTGACCATGCTGAACAATAACGCCGCGCTGATCATCGTCGCGTGCGGCCTTACGGTCGTGATGATCACGGGCGGTATCGATATCTCCGTCGGCGCGGTCATCGCGCTGGTGAGCATCTGCTGTGCAAAATATCTGGACGCGCGCGGCGATATCGCGGTCGCGATCCTGATGTCGCTGGGGATCGGCCTCGCGTTCGGTCTTTTTCAGGGCTTCCTGATCAGCTTCCTGGATATTCAGCCCTTCATTATCACTCTGGCCGGCATGTTCCTCGCGAGAGGACTTGTGACCGTTGTATCCAAGGAGGGCATCAGCCTTACCGCCGAGACGGCGCCTGAGTTTATGAAGCTGAAGGATTTCAGGATCGAGATCGATGCGTTCGGCTTTGAGGAAGTGAAAAAGCTGGGCGGCCGCGTGTTTACCCCCGGCAAGCTGGAGGTAACGGTGATCGTTGCCGCGATCGTGTTGATCGTTATCGCGCTGATGCTGAAGAGGACCCGTCTGGGCCGCCACTTCTACGCCATCGGCGGAAACCCGCAAAGCGCGCTGATGCTGGGATGCAATGTAAAAATGACCCGTTTCTGGGCCTATGTGATCAGCGGTGTGCTGGCCGGGATCGCCGGCTTTGTGAACCTGATGCACAAGGGAGCCGGAAACCCGACCATGGCGGCGGGCATGGAAATGGACGCGATCGCCTCCTCCATTATCGGCGGCACGATGCTTTCCGGCGGTGTGGGCAATGTGCTGGGTACGCTGTTCGGTGTGCTCAACCTGAGCACCATCAAGAACATCGTTCAGGTATCCGGCATCAGCAACGGCGGCAGGGAATGGTGGCAGAATATCACCACCGGCGGCATGCTGTGCATCTTTATCGTGATGCAGAGCATCATCCTGTTCGCGCGCGGCAGCGCCCGCACGAAAAAGAGGGGAGAGGCTCCTGCCAAGGAATGACCCTTTCCGATCTGTTCACATAAACCGTATACCAAATAAAGCACTCCTTCCGGAGTGCTTTATTTGGTATATTCAGCAGTTTACTTTACGCGGATCCTGCAGGCGCCGTTGGCGAACGGGCCGGGCAGACAGGAGGTACCCTCGTGGTGCGCTCCGCTGTAGTCGGTATCAAATATGATATCGGTCCCATCGGTATTTTCAAAACGCTCCTCAGGCTCAAAGGCTTTTCCGAGGGTATCCGTTGTGATGATGCCGTCCTTACGGTCCTTCAGGCAGGAATAAAGATCGGTCTCAAGTGTCCATACGCCGTCCTCTTCCTTAAGGGCAAGCTCCGGCGCCTGAGCGTACACGCTGCCGTTTTTCTCGTGCTTGCTTACGGTGGCGCCGCCGAAATAGGCGTTGCCCTCTACCCACACGGGCAGGTGACCGAAATGATACTGAGCCAGCGCGCCCATGTTGGGCTCCTCACCCATCATGAAATGGCTGATCCATTCATCATAGGAGGGGAAGATATCAAAGGGAGCGGTGCCCGCGGCTTCATAGTCATTGGCGGTGGGCAGCTTTTCGGGGTCGGTCACCGGGTATTTCTGAACGAAGATGTTATTGTAGATGCGGTCATCGCCGTGCAGAATGGTCATAAAGCCGGCCACTTCCGTGCGATGGCGGATATGGTAGGGGGTGTAGCGGGGCTCGCGCTGCCCGTTCACGATGCTGTCCACACCGGAATTGATCAGCACGAAGGAGCCGCACATCAGGTTATGCACACAGGCAATGCCTTCGCTGGGCATCGCGAGGCCGGTTTTGCTCAGCATCACATTGTTGTCTATCAGCGTGGGTCCGTGGCCTACCTCGATGAAAATGTCGTTGCTGAACATGGCTCCGCGTGCGGGCAGACGGCCTTCGGGACGCTGGTTGTCATGCAGCAGGTTCTGCGTGATGCGGGCCCCCTGAGCTTCCCAGTCCAGCCATACGCCCATGATGCAGTTGTGGATGTGGTTGCGGCGGATGGTCACATCAATGGCGGCGTGCAGCTTGATGCCGGCTGTCTCGGCGCCGCCGAGCTGCTGGGAATTGCAGATGTGGTGGATATGGCAATCCTCGATCACTGAAAATACGCCGCCCATACGGCCTACGATACCGGTCTGCTCGCAGTGATGCACATGGCAGCGGCGGATGATGTGGCTTCCCACTTTTTCCTTGAGCCAGCCGTGGTACTGCCCGCGGCATACCGCGTCGCGCTCCATCTGAGTGGGGCTCTTGACATGCTTCGTGTAGAAGTACATGTCATTTTCTTCATCGCGGTATTTGCCCAGAGAGATGCCGCAGCAGCGGCTTCCCCATACCTCGCAGTCCTCAATGATCCAGCCTTTGGACCAGTGCGGGCCGATCATGCCGTCCTGATAGGCGGCGGGAGGGGCCCAGGTGGTGGCGGCCTTATTGATATCAAAGCCGCTTACCGTGATATAGCCGATGCCGTTTTCACGGGGCATGAAGCAGTTGCGGCGCACGGTCAGCTCCACCTTGTGCGTATTGGGGTCCAGATCATGGAAATTGGCATAGATCACGGTCTCATCCCCGTCCTGCTCGGTATACCATTTCCAGGTGGATTCCTCGGCGTTCCACGCGCAGGGGTCTTCCTTTCCCTCGGCGCATTCCTCGCGGGTGACGGTTTCATACATCATTTTATCGTCAAGGAAGACGCTGCCGGTATGACGTACGGTGGGGGCAAAATACCAGTCGCCGCAAACGAATGTGGTATACGGATTATAGCTGCCGAAGATCGTGTTTTTGATCCTCGCGCTCCATACGCCGTCTTCTTCCTTTTTCCAGCCGGTAAGCAGCTCCGCGCCGGTGATCTTTGCCCCAAGCTTTTCCACGGAGCGGTAAACGATCCGCTGTTCCCCGGTGCCCGCGTGTACGGGGCATACATATTCCCTGTAGATACCGGGCAGTACATTGACTGTATCGCCGGGAAGAGCGATCTTTGCCGCTTCATTGATGCGGCGGAAGGGGGTCTCTTTGCTGCCGTTTCCTTCAAAGGGGGCATTCGCGTCTACATAATACTGCATTTTTTCCTCCTGAATGTGATCCCGCTTCGCGGGTTTGATCTTATTACTTCTATTGTAAAGGAATCCGTGTGAATCCGCAAGCGGTATGTTTGTTTTTACCATGAAATGATAGAAATGTACAAGGGCAATACCGCGCAATTCGTCAGCACGCAGAACGGTGCCTTCTTCATCTTGCGGAAATTTCGATTTATGTCCTGCCCTCCGGATGAAGCACCATCGGGCTGTTTGAAGATCGGCTGTACACGATCTTCAAGCTGACATCCGGTAAATCCTCAATTTCTGCAAGCGAATCTGTTGAAAAATTCACTCGCCATCGCACTGATTCATTTATGCGGTATTGCCCCAAAGCAAAATACGGGGAAAAAACTTGCTCACGGTACGCGGAGAGCATATAATAGCCGGGCGGGAGGAAGAAACGGCGATGAAGAGGATACTGAGCGGGCAGACCGGCGCGGCGCTGGGTGCCGTGGTGGTGAATATCATGTGGGGGTTGTCCTTTATTGCCTCAAGACACTGTATGGAAAGCGGCATGCAGCCGTTTTTTCTTATCACGGTGCGTTTTCTTACGGCTTCGCTGTTTTTGATACCGGTCGCGCTGCTTTCGGGTGAAAGATTGAAGATCACCCGGAGGGATGTGCCCGGGCTGCTGCTTTCGGCGGTGCTGGGTGTGACGGTCTATTTCTGGTTTGAGCTGAACGGGCTGAAGGGCTGCTCCTCCGCGACCGCCTCGCTGATCATTGCCCTGATCCCCGTACTGACGCTGCTGTGGGATGTACTTTTCAAAAAGAAAAGGCCGTCGGCGGTCAACTGGATCGGCTGCGCCGTATCCGCCGCGGGCGTATATATGGTGGTTTCCTCCGGCAATGAACAGGATACCGCGAAGGGGATACTGTTCATGCTGGGGGCATGTCTCTGCTGGGTGCTCTATTCCCAGATCACAGACCGGCTGCTTGCCCGCCTGCCCTGTCTGACCGTTACCTGCTGGCAGAGCGTGTTTTCGCTTTTCACGCTTGTCCCGTTCTGCTTTACAGAGCAGGTGGCAGTCAAGTCGCTCAGTGTATCCGCGTGGCTTTACGCCTGCCTGTTTCTGGGCGTCGGCTGTTCGGCTGTGTGCTATATCCTGTATAACCGCTCGATCGCTTTGCTTTCACCCGCGAAGACCGCTATCTTTCTCAACCTGAACCCCGTGGCTGCCATGGCGGGCGGCGCGCTGCTGCTGGGAGACCGCGTGACCTGGCTTCAGATCGCGGGCGGCGCGGTGATCCTTGTCAGCCTCTTTTTTGTGACCCGGGCAGGGAAGGATTAAGCGGGCGGAGATCGCGGCCGGGATCCGGCCGGGCTGTGAGCTTTTCAAAAATATGGCGGAAAAAGCCTTTCCGGAGAGCAGTGTTTTCTTTGACAAGCGGAAATGAAAAGAGTAAAATATACATGGATCCGAAATGAAACACGGAGGCAGACTATGAGCAGTGAACATAACCGCAACAAGGATGAGCAGCGCCGAGAGGAAAACGGCGTTGAATATTTTGACCGGGGCGTGATCGAGGGGCGCGACGGTATGAGCTACCGCCGTTTTGCCATCCACACCCATTTTGTGCAGCCCAATGAGAGCCAGGCGGAACTGGTGCGCCGGTATGTGCTGCCGATCTTTCAGAAAGGGGACTGCCTTTCCTTTACCGCCAAGGTAATGGCCATGTGCACCGGCAATGTGCGCACGCTGGAGGATACCCATCCCGGCTGGTGGGCAAGGCATCTCGCACCGTTTGCCGGGCATAACTCTACCGGCATCGGCATGCACAGTGAATACAAGATGCAGCTTGTGATCGAGATCTGCGGTCTGCCGCGCGTGCTGTTTGCCGCGTTCATCTCCGCCGTTACGCGTCCCTTCGGCGTGAAGGGCCTGTTCTATAAGATCTGCGGGCATGATGTGGCCGGCATCGACGGCTTCTATCCCGATTCCAGCTTTGATATCTACCACAATATGGGCGTGATCAATCCCGAGCATCCGAGGGAACTGTGCGACGCGCTGGAAAAAGAGACCGGTGTGCCCACTGTGGTAATGGACGCCAATGATTTTGATCAGAACCAGCTGGGCAAGGGCACCCATTTCCCGCTTACCGATGACCAGATCCAGGACGCGATGAAGGATAATCCCTCCGGGCAGGGAGACGAGCTGACGCCGTTCATCCTGATCCGCCCCATCAAAAAATAAGGGAGGGCCGTACGATGACTGAATATGCCGTCGGGCAGATCATGAAGCTGCTGTCCATACCTTCTCCCACGGGGTATACCCGGGGCGTGACCGATCATCTGATGTGCACGCTGCAGGAAATGGGCTTTCATCCCGTACGCACCGTGAAGGGCGCCGTGATGTGCTCCATCGGCGGCGAAGGGAAGGGCTTGCTGATCGCTTCCCACGTGGATACACTGGGGGCGATGGTGCGCTCCGTAAAGGCGAACGGCAGGCTGCGCTATACGCATATCGGCGGCTGGCAGGATGCCACCGTGGAAACGGAAAACTGCACCGTGTTTACCCGGGACGGCAGAAGCTATTCCGGTACGGTACAGCATATCAAGGCCAGTCAGCATGTTTTTTCCGGCATGGGTGCGGACGAACGCAAGGAAGAGACGCTTGAGGTGGTGCTGGATGAAAAGGTTCGGTCCGCTGAGGATGTGAAAAAGCTGGGCATCACTACGGGCTGCTATATCGCGTGGGATCCGCGCACCGTGCTTACTCCCTCCGGGTATCTCAAGAGCCGCCATCTGGATGATAAGGCTTCCTCCGGCGTGCTGCTCGCGCTGGCCAGGGCGGTCAGTGAAGGAAAGGTGAAGCTTAAAAAGCGCGTTACCCTGCTGTTCAGCGTATACGAGGAGGTCGGTCACGGCGCCAGCATGAAGCTGGAGGACGGGATCAGCGAGATCCTTGCCTGCGATATGGGCTGCGTGGGGGATGACCTTGCCTGTGACGAAACGATGGTATCCATTTGCGCCAAGGACAGCGCCGGCCCCTATGACTATTCCTTTGTGAGTGAGCTTGTGGAGCTTGCTGAAGAGAACGGCCTCAGCTATGCCGTGGATGTGTATCCCGGCTACTCGTCAGACTGCGCCACCGCCCTTCGCGCGGGCAATGATGTTCGCTTTGCTTTGATCGGCCCGGGCGTATTCGCCAGCCATGGCTATGAACGCACGCATACAGACGGAATACGGAACACCTGGGAACTGCTGCGCGCGTATGTTGAAAAAGCGTAACAGAGTCCCGAACCGTTTCAGCTGATGTTTTTTACCGCCTCGCGGGGCGGTTTTTTGTTTTGTTATTATGACTGAAAACGGCTGGTGCACTGTTGCAGTCGGAGACAAAGCCGGATGGATATCCGGGAAATTTTCCTCGTATACGGAAACATGTCCACAAATGCCCGTTTACGGATACAAGTCTATCGATTACGGAACGAGGATACACTGGGTATTTGAAGGTGAATAAAGTGAGTTTGCCGGGTTCAGTCGATAATTGGAAACAAGCTTGGACTATGCAGGGGTATGCCGCTCAAGGGCGTTCGCACATTGAAAAAATCGCCTTGCCAGGAAAAGGTATATCACACTTCATTTGGAGGAGCATTTGTTATTGCGCTCGCAGATGGAGCAGGTAGCGCATCTCATTCAGAGATTGGTGCAGAGCGAGCAACTGAAGTAACATGTGATTTCATTTCTAAAAACTTCGATTCCATTATTAATACAACGAATGTGGTAGAAGTGAAGACGTGTATTCTTAATAACATTCTTACTGCCTTATCAAAAATCATTGATGATACGCATTGGGAACTATCATTGTTAGCATGCACATTGCTATTTGCTGCCGTAAAAGGTTCCACGTGTTTAGTAGGCCATATTGGAGATGGGGTTATTTGCTGTCGCGGAGATGAGAAACTAAAAGCAGTATCTCTTCCAAGCAATGGTGAGTTTGCCAATTCGACGACTTTCGTGACATTGCCTGACGCTTTATCCGATTTTCGCCTTTATAGAGACAAAACAGACAAAATAGATGGTTTTTGCCTAATGAGCGATGGTGCTGCAGAGAGCCTATACGATCGCAAGACACATGCTGTTGCAAATATGGTAGGCAAAGTCTTCACAGCGACTGCGCAACTAAAGCATGATGATAGCAAAGAGTATTACAGAAGATTACGATAAGGTATAATTTTTTTCGCACAATTGAAAAATCCGTCCGGACGTCGTTTATGACCGGCGACGGGAAGATGCACCGTGCGCTGTCTGAAAACCGGCCATCCGTAAGCTTCAATTTCTGTCGGCGAATCAGTTGAAAAAACGCCCCCGGAAAGCTCCGGGGGCGCGGATGGACCGTTATCCGTTCAGGAGGACGGTTCAGTTATTTTTGATATGTACATCCAGCTGGTTGAAGGGAACCACGATGCCCTTGGCTTCAAAGGCCTTCTGCACATCGTCCAGCAGCGCGAAATAGGTATCCCAGTATTCGGAAGACTTGCACCAGGCGCGCATCGTCATCTTTACACCGTTGCCGGCGCCGTAATCGGTCACGCGGGCGAAGGGAGCGGGATCCTTGAGGACCAGCTTTTCATTATCGCATACCTTGAGCAGCGTCTCGCGCACAAGAGCGGGATCATTGCCGGCCACGGAGAAGTCCAGATCCACACGGCGCAGTTCCTGATCGGAGAAGTTTACGATCACACCGGTAGAAAGCGCGGAGTTGGGAAGATAGACGGTTTTGTTGTCGATCGTGAGGATCTTGGTGGTGCAGATGTGGATATCCTGCACAAAGCCTTCATTGCCCTGAGCGGAGATATAGTCGCCGATCTTGAAGGGGCGGGTGATCAGGATCATGAAGCCGCCGGCCAGATTGCTCAGCGTGCCGTTGACGGCCAGGCCTACGGCCACACCCAGAGAAGCGATCAGGGCGGAGATGCCGCTGGTCTCGATACCGAGATAACCGATCAGGCATACCACTACCAGCACCTTGAGGATGATCTTGATCACATAGCCCAGCGTACGGGTGAGCGTGGTGTCCAACTTGCTTGATTTTTCAAGCTTGCCGATCAGCTTCTTGCTGGCCCAGTTGATGACGCGGAAGGACACCAGCAGAACGATGACCGCGATAACGATCTTCAGCCCGGTGCTGGCAACCCAGGAACCGATGGTAGACAGAATGTTTTCCATAACTATACCTCCGATGAATATTGCTTTTCACTGAAAGAAAAGAGCGGTCTTATTATAATGGAGAGGAGCGTTCTTTTCAACAGAAAAAACGAATGTTTTCTGAAAAATCTCGTCTTCGCGGAAGCTCAGTCGTCTTTTGCCCACGCGGCTGCACAGGCGACCGCCTTTTTCCACATTTTCAGCTTTTTCTGCTGTTCCTCCGCGCTGATGACGGGTACAAAGCAGCGGTCGGCAGTGCTCAGCCCCTTTATGCATTCCGTGTCCTTCCAGTAGCCCGCGCACAGCCCTGCCAGATAGGCCGCGCCCATCGCGGTGGTTTCCACGCACCCCGGACGGGATACCCGCGCCTGGATCAGGTCTGCCTGCATCTGCATCAGCAGGTCGTTGCGGCTGGCGCCGCCGTCCACCCTGAGGGAGGCGATACGTGTGCCGGTATCCGCCTCCATCGCGAAAAGCACATCCGAGGTCTGATACGCGAGGCTTTCAAGGGTGGCGCGGATGATATGATACTTGTTTGTGCCCCTCGTAAGCCCTACGATGGTGCCGCGGGCATACGGATCCCAGTACGGTGAGCCGAGGCCGGTAAACGCGGGTACCACATAGCAACCGTTGGTATCCTTTACCTTTGCTGCGAAGTATTCGCTGTCCGGCGCGCTGTCGAACATGCGCATCTGATCCCGCAGCCACTGGATGGCGCTTCCGGCCACAAACACACTGCCTTCAAGGGCGTAGCTGACTTTTCCGCCAATGCCCCAGGCAATGGTGGTGACCAGCCCGTTTGAGGAAAAGACAGGTTTATTGCCCGTGTTCATCAGAAGGAAGCAGCCTGTGCCGTAGGTGTTTTTCACATTTCCCTTTTCAAAGCAGCACTGGCCGAACAGGGCGGACTGCTGATCTCCCGCCGCGCCGCAGATGGGGATGCTGCCGCCGAAGAGGGAAGGCTCTGTATCGCCGAAATGGCCGGATGAGGGAACGGCCTCGGGCAGCATGGAGGCGGGAATATCAAGCAGGGAAAGGATCTCCTGATCCCAGGAGAGGGTTTGGATATTGAACAGCATGGTGCGGGAAGCGTTGCTGTAATCGGTTTTGTGCACTTTTCCGCCGGTCAGCTTCCAGATGAGCCAGGTTTCCACCGTGCCGAACAGCAAACGGCCTTCCTCGGCCTTTTTGCGTGCCCCCGGCACATGGTCCAGGATCCAGCGGATCTTTGTGGCGGAAAAATACGGGTCGATCACAAGGCCGGTCTTTTGCCGGATCGGTTCGGTCCAGCCTTTTTTCACCAGCTCATCACAGAAGGGAGCGGTACGCCTGTCCTGCCATACGATGGCGCGGCAGACCGGGTCACCGGTCTCTCTGTCCCACACGACGGTGGTTTCCCGCTGATTGGTGATGCCGATCGCGGCGATATCCTCCGCCCTCGCGGAGGCGCGTGACATGGCTTCACTGCATACGGCGTACTGGGTGAGCCAGATCTCCTCCGCGTTGTGTTCCACAAGCCCCGGAGCAGGGAAGTGCTGGGTGAATTCCTTTTGCGAAACGGCAGCGATCTCGCTTTTCTCGTTGAACAGGATGCACCTGCTGCTGGTGGTTCCGGCATCCAGTGCCATAATGAATCGGGACATAGGCATCCTCCGTTTATCTGTTTCTTTCTAGTGTTATCATACCATAATTCGCTCATGCACGCAATACAATATCACGGTGTCTGTGTTGATAACAGAGCAAAATGATGCTATAATTATATGGGATAAACTGCGTGCATGGTTAAGATACGGGAGGAAAGCATGTTTTCACTGGATAACGAACACAGCCGCTGGGGCAGCATCAGTCTGGAGAACCTCTTTTTTGAGGATTTTCTTCCTGCCGCGAAGAGCGACTATATCAAAATATATCTTTACTGCCTGTATCTTTGCCGTGAAGGAAAGGACGGGGGCGGCCCGGACGGGATCGCGGAGAAGCTGAATGTGACCACGGAGGAGATCTTTGCCGCGATGCGCTACTGGGAGCGCCGCGGGCTGGTCACAAAGGTGACGAATGACCCGGTACAGTATGAGTTCCATTCCTGCCGGAAAGCGGCCGCGCGCGGTGAAGACTGCTTCACGGTGGATAATGAATATGTGGAGTTTTCGGAAAATGTGTACGGGCTGTTCGGTGCCCGGCGCAAGGTAACGGTGAGCGAGATCGCCCGGGCTTATGAATGGGTGGCGGATTTCGGGCTTTCCTGCGAAACGGTGCTGATGCTCATCAGCCATATGATCGCGAGGCGGGGCGTCAATTTCTCTTTCTCCGCGGCGGAAAAAATGGCCTGCCGGATGAAGGAAGAGAAGGTGGAAACGCTGGAGGACGCCGAGGCATTTTTCAGCAGAGATGAAAAAGTGCATAACGGCTGCCGCGATGTGCTGCGCAGCATGGGAAAACGCCGCGAAGCGTCAGAAGCCGAAATGAAGCTGTATTCAAAGTGGATATATGAATGGCATTTTGACGGCGGGGCCGTTCTTGCGGCCTGTGACCGGATGACGGGAGGAGACCCTTCCTTTTCCTATCTCGATTCCATCCTCGCCCGACTGAACGGTACGGAGGAGAACAAGACAGCCGCCGGCGCGGAAAGCCGTCTGGAAAGCGAAAAGAAAAAAAGAGAAGAAATGCGTCTGGTGCTTGAAAAGAGCGGACTGGAAAAAACGCTCACACTGGGCGTATTTGAGCCGCTGTTCGATACCATGACGGCGACCAGCCCGCTGCCCGTCGTACTGCTTGCCGCCGCGGAATGCGCCGCCGGAAGAAGCCGGGAGGGACGCGTTGAAAAGATCCAGATGCTTCTTGAAAGCTGGAAGGGACGCGGCCTTGAGGATGAGGAAAGCGTAAAAAAATACCTTGAAAATGTAAAAACGCAGAACGCGTTCCTGAGAAAGCTTTTTGAAAGCATGGACCGGGAAGGCTCACCTACTGCGGCGGACCGGGAGACCCTGAAAGTCTGGCAGGCAAACGGAATGACCGAGGAAATGCTGCTTCTGGCGGCCGGGGAAAGCCGCGGAGCGGCCGGAAACAAGCTGCGTTATATGGACAAGATCATTGCCTCATGGATCCAAAACGGTGTAAAGACGCCTGATGAGGCGCGGAAGGCCGCCGCGGTGCCTGCCGCGGACCGCGCCGTAAGCAGAAAGCTGAACGCGCAGAACTACGACCAGCGTGAGTATTCCCAAAAAGAGATCGATGAGATGAACGAACGCTTCAGGCGGGAGGTGCTGGATGATGATGAATAAGCAGGCGCTGGCTGAGGCGCTTGAGGAACTGAAAAATATCCGCGCGGAAAACGAAAAGGAGGAGGCTGCCCGCCGCGAAAAAGCGGAAGAAGCGTGCCCCCGGCTGAAGGAGCTGCTTGAGGAACGCCACCGGATGATCATGGATGCCGTGCGCGGGATGTTCGGCGCGGCTCAGGAAGAGCCCGAGAAGATCATGGAAAACTATAACCGGATGATCAGGGAAACGCTGCGCGGGAACGGTTTTCCGGAGGACTGGCTCCAGCCGATCTTCAGCTGTGAAAAATGTCGGGACACCGGTTACGCCGGGGATAGTGTGTGCTCCTGCCTGGAGGAACGGGTGAGGGCGATCCTTGAAAAGAAAAACGCCGCCGCGGGGCAGACCTTTGAGAGCTTTGACGCGAATGTGTTTCCCGATGACGAGATCCTTGCCGGTTACGGCGTGACACAGCGGAAGCTGATGGAAAAGGTGCGCGACCTTTGCCGGAAGTACGCCGATGCCCTTCCGCTTCCTGCCAAGCGCACGCTGGTGCTGAGCGGCGGGAGCGGTCTGGGAAAAACATTTCTTCTTTCCGCCATTGCCGCCCGTGCCGAAGACCGGGGCATGGATGTGATGAAGGTGACCGCGTACCGCGCTTTTACCCTGCTGAGGGAAAACTTCTTTGGCCGTGATGAGGAGGATGAGGCGCGGCGGCTGTTTGACGCGGAGCTGCTTTTGATCGATGATCTGGGCATGGAGCCGCTGATGCAGAATGTGACCGTGGAACAGGTATATAACCTTTTGAACGAGCGCGTCGTGAACGGCAAATGCACAGTGATCAGCACGAACCTTACCACGGAAAACCTGAGAGACCGGTATACCGACCGTGTTCACAGCCGTTTGACGGACGCGGGCGCTTCCCGGTTCATCACCCTTTCCGGAAAGGATATCCGGCAGCTGAAAAGATAAAAACAGGTGAAAAGTACCCGTTTTCGTTACCTCAGAGTATGTTTTTCCGCTGTTTTTCACTTTTGTATCATTGACAGGTGTATCACCGCATGGTAAAATCTCTTTAATTTCATAAAGGCTGTGACGAAGACGGTGCGCGCAGAAGCTTCCAGAGAGCCGGCAGGCGGTGGAATGCCGGCAGCGGACACGCGAATACCCATCACTTCCGAGCCGGAACCCGAGCCCGCGCGGCGGATGTAGGCGTTTCCCGTGATTGCTGCGTTAATGCATAGGAATTGACACTGATTCCGAGAGGGGCAGCTCAGGCTGCAATTTGAGTGGTACCGCGGATGGATCTTCACCCGTCTCAAAGACAGATTCTTTGAGGCGGTTTTTCATTACCAGGCAGGAGGAAATCACAATGGCTACCGAATCATCCGGAAAGCTGACAGAGATCGGGCGTAGAATTCGTGAAATGCGCGAGATCTCGGGGTTCAGTGAAGCCCAGATGGCTGAAAAAGCGGAGGTTTCACTGAAGGAATACCTGCAGTATGAAGCCGGACAGCTGGATTTTCCCTTTACATTCATATATAAATGCTCTCTGGCCTTCGGCATCGGCATCACGGATCTGCTGGAGGGCCGCAGCGCTCATCTTTCCTCCTATACTGTGACCCGTAAGGGGCAGGGACAGGAGACCGCCCGTGAGGACGGCATCGAGATCCGCAATCTGGCCCCCATGTTCACCAAAAAGATCTCAGAGCCCTACTGGGTGCATTATGAATATTCCCCGGCCCTGCAGGACAAGCCCATCCACCTGACCAGACATTCGGGACAGGAATTCGACTTCATCATCAGCGGCCGCCTGAAGGTACAGGTGGGCGACAACATCGAGTATCTGAGCGAGGGCGACAGCATTTACTACAACAGCTCAACTCCGCACGGCATGATCGCGGTGGAGGGGAGAGACTGCTACTTTATCGCGGTAGTCCTGCCCGGCGAGAATACCGCGGAGCCGGTGCTGAGGGACACCTTCTTCCCTGCCCGCTCCGGGGAAAGAAAGCTGGTAAGCGACAGCTTTGTCAGCGTGACCGAGGATGCGAACGGCGCGTCTCAGAGCGTGGAATTCCATCACGAGGACAGCTTCAATTTTGCCTTTGATATCGTGGACGCCGTTGCCAAGCGCGATCCCGAAAAGCTGGCGATGATCTATGTGGGCAAGGATAAATCCGAGCTGCGCTTTACCTATAACGATATGAAGCGCAGGTCTGCCCAGTGCGCCAATTACTTCAAATCGCTCGGGATCCGCAGGGGAGACCGGGTGATGCTGGTGCTGAAACGCCATCATCAGTTCTGGCCGGCGATCCTGGGATTGCACAAACTGGGAGCGATCGCCATTCCGGCCACCTGCCAGCTGCAGGCGCATGATTTTGAATACCGTTTCAACGCGGCCGGTGTGTGCGCCGTGATCTGCACGGCGGACGGCAATGTGGCCGATCAGGTGGATAAAGCCGCGGAAAACAGCCCGACGCTGAAATACAGGCTGATCGTGGGAGCCGCCAGAGAAAACTGGCACAGCTTCGATGATGAATACTCGATGTACAGCTCCCACTACGCGAGAAGTGCCGATTCTCCCTGCGGTAATGATCCCATGCTGATGTTCTTCACTTCCGGCACCACAGGCTATCCCAAAATAGCCACGCACAGCTATAAATATCCGCTGGGACATTATATCACCGCCCGGTATTGGCACGGCGTGACCGATCAGGGCCTGCATTTCACCATTTCTGATACCGGCTGGGGAAAGGCCCTGTGGGGCAAGCTGTATGGCCAGTGGCTGTGTGAGGGAGCGGTATTCACCTATGACTTTGACCGCTTCTCCGCGGCGGATATCCTGCCCATGTTTGCGAAATACCACATCGAGACCTTCTGTGCGCCGCCTACCATGCTGCGCATGATGGTGAGGGAGGATATCTCCAAATACGATCTTTCCTCCGTAAAGCATATGACCACGGCGGGAGAAGCGCTGAATCCCGAGGTCTACCGCCTGTTTGAGAAGGCGACGGGGCTGCAGATCATGGAAGGCTTCGGGCAGACCGAGCTCACCCTCTGCATCGCGAACCTGATGGGCAGCCCGCATAAGCTGGGCTCCATGGGCAAGCCGACGCCCCTTTACGATATCGACCTTGTGGATCCCGACGGGAACCCCGTTCCGGACGGCGAGACCGGCGAGATCGTTGTGCGTACCGACCGGAAGATCCCCTGCGGACTGTTTCTGGGCTATTACCGGGATGAGGAGAAAACAAAGGAAGTATGGCACGACGGCCTCTATCATACCGGCGATACCGCGTGGCGGGATGAGGACGGCTTCTACTGGTATGTGGGCCGCGTAGACGATGTGATCAAGTCTTCCGGCTACAGGATCGGGCCGTTTGAGATCGAGAGCGTGATCATGGAGCTGCCTTATGTTCTGGAATGCGGCGTATCCGCCGCGCCGGACGAGGTGCGCGGGCAGGTGGTAAAGGCCAGCATCGTGCTGGTGGACGGCGTTGCCCCCACCGAGGAACTGAAGAAAGAGATCCAGGATTATGTAAAGCGCAGCACCGCGCCGTATAAATACCCGAGGATCGTGGAATTCCGCAGGGAGCTGCCCAAGACCGTGAACGGCAAGATCCAGCGGAACAAGCTGTAATAAGACCGGACCGGCCGGAAAGGAGGTATCCCGAAGTGGAATTCAAACGGCTTACCCTGCTGTGCGGCCATTACGGCAGCGGAAAGACCAATCTCGCGGTCAATCTGGCCATGGAATTGAGAAAACAGAAGGAAAAGGTGGCTGTGGCGGATCTGGACATCGTGAACCCCTATTTCCGTACGCGCGATTCGGGGGAGGATTTTGCCCACGCGGGCATCCGGCTGATCTGCTCCGCCTATGCCAATTCCAATCTGGATCTGCCGGCCATGCCGCAGGATCTGTACGCTCTGACGGATGACCGTTCGCTTTCCGCCATTCTGGATATCGGCGGGGATGACCGCGGAGCACTGGCACTGGGCAGACTGGCCCCTGCCATTCGCGAGGAAAACAATTATGAAATGCTGCTGGTGATCAACCGCTTTCGTCCGCTTACCCCGGATGCCGCTTCCGTACAGGAGGTGCGTCGTGAGATCGAGGCGGCCTGCGGCATTCCCTTTACCGGCATTGTAAACAATTCGAACCTCGGAAGTGAGACCACTGCGGAAACAGTGCTTTCCTCTCTGGAATTCGGTACTCAGGCTGCCGGGCTCACGGGGCTTCCGCTCCGTATGACCGCTGTGGAGAGCTCCCTGTATGAGGCGCTTCGCGGCCGGGTGGAAAACCTGTTTCCCCTGCATCTGCAGGCTCGCATGTAAACATAACCATTATATGGGAAAGGATGATGTAAAATGGCGAAACTGACTTTCAGGACCGATAACTGCAAGGGCTGCGGCCTGTGCGTGGACGCGTGTCCGAAGCATCTGCTGCGGCTTTCCACGGACAAGATCAATCTGAAGGGACACCACCCCGCGGAGATCACGGATGAGAAAGAATGTGTGGGCTGCGCGAGCTGCGCTGTCATGTGTCCGGACTGCATTATCAAGGTTGAGAGGTGATAAGCATGGCTGATAAAGTGCTGATGAAAGGCAACGAGGCGATTGCCGAAGCCGCGATCCTGGCGGGCTGCCGTCACTATTTCGGATATCCCATAACGCCTCAGACGGAGATCGCGGCCTATATGGCCAAGCGTATGCCGAAGATCGGCGGTACCTTCCTGCAGGCGGAAAGTGAGATCGCCGCCATCAACATGGTGTACGGCGTTTCTTCCGCGGGACTGCGCGTTATGACTTCTTCCTCCAGCCCCGGCATCTCCCTGAAGGGGGAGGGGATCTCCTATCTGGCCGGTGCGGATCTGCCCGCGCTGGTGGTGAATGTGCAGCGCGGAGGCCCCGGTCTGGGCGGTATCCAGCCCAGCCAGTCGGATTATTTCCAGGCCACACGCGGCGGCGGACACGGAGATTATCATATGATCGTGTTGGCCCCCGCTTCTGTGCAGGAAATGGCGGAGCTGACCGTGAAGGGCTTTGAGCTGGCCGATCAGTACCGCATGACCTCCATGATCCTGGCGGACGGTACCATCGGGCAAATGATGGAGCCGGTCTCTCTGGACCTGAAGATCAATCCCGCGCCCGAAAAGCCCTGGGCCGCTGTCGGTACCGGTATGAAACGGCCTCATAATATCATCAATTCGCTGTATCTTTCACCGGAACAGCTGGAAAAGACCAATTTTGAACGCTATGAACGCTATGCACAGGTAGAGGAAAACGAGACCCTGTGGGAGGAGTTCATGACGGAGGATGCCGATATCTGCGTGGCTGCCTTCGGCATTGCCGCGAGAGTATCCCGCAACGCGGTGCTTCAGGCACGCAAAGAAGGCATCAGGGCCGGTATGATCCGTCCCATCACCCTGTGGCCCTTCCCGAAGGCTCCCTTCAGGAAAGCGGCGGAGCATGTAAAGGGCTTCGTGGACGTGGAGCTCTCCATGGGTCAGATGATCGAGGATGTGCGTCTGGCCAGCGAATGCAGCCGTCCCGTAGTGCTGTGCAACAGGACCGGCGGTATGATCCCGTCTCCGGAACAGGTGCTGGAAGCCATCCGGAAGCTTGCGGAAACGGAGGGAAAATAAGATGGTCGTTTTTGATAAACCTCATGCATTGACTGATGTGCCGCTGCATTACTGCCCCGGATGCACCCATGGCATCATTCACCGTCTGGTGGCCGAGGCCATTGACGAACTGGGCATCGAGGGCAAAACCATCGGCATCGCGCCGGTGGGCTGCTCCGTAATGGCTTATGATTATTTCAACTGCGATATGATCGAGGCCGCTCACGGCCGTGCCCCCGCTGTGGCGACCGGCGTTAAGCGTGCGGACCCGGATAACCATATCGTATTCACCTATCAGGGAGACGGCGACCTTGCCTCCATCGGTACCGCCGAAACCGTACATGCCGCGGCGCGCAATGAAAATATCACCGTTATTTTCATCAATAACGCCATTTACGGCATGACCGGCGGCCAGATGGCGCCTACCTCGCTGCCCGGACAGGTCACCCAGACCTCTCCTTACGGACGCGATCCGAAGCAGTGCGGCTATCCTGTGCGCATCTGCGAGATGCTTGCCCAGCTTGAAGGCCCCGAATACCTGGCCAGAGTGACCGTGAACAGCGTAAAGGCCGTTCGCGAAGCGAAGAAAGCCATCCTGAAGGCCTTCCGCAACCAGATCGAGGGCAGGGGCTTCTCTCTGGTGGAGGTCCTTTCCGCCTGCCCCACCAACTGGGGCATGACGCCGCAGGCGGCGCTGAAGTGGATCGATGACGCGATGATCCCCTACTATCCGCTCGGTGTCTACCGTGACAGATCCGCAAAGGAGGGACAGGCATGAGCACCCGCCAATATCTGTTTTCCGGTTTCGGCGGACAGGGCATCCTGTTTGCCGGTAAGTTTCTGGCCTATAAGGGCCTTACCGAGGATAAGGAGGTCAGCTGGCTGCCCTCCTACGGCCCCGAGATGCGCGGCGGTACGGCCAGCTGCAGCGTGATCGTGGGAGACGAGCCCGTCGGCTCGCCCATCGTATCCCGCCCCGATGTGCTGATCGCCATGAACCTGCCTTCTCTGGACCGGTATGAAAACGCCGTCGCGCCGGGCGGAATGATCTTTTTGGATTCCTCGCTGATCACCCGTAAGGTGAACAGGGACGATGTTCGCGTGTTTGCCGTTCCCGCCACCACACTGGCTTCCGAAAACGGCTTTCCCACGCTGGCCAATATGATCCTGGTGGGCAAACTGATGAAGGAACTGGGCGAATTCAGAAAAGACAGCGTGGACGCGGCGCTTGCCAAGATCGTGTCCGCACGCCATGCGGATCTGCTGCAGGTAAATTATCGCGCGCTGGAGCTGGGCTCCGCACAGTAAGGTGTGAGTACAGTATACCGCTTGCACCGGAAGGATGAACGGATATGAAACAGATCAGCATTTCGGATACCACCCTTTGCCGCACAGGACACCGTTTCAGCTTCAAGGAAAAGCTGGAGATCGCCCGGCAGCTGGAACGCCTCTGTGTGGATGCTATTGAGCTGCCCGAGATCGCGGAGCTGCCCTCGGATATGCTTCTTGTGCGCACGCTGTCCGCCTTTGTGAAAAAGGCGGCCATCAGCGTTGCCGCCGGCAGCACGGCGGAGAGCATCGCGAACGCGGCTGCCGCGCTGAACCGTGCCAAATATCCCGTGATCCGCATCGAGCTGCCTGTTTCACCCGCTTTGATGGAATACCGCTGCGGCAAAAAGCCGGCGAAAATGCTGGAATGGATCGCAGCGGCAGTGGCGAAGGCCAGAGAATTGTGCGCGCAGGTGGAATTCTGCGCCGTGGACGCGACGCGTGCCGAAAGGGATTTTCTGACGGAAGCCCTGATGACCGCCCTGAAGGCGGGAGCCACCTCGCTGAGCGTGTGTGACAGCGCCTCCGAGCTGATGCCCGATGAGTTTGCCTGCTTTGTGAAGGAACTGTGTGATGAGACCGGTACGGAGCTGGGCGTATGCTGCGAGAACGGCTCCGGCATGGCGCTGGCTTCCGCCGTACTGGCTGCGCAAAGCGGCGCGAAGGCCGTTAAGGCTTCCGTGAACGGCGATACGGTACCGCTTGAAACGCTTGCCGGTGTGCTGAGAAACCAGGGCAGCCGCCTCGGGCTTTATGCCGGGCTGCGGGATACGGAGCTTCACCGCATCTCAAGACAGATCCTGTGGCTCTCCGGCGGTTCGGAGCAGACTGCCTCGCCCGCGGAGGAAGCGGACGCCGGGGATATCCGCCTGAACGGCTCGGATGACCGTGAAGCCGTGCTGGGCGCCGTGTTCCGTCTGGGCTACGATTTGAGCGAAGAAGACCAGGACAAGGTGTTTGCCGAGTTTGGCAAGGTGGCCGGAAAGCAGGAAATGGGAGCCCGCGCGCTGGACGCGCTGGTGGCCTCGGTAGCGCTTCAGGTACCGCCCACCTATACGCTTGAAAACTATATTATCAACAACGGCAATATGATCTCCTCCAGTGCCCAGGTGACGCTGAAAAAGGGAGAACAGTCTCTTCAGGGCATCTGCCTGGGAGACGGCCCGATCGACGCGGCCTTCCGCGCGATGGAGCAGATCATCGGCCTGCACTGCGAGCTGGATGATTTTCGCATCCAGGCGGTGACTGAGGGCAAGGAAGCCGTAGGCTCCGCTGTCGTGAGGCTGCGGTACGGCGGCAGGCTGTACTCCGGCAAGGGCGTTTCCACCGATATCATCGGGGCCGGGATACTTGCTTACCTTGCCGCGGCCAACAAGATCGCGTTTGAGGAGGCCTGATGATGAAGCTGTGTTTTTCCACCAGAGGGTGGCACCGCTCCGGCTTCGATGACTTTCTGAACAACGCGGAGGAGCTCGGCTTTCAGGGGATCGAGCTGCATAACCCCAGAGGGGAGGCCTTCGCGGGGCATGACAGCGCCCTGCGCGAGCATAACCTCCCGGCTACCCGCCGCAGGCTGTTTGAAAAGCACCTGTCGCTTCCCTGCCTTGATATTCTGAGCGATACGGCGGATGAACCGGAAAAAGTGCTTGAGGAGATCAGGAACGGATTGAAGCTGGCGGACGGGCTGCGTATTCCCTGCCTGCGTCTGAAGACGGATAAGTCCGGAAAGGACGCCGCGGAACGCACGGAGGCGCTGATAAGCAGAGTGCTTCCTGAGGCGGAGGAGATGCAGATCTCCCTGCTGCTTGAAACCAGCGGCGTATATGCCGATTCCGCTATGCTTTCCGAAACACTGAACCGCTTTGCGGACGACCGGCTCGGCGCGCTCTGGAATGTGAAGGACGCCTGGTTCCTGAAAGGGGAAGCGCCGGAGGAAGTGGTAAAGAACCTGGGCGCCTTTATACGCCATGTGCATGTGTGTGATGCCCGGAAGGAAGACGGGGAAGTGCGCATGCAGCTGACGGGAGAAGGCGAGGTGCCCATAGATCAGGTGATGCTGGCACTGCGCTCCGTAAACTATGACGGCTTCCTTTCTCTCGTGTGGGATCCTTCCTGGTGCCCCGAGCTGGATGATATGGAGATCATTTTTTCCCATTATGTCAGCTTCATGAACCAGTTTTCCGATCCCTCCCTGAGAGAACACACCCATTATCACAACAGGGCGCATACCGGAGAATTCATCTGGAAAAAGGATCTGCTGATCGACCTGACCTTTTCGGAGGTGCTGGACAGAGTGGTGCGGGAATTTCCCGATCAGACGGCTTTCCGCTACACCACGCTGAACTACACCCGTACCTATGCCGAGTTCCGTGACGATGTGGATGAATTTGCCCGCGCTCTTGTGGCGCTGGGCGTAAAGGCGGGGTCTCATGTGGCGGTGTGGGCCGCCAATGTGCCGCAATGGTATATCGCGTTCTGGGCTACAGTGAAGCTGGGAGCGGTGCTGGTGAGCGTAAATACCGCGTATCGAAGCGCGGAGATCGAATACTTGCTGCGCCAGTCCGACACCCACACCCTGATCATGACCGAGGGCGCGAAGGATACAAGGTACGGGGAGATCATGGCGGAGCTGTGCCCGGAGCTTTCGAAAACGGTGCCGGGAGAACCGCTGCATTCCGCCAGACTGCCGTTCCTGAGAAACATGATCACCGTGGGCTTCCGCATGAAGGGCTGCCTTACCTGGGAGGAAGCGCTTGAACGCGCGGATACCGTAACGCGGGAGCAGATCCTGCGCATGGCGGAGGCCGTCAGCCCGGACGATGTGTGCAATATGCAGTACACCTCGGGCACCACCGGCTTTCCCAAGGGCGTGATGCTGACGCATCACAACATTGTGAACAACGGCAAGTGCATCGGCGACAGGATGGATCTTTCCACGGCGGACCGCATGATGATCCAGGTGCCCATGTTCCATTGCTTCGGCATGGTGCTAGCCATGACAGCAGCCATGACGCACGCTGCTTCGCTGTATCCGCTTCCTTATTTTTCTCCCAAGCCTGCTCTGGCCTGTATCGGCCGGGAACGGATCACGGCCTTCCACGGTGTTCCCACGATGTTCATCACGCTGCTTGAGCATCCGGATTTTCCGAAAACGGATTTCTCCCATATGCGCACCGGTATCATGGCCGGCAGTCCCTGCCCCATTCAGACGATGCGCGATGTGCAGGAAAAGATGCATATGCGGGAGATCACCATCGTGTACGGCCAGACAGAGGCTTCTCCCGGCTGCACCATGAGCTCCACGGATGATCCGCTGGAGGTGCGTGTGGGCACGGTGGGACATCCTCTTCCCGAGATCGAGTGCCGTATCGTGGATCCCGAGACCGGCGAGGAATGCCCCGATAATGTGAACGGGGAGTTTCTGGCCCGGGGCTATAATGTAATGAAGGGCTACTACAAAATGCCCAGGGCCACAGCCGAGGCGATAGACGCGGAGGGCTGGCTGCACACCGGAGACCTGGCGTGCCGTACGCCCGACGGAAACTTCCGTATCACCGGCAGGCTGAAGGATATGATCATCCGCGGCGGTGAAAACATCTATCCCAAGGAGCTTGAGGAATTCATCTACTCACATCCCGCCGTAAGCGATGTGCAGGTGGTGGGCGTGCCCGATGAAAGGTACGGGGAAGAGGTGGCTGCCTGTATCATCCCCAAGGAGGGCATGCTCCTTACCGAGGAGGAGATGCGGCGGTATATGAGCGAAAATCTGGCCCGGCACAAGATCCCCAGATACATCCTGTTTGTGGACAGCTTTCCGATGAACGCGGCGGGAAAGATCCTGAAATACAGGATCCGTGAGGATCTGAAGGCAAAGCTCGGGCTGTGAACTTATTGCGTTCCCATAATTTCAACATATATTGAAGGAGGAAAAAACATGAATTCTCTGCAGATGATCCGTGAGTACGGACACGAGGAAGTGGCTTTCTTCAACAATGAAAAAGCCGGCCTGAAATGCATCATTGCCATCCACAGCACAAAGCTCGGACCGGCCCTGGGCGGCTGCCGCCTGTGGCCCTACGCGAGCGAGGAGGAAGCCCTGTTTGATGTGCTTCGTCTTTCCCGCGGCATGAGCTTCAAGAACGCTGCTGCCGGTATGCCCATCGGCGGCGGCAAAGGCGTCATCATTGCCGATCCTTCCCAGAAGACCGACGCGCTTTTCGAAGCCTACGGCGAGGCTGTGGATTCCCTGCAGGGACGCTACCTTACCGCTGAGGATGTCAATACCGATACCCACGATGCCGACATCATGCTGCGCAAGACCAAGTATGTCGTGGGCCGCGCGAATGTATCCGGAGACCCCTCTCCCATGACCGCGATCGGTGTGTTTGACGGTATCCGCGCCACCGCGAAGTTCCTGAACGGCTCCGATGACCTGAGCGGCATGACGATCGCCGTACAGGGCCTGGGCAAGGTCGGCTTCGATCTGGCCGGAAAGCTGCATGACGCCGGCGCGAAGCTGATCGTGTGCAACAATAAAAACAGGGAAAAGATGAAGGAAGCTGTTGAAAAATTCGGCGCGGTCGAAGTGCCCGCCTCCGAGATCTACAGCCAGAAGTGCGATATCTTCGCTCCCTGCGCGCTGGGTGCCGTGGTCAACTATGATACGCTTCCCCAGTTCCGGTGCCGTGCGATCGCCGGCGGTGCCAACAATGTGATCCTGGATGACGAGTGCGGCATCCAGCTGAAAAAGAAGGGCATCGTATACGCTCCCGACTTTATCATCAACGGCGGCGGCGTTATCAATGCCGGTCAGGAAGCCTTCACCACCTATGACAAGGAGAATGTGCTCAAGCAGGTACACAATATCTACAACACCGTGTACGGCATCCTTGAAGAATCCCGCTCCACCGGCGAGCCCGAGGGCGTGATCGCGCAGCGCTTTGCCGAGGAACGCATCCGCAACGGTCTGTGATCAGACACAAAGCTGAAATAACGCTTTACGGCGGCGGCGCGGGGGAGAGATCTTCCCGCGTCGCCGCCGCTTTTTTCGGTTTATGACGGATGCTCACGCGGATAGCGGAAAGCATGAAAAAAATTTTTCAAAACCACTTGACAGCACGGCATACATTTAGTATAATATCTCTCGCAGTCAAGACTGCTGTGTTGGGGAATGGTGTAACGGCAGCACCTGCGACTCTGACTCGTATAGTCAAGGTTCAAATCCTTGTTCCCCAGCCATTTTGCCTCCGTTGTCTAGCGGTCTAGGACGCCGCCCTCTCAAGGCGGAAACATGGGTCCGAGTCCCATCGGGGGTGCCATAGAACCTGTGAGCTGAAAATGCTTGCAGGTTTTTTATTTTATCTATTGACAAGCAGTGAAAAGCGTGGTACATTATACACGAAGTTAGCACTCGTCAGTCGAGAGTGCTAACAACAGAGAAACGGAGGTGAGCGGATGGCAAGGATGGACGCCAGAAAAGACAGAATACTGCATGCCATCATTGAAGATTACACGCTCACCGCGGTTCCCGTAGGCAGCCGCACGCTGGAGAAAAAGTATTTTCCCGATCTTTCCAGCGCTACGATACGCAACGAAATGAGCGATTTGACGGAGCTGGGGCTGCTGCTTCAGCCGCATGTGAGCGCGGGGCGCGTTCCCAGCCATCTGGCGCTGAGAAGGTTTGCCGATGAACTGCTCGCGCAGACGGAGTCCTTCCTTTCCGGAGAGGATGAAACGGTGAACGAGCTTTCCTCCCGCTTCAGCCAGACAGAGGAGCTTCTCCCGGCGGCAGCTGAAATGCTGAGCAATATGACGCATATGACCGCCATCGTCATGATGCCGGGGCGTCAGGAGCAGAAGATCAGGCGGCTGCAGCTGATCCTGACCGAGCGCGGCAAGGCGCTGCTGATCATGATCACAGACGGCGGGGAGATCCGCCAGACGGTGCTGCCCGTATCCGAAAGGCTGGACAGCGACGCGCTTTACGCTATCTCCCGCAAGCTTACGGAAAAGTTTTCCGGCAGAACGATGCGCGAGGTGCAGCAGCTGCTTTCCGCTTACCGGCGTGACGGGGCGGATGAAAGGGTGCTGGAAGGCATCGCGGAGCTTGCCGGCAGGATACAGCGGCAGTCCTCCGGTGAAACGGTGGCTGTGGGCGGAAGACATAACATCCTGTTCTACCCGGAGTATTCCGACATTGAAAAGGCCCGCCGGTTCATGACGGTACTGGAAGAGGATGAGGAACTGAGAAGGATTATGCGCGGGAGCGGCAGCGGCTGCAGCGTGCTGATCGGCTCGGAACTGGGGATCGAGGGTCTGGAGGATTGCGCGCTGGTATCCGCGCCCTACGCGGTGAACGGCGGCTACAGGGGCACTGTGAATGTACTGGGCCCCGCCAGAATGCCCTACCGCAGTGTGCTTGCGAGCGTACAGAGCGTGGCGCGCATGCTGGAAGCATTGATGGGAGGAAACGAATAAATGAACAGCGAGATATCGGAGGAAGATATGGCACTGGGCAGGAAGAAAAAAGCGGAAGAAACGGTACCCGAAACAGACGAAAGCATACAGGAAGAAGCAAAAACGGAAACCGCGGCGGATAACGGCGGCGAGGCTCCTGTAACGGAAAAGGAAAAGGAACTCAACGAAAAGCTGAAGGAAGCGCAGGATAAGGCAGAGGAGTACCTCAACATGGCTCAGCGCGTGCAGGCGGATTTTGACAATTACCGCCGCCGCAATAAGGACCTGAGAGCCGAATCCTTTGAGGATGGCGCGAGAGAGTTTATCAAGACGCTGCTTCCCGTGATGGATAATCTGGAGCGGGCGCTGGGAACGGAATGCGCCGACACCGCCTTCAGAACGGGCGTGGAAATGGTTTACCGGCAGCTTTCCGAAACGCTTACCAAGCGCGGTGTGAGCGAGATCAGCCGCGCGGGTGAAAAATTCGACCCGAACCTTGAAAACGCCGTGCTGCAGGGCACAGCGGATGAGGGCGAGCCCGGAACGGTATGCATGGTGCTGCAGAAGGGCTACCGCATGGGAGAGACTGTGCTGCGCCACGCGATGGTCAAGGTAGTGGCGGAAGCGTAAGGAAGCAAAAGCGTAAGAATTTGTAAAACGGAAGTCTCCCGCCCCCGCGGGCGGTTGACATAGATTTAACATCAACAACTGATAGATGATATGAACGGAGGAAAAAGAAAATGAGTAAGATTATCGGTATTGACCTGGGAACCACCAATAGCTGCGTTGCCGTAATGGAAGGCGGCGAGCCCGTTGTGATCGCGAACGCCGAAGGCGCCCGCACCACCCCCTCTGTAGTTGCTTTCACCAAGGACGGCGAGCGTCTGGTAGGCCAGATCGCGAAGCGTCAGGCCATCACCAATCCCGACCGCACCATCGCTTCCATCAAGCGCCAGATGGGCACTTCCTTCAAGGTGGATATCGACGGCAAGGCCTACAACCCTCAGGAGATCTCTGCGATGGTTCTTCAGAAGCTGAAGGCCGATGCCGAGGCCTATCTGGGCGAGACGGTCACACAGGCCGTTATCACCGTGCCTGCCTACTTCTCCGACTCTCAGCGTCAGGCCACCAAGGATGCCGGCCGGATCGCGGGTCTGGAAGTGCTGCGCATCATCAATGAGCCCACTGCCGCTTCTCTGGCATACGGCCTTGACAAGGAAGACAGCCACAAGATCCTGGTGTATGACCTGGGCGGCGGCACCTTCGATGTGAGCATTCTTGAGATCGGCGACGGCGTGTTTGAAGTTCTGGCCACCAACGGTGATACCCGTCTTGGCGGCGATGACTTTGATAATCGCCTGATCGACTACATCGCCGATGCTTTCCAGAAGGAAAACGGCATTGATCTCAAGAAGGACCGTATGGCTTTCCAGCGCCTGAAGGAAGCCGCTGAAAAGGCGAAGATCGAGCTTTCCGGCGCCATGACCAGCAACATCAACCTGCCCTTCATCACCGCTGACGCGACTGGCCCCAAGCATCTGGATATGACCATCACCCGCGCCAAGTTCAACGAGCTGACCGCGGATCTTGTGGAAAAGACCATCACCCCCATGAACAATGCCCTGCGTGACGCCGGACTTACCTCCGCGCAGCTGGATAAGGTGATCCTGGTGGGCGGTTCCACCCGTATCCCCGCCGTGCAGGAGGCCGTGAAGAAGGTCACCGGCAAGGAGCCCTTCAAGGGCATCAACCCCGATGAGTGCGTAGCCATCGGCGCTGCCATTCAGGCCGGCGTGCTGGGCGGCGAGGTAAAGGATGTACTGCTGCTGGATGTTACCCCCCTGTCTCTGGGTCTGGAAACGGAAGGCCACATCTTCACCAAGCTGATCGAGCGCAATACCACCATCCCCACCACAAAGTCTCAGGTGTTCTCCACCGCCGCGGACGGGCAGACCACCGTTGAGATCCATGTTCTGCAGGGCGAACGCCCCATGGCCTATGACAACAAGACGCTGGGCCGCTTCCAGCTGTCCGGCATCCCCGCCGCTCCCCGCGGTGTGCCTCAGATCGAGGTGACCTTCTCCATCGACCGCAACGGCATCGTGAATGTAAGCGCCAAGGATAAGGGCACCGGCAACGAGCAGAAAGTGACGATCACCGCTTCCACCAACATGACTGAGGACGAGATCAAGCAACGCGTGAAGGAAGCCGAGCAGTACGCCGAGCAGGACAAGCAGAAGAAGGAAGAGATCGAGACGCTCAACCGCGCCGACAGCATGATCTACGAACTGGAAAAGCAGCTCAAGGAGAACGGCGACAAGCTGAGCGAGGACGACAAGAACACCGTGCGTACCGAGATCGACAATTTCAAGAAGGTACGCGAGGGCAACAACGCCGCCGAGATCAAGACCGCTATGGAAGAGATGACCCAGAAGGTATACCAGATCTTCGGTAAGCTCTATCAGCAGGAAGGCGGAGCCGCTCCCGATATGGGCGCTCAGCCCGGTGATACCTCCGCCCCCAATGATGACGGTACCTATAACGCCGAGGGCGATGTAAACTGATACAGCTGCCTGTACACCGTGAATACCTGCACCGCGTGCCCTGCGGCACGCGGTGCTTATACGGATGAGAGTGATGATATATGGCTGATAAGCGCGATTACTATGAGGTGCTGGGAGTTGATAAGAACGCCAGTGCCGATGATATCAAAAAGGCTTACCGCAAGCTGGCCAAGGAGTGCCATCCTGATCTGCATCCCGATGACAAAACGGCGGAGGAACGCTTCAAGGAGCTGAATGAGGCCAATGAAGTGCTTTCCGATCCCGATAAGCGCGCGAGGTATGACCAGTTTGGCTTCAATGACCCCGCGCAGGGGTTCGGCGGCGGAGCGGGCGGGTTTGATCCGTTTGGCGGTATGGGCGGCTTCGGAGATATCTTTGATCAGCTCTTCGGCGGCGGAATGGGGCGCTCACAGCGTACCAACGCGCCGCGTCAGGGAAATGATCTCAGCTATGAGCTGCGCATCAATTTTGAAGAAGCGGCCTTCGGCTGCGAAAAGACCTTTGATTTCATGCGCAACGATACCTGCGATACCTGCCGCGGTACGGGCTGCAAGGCCGGTACCAAGCCGCAGACCTGTCCCACCTGCAAAGGCTCCGGCCAGGTAAGGATGAACAGCGGCTTTATATCCACCATACGCCCCTGTCCCAAGTGCTCCGGAACCGGCAAACTGATCGTGGACAAATGCACCGCCTGCTCCGGCACCGGTATGCAGAAAAAGAAGCATACGGCTACTGTAAAGGTGCCGGCCGGCTTTGATAACGGAAACAGGCTTGTGTACCGCGGAGACGGCGAGGCGGGTGTGAACGGCGGGCCGAACGGAGACCTGTATGTAACGGTGCAGGTGCGCCCGCATAAGATGTTCAGGCGGGAAGGTACGCTGCTCCATCTGGATGTACCCATTTCCTTCACACAGGCCGCGCTTGGAGCAGAGATCGAGGTACCGCTGCTGGGCGGCAAAAAGACCACCTATAAGATCCCGGAGGGCACGCAGGAAGGCACGGAGTTCCGCATCCGCGGAGAGGGCGTGGCTGATATCCGCACCAAGGTGCGCGGAGATCTGATATTGCATGTACATATCGATATTCCCCGCCGCCTTTCGGATAAGCAGAAGGAGCTGCTCCGGCAGTTTGACGATGCCTCCACCGGCAAGGAATACGACAAGCGCAAGAGCTTTCTGGACAAGGTAAAGGATCTGTTCAACTGACAGATATAAACGCACGCAAAAGCGCACGGCATACAGACGATGCCGTGCGCTTTTGCGTGTGTTTCGCGGACATGCTTTGAAACCGTGATCACTGAACAGGCAGACGGCTCTGCAATCTGCCCGCACAGGGAACGCGGCGGAGAACGGAACCTCAGGGAGCCTGAACGGGCCGGATCATCTTACCGGCTTGATGTTCAGGTTGACTCCAAGCACATCCTCGGTATCCACGATGGTCCAGCTGCTTCCGGGGTAGAAGCCTACGGTGCGGCCTGTGTCAAAGCCCTCCTCCGCGAGAGAAGCGATCACGCTGTCCCTTTTATCACCCACCTCAAAGCCGATATGGTGTACACCGTATCCGTGCTTTTCCACAAATTCGTGAAAGGTGCTGGGGCCGTTGAGCAGCTGATGCAGTTCGATCACAAATCCGGGCATGCTGATCACTGAGATGAGGATATCACAGGAGATCTCCTGACCGCGATAACGAAAATCTTTACTTCCTTCAAAGTGAAGCTCGCGTATCTCCGGCTTTTCACAGCCGAGGAGCGTTGACCATTTTACAGCGGCCTTCTCGATATCGGGCACGATGATGCAGATCTGCGCGAAGCCGTTCTTATCAATAGGTGTGGTCATGTTTTTCCTTTCTGCCGGTATGCAGGTGCGTTTAGGTGTTGAAAAACGCGCCGCTGCCTTGCGGGCAGCGGCGCAGAAAAGATCGTTATTGCGATCAGAAGGGATTCTCGGTGGGATAGGGCAGAGCCTTGGGCTGGTTGTAGGCGATGTCCTTGATGCCCAGATACTTGAACACTTCGAACAGAGCCTTTCCGTAGTGACCGAAGGCCACGGCGCCGTGATGCGGATAGCGCTTCTGCACCAGCACATGACGGTAGAAGCGGCCCATTTCGGGAATGGCGAATACGCCGATGCCGCCGAAGGAGCGGGTCTTCACATCCAGTACTTCGCCCTGGGCGATGTAGCTGCGCAGCTCGCCCTCGCTGTCGCACTGCAGGCGATAGAAGGTGATGGGGGAAGCGGCGATGTCGCCTTCGAGGGTGCCGCGGCTGATGTCGGGCTCGGAACCGGCGGGCTCCAGAACACGGTGCTGGATCAGCTGATACTTGACGGCGCGGTCTTCACACATCTTGCACTGGGGAGTATTGCCGCAGTGGAAGCCCATGAAGGTATCGGTGATGTCATAGTTGTAGCGGCCCTTGATGTCTTCATCATAGATGTAGCCGGGCACGGAGTTGTTGATATCCAGCAGGGTGACGGCATCGGCGGAAACACAGGCACCGATGTACTCGCTCAGAGCGCCGTAGATATCCACTTCGCAGGCAACGGGGATGCCGCGGGCAGCCAGACGGCTGTTTACATAGCAGGGCTCAAAGCCAAACTGGCTGGGGAAGGCGGGCCAGCACTTGTCGGCGAAAGCGACATACTGGCGGCTGCCCTTGTGATTCTCGGCCCAGTCAAGCAGGGTGAGTTCGAACTGCGCCATGCGGGCGTTCAGATCCTCATAATACTTGCCTTCGCCCATTTCGGCGGCCATTTCCTTGCAGATATCGGGAATGCGGGGATCATTGGCATGCTCTTTGTAGCTGACCAGCAGATCCAGCTCGCTGTTCTCTTCAATTTCTACACCCAGCTCGTACAGGCCCTTGATGGGGGCGTTGCAGGCGAAGAAATCCTGAGGACGGGCACCGAAGGTGATGATCTTCAGGCTCTTGACACCGATGATGGCGCGGGCGATGGGGATGAATTCCTTGATCATCTGAGCGCATTCCTTGGCGGTCCCCACGGGATACTCGGGAATGTAGCCCTTCAGATGACGCATGCCCAGGTTGTAGGAGCAGTTCAGCATGCCGCAGTAAGCGTCGCCGCGGCCGTTGATCATGTCACCGTCGCCTTCGGCGGCAGCCACAAACATGCAGGGGCCGTCAAAGAACTTGGCGATGAGGGTCTCGGGAGTCTCGGGGCCGAAGTTGCCGAGGAAGACGACCAGAGCGTTGCAGCCCTTCTTCTTCACATTTTCAACGGCAGCCTGAGCGTCCTTTTCGTTTTCCACGGTGACGGGGCACTCGTACAGACCCTTACCGAAGGCCTTAACGATGTTCTTGCGGCGCTGCTCGGACAGAGCGATGGGGAAGCAGTCACGGCTGACGGCAATGATGCCCAGCTTCACATCGGGGATGTTGTTGAACATGGTGATTCTCCTTTTCATGATGTTAATTTAGAAAACGCTGATTAATTCGGTAAGCCCATCTGCGGCGCCTTTTGCACAATCTGCTGACTGCAAAAATCTCGATTTACATCCGGTAAACCTTCGATTTCTGCGGTCGCATCTTGCACAAAATTCACTCGCATCTGCGCCGGCCTCATTTAATCAGTGTTTCCTTAAGATATCACTTTGATATCAAGGATAACATGGAAAATTACAGATCGGCGGCGATATCGGTGTTGACACCCTTCAGGCCCACATAGGCGCCCTGCTTGGCTTCGTCGCTTTCGGGATGGGCGATGAGCCACTTGTTGCGGGCCCACAGCTGGCTGTCCATCACATTGGCCTTGCAGCCGGGACGGTAATCGGTATTGGTGCCGTCGGGCAGCACCACCATTACCTGGAAGCCCTTGGCGGGGTCGGCATGGCAGGGGGCATAATGCAGCGTGGTGGCGTATACTTCCACCATGACGCCGGCGGGAACCTTGAAGGCCTTTACCTTTTCGGTATCCAGCACGCCGTCCTCGATCTCACCCTGCTTCGCGATGAGCAGAATGAAATCCTCGGTGCCCAGGTTGATCTCGCTGTCGCGATGATATTCCAGGCAGTTCAGCTTGGTGTTGTGGCCGTTGCAGTAGCCGATCTCGAAGGGCATGCCGCCGTAGATGGCGGTCATGATGTCCTCGGCGCCGGCGGCGTCGTGCAGGCTCTGTACGCGGGGCACATAGGCTACGCCCTCGGGCAGCTCGGTCTTTTTCAGGGCCGCCAGCAGCGCCGCAGTGTCATAGCCTTCGATGACACGGCCGTAGGGAGCGAAACGCTTGTCAAATACAGAAATGAATTCCATGGTCATGCTCTCCTTTATTTGATTGATGTGTTTCAGTTATCAAGGTTCGCAAGCTGAGCGTAGCTTTCCTTCAGCTGCGGATACAGGCCCTTGTAGATGCTGTATACCTTGTCATAGTGCGCTCCGCGTTCTTCATCGGGCAGCATGGCATCCTTTTCGCGGATCATGGCCTCGGCAGCCTCGGGAATGGTGCTGTACAGGCCGCAGGCCACACCGGCCAGAATGGCGGCGCCCAGGGCGGGGCCTTCGGTGTTCTTGACGGTCTTGACAGGCATATGGAAGGTATCGGCCATCATCTGGCGCCAGAAGGGGCTCTTCGCGCCGCCGCCGCAGGCGAAAATGCTCTGGGGCAGTACATGCATGCCGTCCAGCACATCCAGATTCTGACGCTGGCTGTAGGTAACGCCTTCCATCACGGCACGCAGCAGATCCCTGCGGGTGTGCATGGCGGAAAGGCCGATGAACGCGCCGCGGGCATTGGGATCCAGCAGCGGGCTGCGCTCGCCCATCAGATAGGGCAGGAAGATGAGGCGGTTGGCGCCGATGGGGCTCTTATCCGCTTCTTCATTCATCAGGATGTAGGGATCGGTGCCCATTTCCTCGGCGGCCTGAATCTCGGCCTTGCAGAACTGGTCACGGTACCACTTGAGGGAGAGACCGGCGCTCAAGGTGCAGCTCATCACCACATATTCACCGGGAACGGCGGCACAGAAGGAGTGCACGCGGCCGGCGGGGTCGATCTGCACGGACTTGGAGTGGGCGAATACCACGCCGCTGGTGCCGATGGTAACGAAAGCCTTGCCGGGCACCACAACGCCGGTACCTACGGCGGCAGCCATGTTATCGCCGGCGCCGGCAGCCACGATTGTGCCTTCCTTCAGGCCGGTGGCTTCGGCGGCTTCCCTGGTGATGCGGCCTGCGATGTCGCTGCTCTCAAGCAGGGGAGGAAGCAGATCCGGGTCGATATCCAGCTTTTCAAGGATCTCTTTGCTCCAGCAGCGGCCGGGCACATCCAGCAGGTTGGTGCCGCTGGCGTCGCTCATTTCGCAATAGTATTCGCCGGTCAGCTTGAAACGCACATAATCCTTGGGCAGCATGGCGTGCTTCGCCCTGGCGAAGATCTCGGGCTCATGCCTGCGCACCCACAGGATCTTTCCGGCGGTGAAGCCGGTGAGGGCGGGGTTGGCGGAGATCTCGATCAGACGGTCCTTGCCGATCTTTTCGGTGATCTCATTGCATTCTTCCTGCGTGCGGCCGTCGCACCAGATGATGCTCTTTCTGAGCACCTTGTCGTTTTCATCGGTCAGCACCAGGCCGTGCATCTGGCCGGAAAAGCTGATGCCCTTGATATCGGCGGCATCCACGCCGCTCTTTGCGAGAACGGCTTTGATGGTGTCCCGCGCGGCATGCCACCAGTCATCCGCGTCCTGCTCCGCCCAGCCGTTCTGCGGCTGATACAGAGGATATTCAATGGTCTCTCCGGCAATGGCCTTGCCGGTCTTGTCAAAAAGGACTGTTTTGGTGCCGGAGGTGCCGAGGTCGACACCGAGAAGATACTCCATGGTTTGTTCATCCTCCCTTATTTTCCAGATATTTGCATCGGAAAGCATAAAAAGACAACATATGATACGCGAAATCTACCTTGTATATAATATGCTGAAAGCGGTATTTTGTCAACACAAACCGCCCGGCTGTCCTCTCATTTTTTGCTTTTTTTCCAAAGCGAGCAAAGGGCGGCCGCGATCACGGAAAGGGTGAGCAGGATATACAGGAGCAGGTTTGAAAAACCGGTCTTGTCCATTGCCCAGATGCACAGGATACCGCATGCGATAAAGACCGCGCACAGCGGAAATCGAAGCAGCGCGGTTTTCCCTTTTCCGCGTACCGACGCCCGCAGGGCACCTGAAAGCAGCACGAGCCCCGACAGCGCGCACTCTGTTTTAACAAAGCCGCTTCCCGTAAACGGGAGAAAGCCCAGCGTGCATATATCACCTGTGTTCAGCGTGATGAGCGGTACGCGAAGCGCCGCGATCAAAAGGACGGCTGCCGGCAGGGCGCGTTTGCCCCGGTTTCTGAGGATCAGGCACGCGATGAGCATAAGCAGCTGTACCGCGCATTCGTACAGGCATACGGCATATCTGGCCTTCCCGAACCGCCCTGATACCGTAAACGGGAATACCGCCTCTCCGTCACCCGCGGCCGGCCCGCGTCCGGCGGATGTATAAAGCTCCGCCGCGAACAGCACTGCCGTCACGAACAGGAAGGGGCAGAGCAGCTTTTCGGCAAGCCCGGAAAAGGAGTAACGCTTTGACAGCAGGGACGCCGTCAGGCAGGCGGCCGCTGCTCCCGCCGCCGCTCCCGAATACAGGAAGCCGCCCTCCCGTACATCCAGCATCATCAGGAGCGCTTCCGCGGCATCGCGGCCGTAAAAATACCGGTCCGGCCGGACGAGGCAGTAAAACACGCGGGCAAATACATACGAAAACGCCGCCGTGAGACACAGCGCGGCGGGGAAGACGGTATGATCCTTTTTTTCGGTCAGAATCGAAAACGCGCAGGCGGAAAGCAGCGCGGCGGCGCCGGCGGCGCCCCATACGGTGCACACCGCTTCTCCCTGTCTGTTCACGGCAAGCGCCTGCGCGCCGCCCTGTACGGGAGAAGAAAGAAACAGGCACAGGCAGCACGCCTCCGCGGCTGCCAGAAGCAGAAAAAGCGCTTTTCTGATCATTGCTCCTCCTCAGTGCCTTCATCGGGGCAAAGCGTGGCAAAATAGATGATATCGCCCACCTCGCGCACCTTGGAGGAATTCATCGCGTTCATCTTGATGCCGTGCAGCACCACGCACGCGCTGTTCCCGCCGTCCAGGTTGTAGGCGTTTACACAGCCCAGCTCCTTCATGAACGCAGCAAGCTCGGGCAGCGTCATGCCGGCGGAGGAGGCATAGGCGGGGCCGTCCACGGCAGCGATCACATAGGAAAGCGTATCCAGCTGGCCGATCGCCAGCCTCTGGTCGCGCTTGTATTTCATACAGTCCAGATCGATCCGGTCAAAATCTGTTTCGGTCACGCCGTCCTTTACCAGCGAAGGGCCGAAGCAGAACGCGTGGAGCACACTGCCCCGGTATTCCTCAAAGCCTTTTTTTGTCGTGGGGGCAAGGATATGAAAATCACCGTTTGTATCGATGATCAGGGTATCCCGGTCCTTGACCGGGCGCATGCGTACCTCGATCCCGTTGCGCCACACGATGCCCTCACTGTGGTAGGCAAAATAATCCCCGTTCAGGGCGGCTACCGCGTTGCAGGCCGAGGCGATCTCCCTTACATCGGCCACCTCGCGGGAGGCCGGTACGCTTCCCGCCCATGCCGTGCGGAATTGGGAGGCGTCTGAAAGCGTGACATATACAAGCAATACAGCGGCCTGGCCGGGCCAGACCTGCTCGGCGCGCACGGTGATGGACGCGTCCTGATAATGCATCAGGCTGTCGTCCCAGCCCTCCTCGCGGGGCGCGTAAGGGGCTTCCATGCTGTCAAAGGGCAGGGGAGCGTATCCGCTGCTCTCCGCCGCGCAGCCGATGGCGCTCAGCAGCAGGGCACACAGCAAAAAAGCGGCTGCCTTTCTTATCAATACGGTCGCCTCCCTTCATTTCTCTATCCGGATTATAACGCCCGCGCGCGCCGAATGCAATAGAACGCATGTAAAATCCGCTTTTCCTGCTCCGGCATACGTGTATCATGACGGCTTTACGCAAAACGCGCTGTACACGCGCCGCTTCTTTTTTCTTTATATGGAGAAAAAATTCCCTGATATGACATGCAATGCATAAATGCAGCAGCATACGCCGGAATATTTGCATAAATAATGCATAAAAAAACTATAAATCAAACAAAATTGAATTTTTATGCAAAAAGGTGTTGACACCGGAGGCATGGCGTGCTATACTTGCCGTGTTCCCGAAAAGGGACCGAAAAACGAGATGATCACCCTTTGGGTGACTATGAACGAGGAGGATCACAAAATGAAAAAGTTCTTTGCCGCTCTGCTTTCCGTATGCATGCTCCTGTCCTGCTGCGCTGCTCTGGCCGATACCCTTACCATGGGTACCAACGCTCACTTCCCTCCTTATGAGTTTTATGAGGATGGTCAGGTCGTAGGTATCGATGCCGAGATCGCCGCTGCCATTGCCGACAAGCTGGGCATGGAACTGGTGATCGTTGATGCCGAATTTGAAACGCTGGTCGCTTCCGTCGAAGCCGGCAAGTATGATATTGCCATGGCCGGTATGACTGTGACGGAGGACCGTCTCCAGTCCGTCAACTTCTCTGTCAGCTACGCCAATGGTGTTCAGAGCATCATTGTAAAGGAAGGCTCTCCCATCACCTGTGTAGATGACCTGTATGCCGAAGGCGCCGCTTACAAGGTCGGTGTTCAGCAGGGTACCACCGGTGACATCTACTGCACTGATGACTTCGGCGCTGACAATGTTCTGCAGTTCAAGACCGGTAACGATGCCGTTGCCGCTCTGATGGCCGGCAAGATCGATTGCGTTGTTATCGACAACAACCCCGCCAAGGCCTATGTGGAAGCCAATGAAGGCCTGCTGGTTCTGGATACCGAATATACCAATGAAGACTATGCCATCGCCATCAATCTGAACAACACCGAGCTGCTTGAAAAGATCAATGCCGCTCTGGAAGAGCTGATCGCCGACGGCACCGTGGCTGCCATCATCGAAAAGTACATTCCCGTGGAAGAGTAAATTCTTTCCCGGTTCGTACATCCTGTATTGAAGACAGAAAATGAAGGAGCGGTCCCGCTCCTTCATTTTCGGCGTTATATGAAGGTTGGATCTGTATGAAAAAAAGCACTAAAGTATGGCTGCGTCTGGGCATTGCCCTGCTGATCATTGCCGTTGCCGCGGCTGCCTGCTATTTCATTTTCTTCCGCGATGCCGATGTTTTGAAGTTTGAAGGCGGAGAGGTGATCGAAAACGAAGACGGCACCGTCACCGTGACCGAGCTTAAGCTTGCGGGAATAAAGCCTACCGTTCTGACGGGCTTCTTTGATGAGGGCAGCGGTGAAAATTACTACAAGCTGGCCGATGTTACCGCCCCGGCAGATTTCAAAGCGGATAAATCTGCTGAAGACCGGGACGGCGATGTCTATACCACTCAGTTTGCCTATCAGAAAAAAGACGGCAGCATAGGCATCCTTGTGTATGCGCTGCCCTGCAGCGCCGAAGAAGCGCTGGGTAACGGCTTTGAGCCCTGTACGCTTTCCTACATTTCCGACGGCACGGCCCGCGGAAACAGCAAGGCGAAGGAAAAGGCGGATATCAGCGCGCTTGTGCGCAGGGAGGGAGAAAAGACCACCTGGCTGCTGTATTCTCCCTACGAACACGCGATGATCTGTCAGGAGATCACCTGCGCGGCGGAATGTGATGAAAACCAGCTGCTGATGGCCGCCTATAACATGGCTGAAAAGATCGCCGTGGGCAGGCAGCTTCATCCCTTCGTTTCCGATTTCAAGCTGAATTTCATCGATGACAACCGCTGGAACTATCTGCTGTCCGGCCTTGGCATGACGCTGATGATCACTCTGGTTTCCGGCTGTATGGGTATTGTGATCGGCGCGGTGGTGGCTGCCATCCGTTCCACCTGGCAGAAAAACAACGAGAATATGCGTCCCGGCCCCGGAAAAGCGATCCTGCGTGTGCTGGACAAGGTGTGCAATGTATACCTGACAGTCATCCGCGGCACGCCTGTGATGGTGCAGCTGCTCATTATGTATCTGATCATCTTTTCCTCCTCCAGCAACGGCACGGTAGCCGCCATTCTGGCCTTCGGTATCAACTCCGGTGCCTATGTGGCGGAGATCATCCGCGGCGGCATCATGAGCATCGATAACGGACAGTTTGAGGCGGGCCGGAGCCTGGGCTTCAATTATCTGCAGACCATGTGGCACATCGTGCTGCCGCAGGTGTTCAAGAGCATCCTGCCCACGCTGGCCAACGAATTCATCGCCCTGCTCAAGGAGACCTCCGTATCCGGTTATGTGGCGGTAAGAGATCTCAACAAGGGCGGCGAGATCATCCGCTCCGTTACCTATTCGCCCTTCCTGCCGCTGCTGGCTGTAGCCGGCATTTATCTGGCGCTGGTCATGTTCTTCACATGGCTGGTAGGAAAACTGGAAAGGAGGCTGCGCAGCAGTGACCACTGATACGATGAACAAGGCAGTAGCCGAAAATAAAGATGTACTGATTTCTGTACGCGATCTGGAAAAGCATTTTGACAACGGTAAGCTGCGCGCCCTCCGGGGAGTGAGCACCGATATCAAGCGGGGAGAAGTGGTGGTGATCATCGGCCCCTCCGGCAGCGGAAAGAGCACTTTCCTTCGCTGCCTGAATCTGCTGGAGCTGCCCACCCTCGGTACCATCACTTTTGAGGGTGTTGATATCACCGACGCAAAGGTGAATATCAATATTCACCGTCAGAAGATGGGCATGGTGTTCCAGCATTTCAATCTGTTCCCCAATATGACCATCCTCAAAAACATGACGCTCGCGCCCCGCAAGCTGCTGAAAAAGAGCAGTGAAGAGGCGGAAAAGAAAGCAATGGAGCTTTTGGAGCGTGTGAACCTCGCGAACCGTGCCAACGCCTATCCCAACCAGCTTTCGGGCGGGCAGAAGCAGAGGATCGCCATCGTGCGTGCCCTGTGCATGGAGCCCGAGGTGATGCTCTTTGACGAGCCCACCTCCGCGCTGGACCCCGAAATGGTGGGCGAGGTGCTTGATGTAATGAAGACGCTGGCCCGCAGCGGCATGACCATGGTGGTGGTGACGCACGAAATGGGCTTTGCCCGCGAGGTGGCGGACAGGGTGCTGTTTATGGATGAAGGCCAGTTGATCGAGGAGGGGACGCCGGAAGAGATCTTCTCCCATCCCAAACAGCAGCGCACAAAGGATTTTCTCAGCAAGGTGTTGTAAAAAAGCTGTACAGGCCGGAAACGGGCGGCGTTATGCCGCGGCCCGCTCCCGGCCTGTTTTCATGCGTTCGGGCAATACCGAGCTGACTGATTCACGCGGCATTGCCTATATGGTCAAAAATGTCCGTGTGCGGGTATTGCATTTGCCTGTGAACATGCTATAATCCGTGTGTTCGGAACATCGGCAAGGAGAAATGCAGATGAGCGTACTGACGGATAAGAATGATCTTACAACGGGTGTCGTGTGGAAAAAGCTGATGGGCTTTTTCTTTCCTGTTCTGCTGGGGCTGCTGTTTCAGCAGCTGTACAATACGGCGGACGCCTTTATTGTGGGCCGCTTTGAGGGCGATAACGCGCTGGCCGCGGTAGGCGGCAGCGCCAGCACGCTCACCAACCTGATCATCGGCTTTTTTACCGGTCTGAACGGCGGTGCAACGGTGCTGATCGCCCAGTATTACGGCGCAAGGGATGATGAAAATGTAAGCAGAGTGCTGCATACGAGCATCGTGTTCTGTACCATTGCCGGCATCGTGATCGCTCTGCTCGGTATCCTCATTGCCCCAAGCGCCTTGAGATTGCTCAACAACCCCGAGGACATCATGGAGGATTCCGTTCTCTACCTGCGTATCTATTTTACGGGCGCTCCGCTGCTTTTGCTGTATAACCTGTTTCAGGGAACGCTGCAGGGCGTGGGGGATTCAAAACGCCCGCTTATATACCTGATCGTGAGCTGCCTGTTCAACATCGCGGCGGACCTGCTTTTTGTGGCCGTGTTCCGCATGGGCGTTGCCGGAGCGGCGATCGCCAGCGTGCTTTCCATGCTGCTGTGTGCCGTGATGGCGGTGGTGTTCCTTATGCGTGTGGACGGCCCGCACAGGATCGTGCCGACTAAGCTATCGGTGCGGTGGGATGTGCTGCGCAAGATCCTTCGCATCGGCCTGCCCAGCGGTCTGCAGGGCAGCATGTATTCCATCAGCAACACGATCATCCTCAGCGCCATCAATTCCTTCGGTACGGCAACTGTTTCGGCCTGGACCGCCACCGGCAAGCTGGACGGCTTTTACTGGGTGACCAGCAACGCTTTCGGCATCGCGATCTGCAGCTTTGTGGGTCAGTGCTGGGGAGCGGGCAAATACGAAAGGATGAAGCGCGGCATACGGGTGTGCCTGCGCATCGCGCTCTGCTCCACCGTGTGCCTTTCCGCGCTGCTGCTGCTTTCCGCCCGCGCTGTCTATTCCGCCTTCCTGAGCAGCCCGGATACCATCGATATGGCCATACAGATCATGTGGTACATCGTTCCGTTCTACTTCGTCTGGAGCTTTGTGGAGGTGTTCAGCGGCAGCTTCCGCGGCACGGGGGATACGCTGCGCCCCATGATCATCGTGATGCTGGGCACCTGCCTGCTGCGCGTGCTGTGGATCTTCTTTGTGCTTCCGCACTGGAAAACGCTGCTGGGCATCAGCATCGTGTACGGCATCAGCTGGCTGGTCACAGCTGTTGTGTTTATCATCTACTACCTGAAGGGATACTGGCTGCGCGGCTGCCCGGACACGGAGATCCGCCGGCCCCGGTAAAAAACCGCCCGCGGCGGTACGGATGCTGAGATCTGTACCGCCGCGGGCGGTCCTGATATCTTGGAAAACGCGGTATCGTCTGCTGTGACGGACTGCGGTCAGACGCCGCTGCAGGCGGCCAGGAAGCCCAGCGTGCCTATCAGCGCCGCGCACATCACGATGCATACGATGCGGATGATCAGCTTTTTGCGTTCCTCCGCCTTATTTTTTTTACCGGAATTTTTGTTCTGTGCCATGGTGATTTACTCCTCCTTCAGGTATGCTTCAATGGCTCTGCTCAACTGGTCCGGGCAGGAAGTGTTGCCGCGGCAGGGGATGCCGCGCAGCATATTCATGATCTCCCGCGCGTCACGGCCGATCACCGTTCTGGAAAGGCCCTGCGTGTTGCCTCTGCAGCCGCCGATGATCTGGCAGGTTTTGATGATACCGTTTTCGATCTCCAGATCGATCTGGTTTGAGCAGGTGCCGTGACATTTGTAGTGAAACATCTTTATGTATCCTCCTTCAGATGAAATATCGATGGGCTGTCAGAAAATCGACTGTATACGGTCAATTTTTTATTTTTCGCTTTCTCAGCGGCGTACGCCTGCGCCCCGCCGCGCTTTTTGCTGCTTTTCGCCGTATATCCGCGGGCTCCGCGGCGGGCTGCTCCGGGCTTTGCGCCCTCGCGGCATGCTTTTGGAGGTCATATTCGCTGCTCAGTATGCTGTACACCGCCGTATCGGCCGGAACGCCCTTGTTGATCACCCGTTCGCGCAGCACGCCCTCCCGGGTCATGCCGCATTTTTGCATCACGCGGCCGCTTGACGGGTTCTGTACATCGTGCTGTGCCTCGATACGGCTGAGCCCGAGCGTTTCAAAGCCGAAACGGATGAGCGCCGTGAGCGCTTCGGTCATCAGACCGCGGTTCCAATAGGCTCGTGAAAGGCTGTATCCGCACTCGGCGCTGCGGTTCTGCGGGCTGACCCACATGAACCCGATGGTGCCGATCATCTTTCCGCTCTTTTTTTCCTCAATGGCCCAGCTTCCGGGCTGCCCCCGGCGGTACTGCCTGAGCAGGCAGCGGATCTGCTCCCTTGAATCGCGGATGGAGTCATGCTTTCGCCACAGCACATAGCGCGCGACCTCCGCGTCACACGCGTAGCAGTACAGGTCTCCCGCGTCGCTTTTTCTGACCGGCCTGAGGATGAGGCGCTCCGTTTCAAGAACCGGCGGGCGGCGGAAGATCGCCTTCAGGCGGTGATGATCCGGAAACCGGATATTTTCCATCATGATCTCTTCTTTACTGTTTTTTGTCTGCCTGCAGGGAAGAAAAAACGTCCTTCCCGCGTTGAATAGGGGCGGAGGTGAAAAGCGGCGCCTGTTCCTGAGCGGAAAGCCGCTTCTGTGCCATCAGCAGACCGGCCACGGTCTTCCCGTCGCTGATTTCCCCGCTCATCACCTTGGCTACCGCCATTTCAAGCGGCATGCGCAGCACATCGAGAAACTCGTCCGGATCGGTATGGGCGGCGTGAGCGGAAAGCTGGGTGGCCAGATACAGGGTGATCTTTTCATCTGAGAAGCCGGGTGTGGTATCCAGCACCGTCAGTTCCTGCCATCTCGCGGCCCGCAGACCTGTTTCCTCCTCCAGCTCCCTTACGGCGGCGGCTGCGCGGTCCTCCTCACCGGGTTCAAGCTTTCCGGCCGGGATCTCCAGCGTGATCCTGCCGATCGGCGCGCGCCACTGGCGCACCAGCGTGACGCAGCCGATCTCGTCCACCGGCACGACCGCCACGGCGCCGCGATGCCTCACGATCTCACGCGGGGCGAGATTTCCGTCCGGAAGGCGCGCCTCGGCAAGATCCAGACTGACGATGTATCCGCTGTATATCCTTTTTGAGGAGATGATCTCCTCTCTCAGCTCACTGTCTTCGCGCATGGTACTTTCCTTTCTGTTTCCTAAACATTCAATAATTCGCCGCGGCGTGTCTTATTCCTGCCCGTAAGCCCTGTGAACCTCAAAATGATTGACAATGTTGCGGCTTTGTAATAAAATTGAAATATGATGGTGATACTTTTGTCACTTATCGAGGAGGCATCGTTATGCGGGAAAAAACGTCCTTTCTGCTTAAGGCAATGTTCATTATTGTATGCGTGTCTGTGCTGGCACTTTCCTGCTCCGGCGCGCTGGCGCTGGACAGAAACGCGCTGTCTGTTTCCGTGCTGTACGCGGACGGATGGGGCGGAACCGCCTCCGCGCAGGCTGTGCCGCTTGAAAAAGCGGGCTATGAAAACGCCTATTGGGCGCAGCTTCCCGCCGGTACGGATATGAGCAGCCTGAAGCTGGAAATATCGGATCTGTACGGGGAATTCATCGATTTCTTCCCCGGCAGCGGGGACGACCTTTTCGGCGTCTATGACTGCGGAAGCACCGCGGACGGAGCGACGCCGGTAACGGTGATCTGCAGCCGTGCGGATTCCTCCGCGGAAGAGATACGTATCTATATATCCACTCAGCCGGTGCCGGCGGAGGAGATCGCCCCCTCCGTGCAGTGGCCCGTGCGTGTGACCGTGCACTATGTTACGCCGGACGGCTTTGTGCTGTGCGATGACAGCACACAGGATGTATACGAAGGGAATAATTCCGTATGGGCTCAGCCTTCCTTCCTGCCGGACGGCTACGCGCTGGAGGGAGACAGCGTACAGCAGGTGTATGCTTCTCCGGACGGCACCGTACAGCCCGGTGAAGTGACCTTTGTTTACAGCTATACGCCTGCCGTGCAGTGGCCTGTTTATGTCAATGTGCGCTATATCAACGAATACGGCGAGGAGATCTGCCCGGCCGGAAGCGCCGAGATCACGCATGAGGGGGAGAACACCGTATATGCCTCTCCCTCCTCTCTGCCCGAGGGGTATACGCTGCAGGGAGACGGCGTGATGTATGTGTATGCCGATGCGGAGGGCAATGTGCAGGGCGAAGCGGTATTTGTATATACCTATACGCCTCCTGTACAGTGGCCTGTCTACGCGGCTGTACGGTATGTGAACGAGAACGGCGAGGAGATCTGCCCGGCAGGGATGGCTGAGATCACGCATGAGGGAGAGAATGAGGTGTATGCGGATCCCTCCGCCCTGCCTGCGGGCTATACGCTGCAGGGAGACGGCGTCAAATATGTGTATGCCGACGCGGAGGGCAATGTGCAGGGTGAGGCGGTATTTGTATATACCTATACGCCTCCGGTGGAATGGCCTGTGTATGTGACGGTGCATTACACCGACGAAAACGGAACAGAGATCGCGGAGAGCACCCGGCAGGATGTGTGGAACGAAGGCGAGTGTGTGATCTACGCCCTTCCCACCCTTCTTCCGGATGGATGGGCTCCGCTTTACGGCACGGAGCAGACCGTGTACGCGGACGCGCTGGGCAATGTGCAGAGCGATGTGACCTTTGTATACAGCTATACGCCGCAGGTGAGCTGGCCTGTTACCGTGAATGTGCGCTATCTGGATGAAAACGGAACGCCGATCCTTCAGGACGGGGTGTGCGAGATCTGGAACGAGGGTGAAAACACCGTTATCGCTTCTGTGGACAGCCTGCCTGAGGGATACAGTATCATCGGAGACACTGAAATACGGGTCTTTGCAGCGGCGGACGGCACAGTGCAGCCGGCCGAGGCGGTGTTCCTGTGCGTGTATGAGGCCCCGGTCGTCTGGCCGGCAGAGGTGATCGTTCACTATGTATCCGAAACAGGGGAGACCGTGGCAACGGATACGGCGGTCGACGTATATCCGGGTACCACCCGGATCCTGCCCGAGCCGGAGGACCTGTATGTGCATTACAGCCTGCAGGATGAAAATGCCTCTGTGACCGTGTATGCCGATGAGCAGGGCGTGATAACGCCGGCGGAAGTCAGCTTTGTGTATGTGTATTCCTCTCCCACCGAATGGCCCCGTTATGTAACGGTGCTTTACCGCGATGAAAACGGGTTTGACGTGGCTCCGGAGGGTACGGCGGCTGTCAATGAGGGGATCAATACGGTCTATCCCATGCCCGAGGGACTGCTTGAGAATTATGTGCTTAAGGATGAGGACGCGCATGTTGATGTGATGGCGGATTCCTCCGGTAACCTGAGCCAGAATACGGTCACCTTTATCTATGAATACCGTGAGCCGCTCACCTGGCCGCTGCCCGTTACGGTAAGCTACCGTACGCGCGACGGGCTGACGGTGGCGACAGATACCTTCGCGCAGCTGATGCCCGGAGAGAATACACTGGTGCCGCAGCCCAACGATCTGCTTCCCGGCTATGAGAGCGAGGCGGAAAACCCCGTGATCAATATCGTCGCGTCTGAGGACGGTACGCTGCAGCCCGCTGAAGCCGTGTTCTATTATGTGTACCATGAGCCGGTCGTATGGCCGGTAAGCATCACGGTGCGCCATATCGATGAAAACGGGGAGCGCGTCAGGGAAGACACCGCCTGTGAGATCTGGGAGGGCGGGAACACCGTTGTGCCCGGCTATGACACGGTCGAGGGCTATATCCTTACCGGAGAAGGCAGCGTGACCGTGTATGCGGACGGGGAGGGAAACTGCACTCCCGAAGAAGCGGTGTTTGTATACGCCGCGACGGAAGCGGAGACCGGTACCGTGTGGCCGGTCAGGATCCCTGTGCGCTACACCGTTGAGGGCAGTGACGAAAGCGCCGCCGCGGACGGCGAAGCGGAGCTCATGCCCGGCGAAAATCTTGTATATCCCGATCTTTCCGCTCTGCCTGAGGGCTGCATCTGCCAGGATGAATATGTTATCGTCTATGCCGAGCAGAACGGGATGCTCAGCCAGGATGAAGTGATCTTTGTATGCTATTTTGCCGCCGAAGAAGAGGGCGACGACGCCGGTACTGATACGGCGGATGACCCGCGCACCGGCGCAAATGCCGCGAATGTGACCGTTCTCTACCTCTGCCGGGAGGATTCCTCTCAGGTGGCGCCTGAACAGGCAATGACCTGCTATGAGGGCGTTACGGAGATCGTCTGCGCGCCGGAGGGGCTTCGTGACGGATGTGAGCTGGTCAGTGCGGACCGCGTTTATGTGACGGTCAACGAATACGGAGCGGATCAGGACACAGTGGTGTTCTGGTTCTCCGCGCCCGCCCCCGTTCAGACGGAAACGCCCCGTCCCGCGACAGAGGTGCCCGTCCCCACCGAAAAAAGTGTGAATGTGGTATATATCGACCGCGATAACGAACGCGAATTCTACCGGGAAAGCGTGCTGTGCACCTGCGGCACGGTAACACCCGTTTATGCCGACGCGCGTCATGCCGATGAAAAGCTCGGAAGCGGTTATGAGATTGTGAGTGAAAACCCCGTTTCCGTGACTGTGTACGCGGACGGCACGGTTTTCCCACAGGAAGCGGTATTCTATTTCTCACGCAAAACAGAGGAAGTGGTCATCTACTACCGTGACGCGGAGGGCGCGGATGTGGCCACGGCCACGGTGCAGGTGTGCTATGACGGAATGAACACGGTATATCCCCGTCCGGCGGACCTGAAGGAGGGCTATGAGCCGGACCTTTCAAAGAGCGGAGAGACGGAGGATGTCTACCTTGAGGGCGGCGTGATGACGCCTTCCTATGTGATCTTCTACTACAAGAAAGCCGCGAGCGCCGATCCGGGCTACCTTGTGCAGCCGATGGACAGCTACGCCCGCACAAAATCCGATACGACCAACATCCGTTCCGCCCCCACGGCAAAGGAGGACAACCGCATCGGCATTGCCACGAGAAGCGAGCCCGTGCATGTGACGGGGCGTGTGGTCAATGAGGACAGCGAGGTATGGTATCTGGGAGAAAACGCCGGAAAGACCGGTTTCTTCAAGGAAAACACCCTTACCTTCCTGACAGAGGAGGAAGTAAGAGCGTATTTTGCCACTGCTACTCCGCTGCCTACCGCCACTCCCGCGCCAGACACTGGTGCGGGCATCAATCTCTGGGCGAAAACCACTTCATCCAAGCTGAATGTGCGTTCGCAGCCCGATACCGGATCCTCCCGCGTGTTGCAGCTTGAAAACAAGAATACCAAGGTATGGGTGCTTGAAATGACGCTCAACGCGAATGGCGAGGAATGGTATCATGTCATCGCGAAGAACAGGGAAGGCTACATCCTTGCCAGGTACCTGAAGCTGATGAGCCGCAGCGACAGCGACGCGGAGCAGAGCAAGCTGAACAGCCCGGCGCCCACGCTGCCCGCGCCTACGCCCGCTCCCACGGTGCCGCCCACCTATACGCCTGTGCCCACTGTTTATGTAACGCCGGAGCCTACGGAATTTGTAACGCCCACGCCCGCTCCCACGCCTACGGCCGCTCCCTATCAGGGCTACGCGATCTGCAGGGATCAGACGCCGCTTCGCGGGCAGACCTCTCAGAGCAGCCAGGCTGTGACCGATATCCTGCCCAGAGACGGACTGGTGCTGATCTCCGCACAGGTATGGCAGGACGGCATCCTGTGGGATTATGTGAACCCGCAGGACCGCGGCGGCGAAGGCTGGGTAACAGACAGCGAGCTGAACCATATCCCGAGCGATGTTGCCGCCGAATACCTTGCGAAGATGCAGGCGACCTCTACGCCTGTCCCCTTCACGCCTACTCCCGCTCCCTACAGCGGCTACTGCCGTACGCTGGGTGATACGGTGCCGCTGCGCAGCGCGCCGGACGGACAGGCGGGCATCATCCGCCTGCTTCCCGAAGGCTCCGTCTGCTGGGTGGAGGGACAGCAGTATTATCAGGGGATCCAGTGGCAGTACGCGCGCTATAATGAAATGACCGGTTATATCCGCGCGGACCAGACCGAAATGATGACCAATGACCAGATCACGGGTTATCTTGACAGTCTGCGCACGCCTACGCCTTCTCCCGCTCCCGTTACGCCCGAGCCTGTTACCGAGGACAGCCTTTCCTGCTACGCGTTCATCAGCAAGGATAAGGTGAACCTGCGCGACGCGCCGGACGGAAACCGTCTGGAACTGCTGCCGCAGTATTCACTGCTGGTGGTCGAGGGCGAGGCATACGGCAAAAACGGTGATGTGTGGTATGCCGTGACCGTGACCGGAAGCAATGCCGTGCGCGAGGGCTTTGTATCGGCGGATTATGTGACCAGGCTGAAGCTGGGCGAGGTGGACCGCTTCCTTTCCAGCGAGGAATACATTTCCTCGTTTGAGGATACCGGCAGCCGGGGACAGGCGCAGGATCTGCAAAGCTATGAGGATTACAACATGAGCCGCTGGCAGAACCCCGGCGCGAGTGTGACCTATGCCCCCTTCAACCCCTATACCCCTGTTCCGAGCTTCGATTTCGGAGAAGAGGAAACGGATGACGGCGGTGAAGAGAGCACCGCCACCGTGACGCCCTATGTATTCTCTGTTGCCGCAAACATTACGGCAACGCCCGCGGTGCCCGACATCGCGACCTACAGGCCGGATCCCGGTATCCCTTCCAACACCGTATCAGACAGCGCCGGTACCGTTTCGGATGAAAACGGCGACAGCGGAGCTATCTGGATCATTGTAGTGATCGGGCTGGCCGTGATCGCCGCGGCGGTGGCGGTATATGCCTGTTCCATCCACAGCCGCAATGAAAAGCGGCGTGAGGCCGTCCGCCGTCAGGCGGCCGGTATGGCGCAGAGAAGCGCAGCGGAACGCACACAGCAGCAGCCTTCCCGTCCCGCTCCCGCAAACGCGCAGAATGTGACCTTCATGCCCCCCAGAGGCGGCGCTCCGCGTGCCCCGCAGAGCGGCGCACCCTCTGAGCTTCCGCAGCACCCTGCCGCTCCGGCTGCACCCGCGCCTTCTTCCGAGACAAACGGAAATACAGCGCGCTTCCGTCCTGCCGGTCAGAATGATGCGTCCTCCGGGCTTCCGCAGCGCTCTGCCGCTCCGGCAGTGCCCGCGCCTTCTTCTGAGACAAACGGAAATACGATGCGCTTCCGTCCCGCCCCGATCGGGCAGGAGAACCCTGCCGCTTCCGCGGATACGATCGGAAACACGATGCGCTTCCGTCCTGCCGAGATCAGGCCGGAGGCCGGTCTCCTTTCGGACAGAACGCCGGATACCGGGCTCAACGCGGAAAATGACGATGACTACAGTCATATCGCGATGCCCGAACTGCATCCCCGTTCCAAACGCAGAAAAGACGGCGGGAATGCCTGAGACGGAAAAACGGAAATCCCCGCTTTCCCGTGAGCGGGAATGAATTCAATTGGAGGATCGTGTCGGCCGGTCTGCAAACGACCCAATGGTACATCATCCGGAGGAAGGAATAATAGTATGAAAATGAAACCGGCAGGCGTATTTCTGGCTTTGATCCTGCTCCTCGGCGGTATCGCTCCCGCTCTCGCGGGAGCGGATACCTTCATGGCGGGCATACCCGAGATCCCGGACGGGGAAACGCTGATCGAACCCGTTCGGGCCGTGCCTGATTATGTGTGCGATCTGATAGAGGTGGCACGGGGCGAGCTGGGCTATACGGAGGGAAAATACGGCCGCACCAAGTACGGTGAATGGGTGGGAGACCCCACCTGCCAGTGGTGCGCGGAGTTTCTCTGCTGGTGTGTGAACGAAACGGATAAGCTGGACGGCCTGAGCCTGCTTTACAATGTATATCCCATGTACGGAGCGTCCAATGTGGGACGTAACTGGTTCATATCGGCGGGGCGCTATATCGCGCGCACCGGTCATGTGCCCAACTGGGGCAGCCAGTGGTACCGCGGTGAAACGGAAATGATGGCAAAGAACAGCTATGTGCCCCAGCCGGGGGACTGGGTATTCTTTTCCGTTCTGGAATCCGGCGATACCACCCATGTGGCAATGGTGGAATACTGTACCCGTGATGCCTCCGGAAATGTGTATGTGCATGTGATCGAGGGCAATAACCCGGACCGCGTACAGCGCAGGAGCTACAGCACAGCGGATGAGACCATTCAGGGCTACGGAACGGTGTATGATCTGGCGGATATGACGATGCGCTTCGGCAACAAGGGCGAAAAGGTGCGTCAGCTGCAGGAGAAGCTTGTGCTGCTGGGGTATATGGAACAGAATTACACCACCGGGCAGTACGGGCAGATCACACAGAATGCCGTCACCCGTTTTCAGCGCGATCACGCGATCGATCAGACCGGCAATGCCGGTCCGGTCACCCAGCGCGCGCTGGATAAGGCGGTCACCGAGAAAATGAGCAGTGACCCCGGTGTATGGGAAGTGGACCGATGATACGGAGGGCGGCGTGTATGCGCCGCCTCTGTTTTTGAAAAATGCGCCCGGACACAGAAAAAAAGGATTTTTCCCCGTTATGTCGAAATAATATATTTTGTGCCGGGAGTATACAGCCCAGATGGCTTCTTCAACAGCCCGGCAGCATACGGAGAGTAGATTTGCTATGCGTGATCTGATATTGATCCTGAATTTTTCAGACGCGGACTGCCGCAATGTAACGCGCAAGCTTCGCGCGGAACAGGTAAACACGCGTATACTTCCCGGCAGCGCCTCGTTTGAGGCGATCCGCGCGGAGGACCCGATGGGCATCATTCTGGCGGGTAAGGCAGTGGGAAGTACGCTTGTCACCTTTGATACGCGTATCCTGCAAAGCGGTGTGCCCATACTGGCGCTGGGAGATCCGGCGCTTACCATGCTTACCATGCTCGGCGGCAAGGCGGGCGATCTGATCGCCGGTGACGGGCTGGTCTCCTTTACCTTTGAGCATTGTGTGCTGAATGACGGCATTGCCGATCAGGAACGGATGGTATGCGGGATCAGGCATCTGGAAATGGCCGGCTGCATGAATGTGATCTGCCGCGGAAACGGAGAGGTACTGGGCTACGCGCATGAGTTGATGCCTGTCTACGGCATGCAGTTCGAGGCGGAGCAAAATGACCCGGACGGCGCGCTGATGCTGAAAAACTTCGCGCTGGGCATCTGTGGCTGCTCCGCTTCCTGGGATGACGCTGCCTTTTTGAAGGAATGTGAGGAGGCTCTGCGTGCCCGCTGCCCCGATGGAAAGGCGTTTGTTGCCCTTACCGGCGGCGTATGCAGCGCCGTGAGTGCCCTCATCGCGTGCAGGGCGCTGGGTAAGGAACGGGTGAAATGCGTTCTGATCGATACCGGCTTCATGCGCGAGCGGGAATGCATATCCTTCCTTGAGTGCTTCAGAGACCGGATGGGTCTGGATATCACCTGGATCAGGGCTGAAGACCGCTTCATGGAGGCCGTAAACGGCCTTGAAAGCGACAGCGATAAGGAGCAGGCCATACGCCGTATGATGCGTGAGATCCTCAGAGAGCAGAAGGAAAGCTTCGGCGATATCGCGCTGTGCGTGCGCGGCACCTGTCAGCGTGATGTGATGGAAAACGCATATATGCCGTTGGAAGATCAAAATGATTACGCGCCGCTCAGCCAGCTTTTCCTTGAGGAAGTGCGAAGGATCGGCGATATGCTGGGGATGCCGGCGGAATATACGGCAGCCCAGCCGTTCCCCGGAACAGGCCTTGCGCTGCGTATCCGCGGCTGTGTGACCGCCGAAAGGCTGGAGACCCTTCGCCGTGCCGATGCCATCCTTGCGGAAGAGATCGCCGAGGCCGGTATACGCCGCCTTTTCAAATTTTTCGCCTTCCTTCTTCCCGACGCGATCGACGCTTCGCGTTCGGTGATCTGCCTGCGTGCCGTGCATGCCGGAGAGGGCGACAGCGCCTATGCCTGCAGGCTGCCTTGGGATGTGCCGGAGCGGGTATGTGAGCGCCTGTGCGCGGAAAGAAAAGATGTTTGCCGTGTTTTATATGATATGACGCCCGCCTCCTGCAACAGGGAGATCGAGTTTTGCTGACAAAGGAGAAGATATGCGTATCACTCATCCAGTCGCTCCCTATCAGGGGTTTCAGCCGGAGGATGTATTCTTCGTTTCGGACACCAATATGACCCAGCTGGGAACGGGATACCTGATCCGTTTTGAACAGAAAAGCATGTATCCGGAACGCCCTGTGCATTACTATATCAGCATAGAAGCGCAGCCGCAGGCGAGAAACATGCTCTTCGGAGCGCTTTTCGCGAGAGCGGAACAGCTGAAGGCGGCAACCCCTTCCGTACCGGCCAGACTGTATACCTGTGTAGCCCCGGAAGATACGGAGATGCTGCATTTTTATGAGGAATGCGGTCTAGTGGCCGACGACGCGGAGGATGTTGTGCGTTTTGAGCCCGTACAGGGAGATTCCAGAGCGCCTATCGGGATGAATTACGGCTCCGTACCGCTTGCGGATCCCGCTTCCAGGGCGGCCTTCCTGCAAAGGGTCAACGCGCACTGCATCCAGCCTTTTGAAGAGGATTATCTTACTCTCTGGCAGCAGCAGCAGCTGTTTATGGCGCTGGGGTATTACAGAGGGCAGATACCCGTGACGGAGACCGTGCTGACCGGCGCCGGAGATTCCGCCACATTGCTCAATATCTACACGCACATCGATTACCGGCGGCAGCATATGGCCGGGCAATTGCTGAATGCCGCCTGTTCCATCCTTTCCGCCCGCGGGGTAAAAACGGTTTATGCCCATGTTTTCAGGCGTAACCGTCCGCAGGTGGCGCTGATGGATAAGCTGAACGCGAATTATGTAAAAACCGTCAATATCATGCCGGGCATCAATATGTGATCATGTGATCGGGTATTCTTAAGGGAATACCCTTTTTTCAAACGCCGCATCGGTGCTTCATCCGGAGGGCGGGCTATAAGGCTGACGGCACTTCAGACCGCACAGGAACGCGTTAAGAATTTTCATTGCCCCGGGAAGGAAAATGTGATATAATGCAAATGAAACGGATCGGTACAGGCTGATTTCGGAGGGAACGCTTTGATAAAGAATGTGATCTTTGATCTGGAAGGCGTACTGGCGGACACCCGCAGATATCAGTACCTTACATGGGAAGCCCTGTGCGTTGAACAGGGGCTTCGCTTTGATGGAAAGCTTGCCGAGCAGCTGATGGGAAAGAGCCGGGATGAAGGCCTTGAGCTTCTGATCAAAAAAGCACGCCGTCCCTATACAGAGGCGGAAAAGCTGGCGCTCACGCTTCGGAAAAGCGATCTTTTTATGGAATACACACGCGGCATGGGGGAAAAGGATGTTTTCCCCGGGGCGCTGGAGACCATCGCGAAGCTGAAGGTGAACGGCGTAAACACAGCTGTGATCTCATCCGGCTTCAGCGGAAGATATATCCTGAGAAAAACCGGATTGAACCGCTATTTTCAGGTCGTGCTGGATGGCTCGGATATCAGAAAAGCCAAGCCGGACCCGGAGATATACCGTTTGGCCGCGCAGAAGCTGCACGCAGCCTATGACGAATGCATGGTCGTGGATGATTCTCCGGACGGGATCAGCGCCGCGAAAAAACTGGGAATGAAAACGGTGGCTCTGGGAGCCGCCTCTGCCTGCGATACCGCGGACTTCAGATCGCAGAGCCTTGAAACATTGGATCTGTGCTCTCTTCTGTAACAGAGAGCAGATCGGAAACGGTTAACAGTATGTATTTTTATGAGATCCACCTGCACACAGCGGAATCCAGCCGCTGCGGACGTTCTTCGGCGCGTGATATGATCCGTGACTACCATGACCGCGGCTTTGCCGGGGTGGCGGTGACCGATCATTTTGTGAACGGAAATTCCTATTCGGCGAGATGGTGCCTTGAAAACGCATCCTGGAGGGAAAGAATGGATGTGTTCCTCAGGGGCTACCGTGAGGCCGAAAAAGCCGGAAAGGAATTCGGCATAGATGTGTTTTTCGGATGGGAATACAGCTATCTCGGCACGGGGGAGGATTATCTGATCCTCGGAACGGAGCCGGAGCAGCTTTATACCGTTTTTGAAGACTGTGACCGGATGACCATCGAGGAGATCTGCGACCGTGTGCATCTGGCGGGAGGGATCATCATCCGCGCCCATCCGTGCCGTATCGCCGGCTATATGACGGTCTACTGTATCGACCGTCCCGGCCTTGATATCGATGCCGTGGAGGCATATAACGGCGGAAACGCGAAGCCGGAATACAATGAGAACGGCGTAAAATACGCGCTCAAGGAGCATAAGCCGATGACGGCAGGCTCCGATACCCATCATATCGATAAAAACGCGTCCTGCTGCATTGCGTTTGACACGAGGGTGAAGGACAGTAAGGATCTGTGCAGCAGGATCAAAAACGGCAGCGCCCGTCTTTGTGTACACGGTGAATTTGTGAACACGGACGGATGGCAATAACACACAGCTTTTAAGGAGGAAACAGACATGAACGAACTGAAAGGGAGTAAAACCGAGGCGAATCTGAAGGCTGCCTTTGCCGGCGAAAGCCAGGCGAGGAACAAATATAACTATTTCGCGTCCAAGGCGCGTAAGGACGGTTATGAGCAGATCGCGGAGATCTTTGATGAGACTGCCGCGAACGAAAAGGAACATGCCAAGATCTGGTTCAAGCTTCTGCAGGGCATCAACGGCACGCCCGATAATCTGCTTGCCGCCGCCGAAGGCGAAAACTATGAGTGGATGGATATGTACGCCGGCTTTGCCAGAGATGCCCGTGAAGAGGGCTTTGACGAGATCGCCGCTCTGTTTGACGGCGTGGCCGCCATCGAAAAGGAGCATGAGGAGCGCTTCCGCAAGCTGCTCAAGAACATTGAAGACCGCTGCGTGTTCTCCAAGGACGGCGATGTGATCTGGCAGTGCGGCAATTGCGGCCATATCGTGATCGGCAAAAACGCTCCCGAGGTATGCCCGGTATGCGCTCATCCGCAGAGCTATTTCCGCGTAAAGGCGAACAACTACTGATCCTGGCGGGAAGGATCGCCAAACACATATACACAAAGAAGCCCTTGCAGAGCATCAAAGTCTGCAAGGGTTTCTTTGTATTTCGATATCCTTTGAAAAACGGATCACGCCGTTTCCGGGGGCGGATGATCAGCCCTGTTCCGGACCGGGCACGCCGGCAAGCGCTTCGCCGATCTTCGCGAGCAGTTCCTCTCTGCCGTCTCCGGTCTCGGAGGAAAAGCACAGTATCTGCCAGGGCTGAACGGCCAGCTTGCGGCAGATGGGGGCGAGATACTTCATTCTGGCGCCGCGGCTGATCTTATCCGCCTTGGTGGCAACGGTCAGGAACGGACGGCTGGACGCGCGCAGAAAACCGTTCATCGTGACATCGTCCTGAGTGGGCTCATGGCGGATATCCACAAGGTGGAGGGTGAGCACAAGGTCCTCCGCGCGGCGGAAGTAATCCTCCATCATTTCGCCCCAGCGCAGGATCTCGCTTTTCTGCACCTTCGCGAAGCCGTAGCCGGGAAGATCGGTGAGGTAAAACGCGCTGTTGATGTCAAACAGATTGATCAGCCGCGTTTTTCCGGGCGTTTCGCCTACTCTGGCCAAAGCCTTGCGGCGGCAGAGACAGTTGATCAGGCTGCTTTTGCCCACATTGCTTTTGCCGGCTACGGCGATCTGCGGCAGGATGATCTCGGGACGGTGATAGGTGCTCATGCTGGTTACGAATGCGGCGTTCTTTACTTCCATTGCTGTTTTTCCTTATCGTGTCATTTACTGAGCTTTGCGGAGCAGCGCCTTTTCCAGCACGGTGTCCACATTGTCCACAGGGGTGATCTCAAAGGTGGAAAGCACATGAGGCGGGATATCCTCCAGATCCTTCATGTTTTCCCTGGGGATCAGTATTTTTTTGATACCGGCGCGGTAGGCTGCCAGCAGCTTTTCCTTGAGACCGCCGATCGGCAGTACTCTTCCGCGAAGCGTCACTTCGCCGGTCATCGCCGTATCCTGATACACGGGAATGCCTGCCAGCGCGCTCACCATCGCGGTCACCATTGTAACGCCGGCGGAGGGGCCGTCCTTGGGAACAGCGCCTTCCGGCGCGTGGATGTGGATATCCTTCGTTTTGTAGAAATCCTCAGCGATGCCGAAGGAATCCGCGTGCGCGCGTACCCAGGAATACGCTGTACGGGCGCTCTCCTTCATTACATCGCCCAATTGCCCCGTCAGCTGAAGCTGGCCGGAGCCCGGCATCACGGCGCATTCCACCTGCAGCGTTTCACCGCCTACGGTAGTATAGGCAAGGCCGTTCACGATACCGCACATGGGCTCCTTTTCGGGCGCTTCACGCAGGAATTCGGGTGCGCCGAGGTATTCCTCCAGCACCTTTTCATTTACGGTGACCGTTTTTTTGCCGGTATCCATCATGGTAACGGCGCTCTTGCGCACCACTTTCGCAACGGTACGGCTCAGCGTACGCACACCGGCTTCTCTTGTGTAATTCTCGATCAGCTTTTTCATGGCGCCTTCCGGTATGCGTACACTGCGCGCGGGCAGGCCATGCTCTTTGATCTGCTTTTTGAGAAGGTGAAGGGAGGCGATGTGCAGCTTCTCCTCCTCGGTATAGCTGGGCACCTCAATGATCTCCATTCTGTCCAGAAGGGGGGCCGGAATGGTTTCCATGCTGTTGGCCGTGGTGATGAACATGACACGGCTCAGATCGAACGGAACATCCAGATAATGGTCCCGGAAGGCGGAATTCTGTTCTCCGTCCAGCACCTCCAGCATGGCGCCGGAGGGATCGCCCTTGTAATCCGCTCCCATCTTGTCGATCTCGTCAAACAGGAAAACGGGGTTCATTGTACCGGCCTGCTTCATGCCGGTGATCACACGCCCGGGAATGGAGCCTACATAGGTGCGTCTGTGACCGCGGATCTCCGCTTCATCCCGCACGCCGCCCAGACTCATCTGAACAAATTTTCGCCCGAGAGCACGGGCAACGGCCTTCACGATGGAGGTCTTTCCAACACCCGGAGGCCCCACGAAGCACAGGATGGGCCCGCGCATCGTTTCGTCTCCGGAGGTCTTTGCTTTCATTGCCAGTACCGCCAGATACTCGATCACGCGCTCCTTTACCTTGTCCATCGCATAGTGATCCTCATTCAATACGCGGCGCGCGCGGTCCAGATCCAGATCATCCTTCGTATACCTGCCCCAGGGGAGGGAAATGATCCATTCCACCCAGCCGCGGCTGACGGCGATATCGGGGGAGCCGGGAGGCATATGGGCAAGCTTGTCCAGTTCCTTTTCAGCCTTCTCCTTTGCTTCCTCGTTGAGCGGCAGCCGGCTCAGCTGCTCACGCAGCGAATCGATCTCGGCGGTCTCTGTTTCTCCCAGCTCCTCCTGAATGGCACGGATCTGTTCGTGCAGGTAAAAGTCCTTCTGGTTCTTATCAAGCAGCACCTTCAGCCGCTCCTGCACGCGGTTTTCCACTTCCACCAGCTGGCTTTCTTTTTTCAGCAGGGCGCAAAGCGCTTCAAGACGGGCGGTCAGGGTAGGCTTTTCCAGCATATCCTGGCGTTCCTCCAGCTCGGAAAGAAGGTTGGAGGCCATGATATCCGCAAGCTTTTCAGGGTCGTTCACATTCAGGATACTGCGTGCTGTTTCGGGGGAAAAGCGGCCGCTGGCCCTTGAGTATTTTTCAAACAGCTGGCGCACGATCCGGGTGAGCACCAGCACCTCGTCCTCATCCTTTTCGGCCTTTTCCTTCCCGGTGATCTGCGCGAGGGAGAATTTTTCACCCGGGATCAGTTCAAGCAGCTCTGCCCGGTAAAGCCCCTCCGCCAGCACGCGCAGCGTTTCGCCGGGCAGGTTGATCACCTGCTTGATCTTCGCCACCGTGCCGATGGTATACAGATCACTGATCACGGGTTCCTCGGTCTCAATGCTTCTCTGGGCGATCAGGAACACCGTCTGATCCTTTACCATCGCCGCTTCCAGCGCCGCGATGCTGCGCTCCCGGCCTACATCAAAATGCAATACCATATTCGGAAATACCATCAGCCCTCTGAGCGGGATGACCGGCAATACCGTATTTTTATCCTTGGACATGATTGCTCCTTTCATATTCCGTACAGGACCGACGCGTTTTTCTCAGTGAGCGCGGCAGTCTCCTCAAAGGTCGCGTGACGGATCTCAGCCAGCTTCTCTACCACATAACGCACATTCCGGGGGTCGTTGCGCCTGCCGCGCACGGGCTCGGGCGCGAGATACGGGCTGTCTGTTTCGGCAAGCAGCCGGTCCGCCGGGACGAGGGCGGCCGCCTCCTGCAGGCGGGGCGCTTTTTTGAAGGTGACGGGGCCGGCAAATGAGATATAGAACCCCATTTTTACATATTCCTTCATGATCTCGGCACTGCCTGAAAAGCAGTGCACGATGCCGCGGGGCAGCTGTGAACGGGAACGAAGCAGCTCCAGGGCTTCATTATGCGCATCCCTTATATGCATGATCACAGGCTTGTCCAGCCGGCAGGCCAGATCCAGCTGCGCGGAAAACACGCTTTTCTGCGTGTCACGCGGTGAAAAATCATAATAGTAATCCAGACCGATCTCGCCGAGGGCGACCGCCTTTTTTTCTTTCAGCATTTCTTCCAGCACCGAAAGATAGTTTTCCGGCGCTTTTTCCGCTTCATGCGGATGCACGCCGCAGGCGGCGTAGATAAAGGGATAGCGGCGGCTCAGCGCGAGGCATCTTTCCGAGGAAGGCAGATCGCTTCCCACGCAAACGCATTTATCGATGCCGGCGCTTTGAAGCGAGGCGATCACTTCCTCGCGGTCCTCATTAAAGCGTTCGTCATCCAGATGACAGTGAGTATCAAAAAGGCACATAGTGCTCCTCTTATCTTTATTTCAGCGTGTATTTACGGGCGTTCCCGTCCGTTGTTTCATAAAGTGTCCCGTTTTCCGTTTTCAGCACCGCGGACGCGCCGGTTTCATCCTGAAACGCATTCTGGTATTGTGATGACGGGAGGAGATAGGAGGCGGGGATACCGGGAGTGACGCAGGTTTCGGAATACTCCGTGATCTTCAGACCATCCGGGGCGACCACGCCGCGCACGGTGATATAGGGGAAGCTTCCCTCCTCCATGGCCGCGCCGTCCAGTACGGCGTCCGCGAAAATGAGGCAGCCGTCCTCAAAACACCAGTCAAAGCGCTCGTGACCGCTCAGGCTGCCGTCCAGCATCGCCGTCATTTCAGACGCGCCGCGCTTCATATCCTCGCTGATATCGTATACATAGCGGTATACGAATTTACCGCCGCCGTCCGATACGGTATCGCCCCATACGATCTCCATATGCTCAGCATCCGGCTGTTCGTTTTCTTCGGTATAGGGCACCGGTGTCGCGAGTTCCTCCAGCACATCCTGCCCCCAGACGGAGTATTCGTGTGTTCCGCCGTCGGTCACATCAAAGGAATAGCGGCCGTTTTTGGGCGTTGCGGCATAGGAATCCAGATGCCCCGCCGCCTCCTTCAGCTTCTGCTCCGGGATCATAATGCCGTCATAGCGGCATCCGCTCGCGCGTACAGAGGAAAGGATGTTTTCGAAAGGGCTGAGAAACGCGAGCAGCGTACCGCCCGGTGTTGCGGCCTTTTCGGGCGTGCTCTCCGCCTGAACAGGAGCGTCTCCCGCGGCTTTTTCGGTTTCCCGATCGCTGCCGGAGCATGCCGAAAGCAGCAGACACAGCACAAGAAACAGTGTGACCGCGGTTTTTTTCATCAGCACGCTCGCGTTTTGCTTCATCACAGTTCTTCCTCTCTGGCTTTGTTGATCTTCTTTTTTACGCGCTGGAGGGCGTTATCCACGCTCTTTACATGACGCCCCAGCTTTTCCGCGATCTCAACATAGCTTTTTCCGTCCAGAAAAGCGCTGAGTGCCTGCTGTTCAAACGGGGAGAGCAATTCGTCGATCTGTTTATGGATGTTGTTCAGATCCTCCTGGCTGATGTAGATATCCTCCGGGTTGGTGATCCTGCCCTCCAGAACATCCAGCAGCGTACGGTCACTTTCCTCGTCATAGATGGGCTTGTTGAGCGATACATAGCTGTTGAGCGGCATGTGCTTTTGCCGGGTCGCGGTCTTGATCGCGGTAATGATCTGCCTTTTGATGCAGATCTCGGCAAACGCGTGGAAGGAGGCCTGCTTATCCTCTTTAAAGTCACGAATGGCTTTGTACAGGCCAATCATGCCTTCCTGTACGATATCCTCGCGGTCCGCCCCCACCAGAAAATAGCTGCGCGCCTTGGAACGGACAAAGTTTTTGTATTTCTCAAGCAGCCAGTCCTCCGCGTTGCGGTCGCCCTGCTGGGCGAGAAAAACGCTCTCCTCATCGGTCTTTTCGCTGTAGGCGGAGAGCTCCGCGGGCACCGTGCTGTCTGATTCTGTTGTTTCCGCCTCGGGGCGGAGGCCCGTATCAGTCATGGTGACGGGCACCGTCCACCGCGTACATCAGTACACCGGCGGCTACGGACGCATTCAGGCTGTCCAGCTTTCCGGTCATGGGCAGGGCTACCGTGTAATCGCAGTGTTCCATCACAAGGCGGCTTACGCCCTCGCCCTCGCTGCCGATCACCAGCGCGACGGGACCGTCCATTTTGAGATGACGGAAATTTTCGCCGTGCATATCGGCGGCGTACAGCCAGATGCCTTCCTTCTTGAGCATCTCAAGAGTACGCGTCAGATTGGTCACACGGGCTACCTTTATCAGCTCGATCGCGCCGGCGGAGGCCTTTACGGCTACCGGGGTCAGCCCTACGGCGCGGCGTTCGGGCACGATCACACCGTGCGCGCCCACACATGCCGCTGTACGGATGATGGCGCCCAGGTTCTGCGGGTCTGTCACGCCGTCCAGAATGATCAGGAAGGGGTCTTCGCCCTTTTCTCTTGCTTCATTCAGCATATCGGCCACTTCAAAATACCGGTAGGCGGAGGCGTAGGCCAGCATGCCCTGATGGTTATGGGTGATCTCGTCCAGACGGGCGCGCTCCACGATCTGCACGGGGATACGGGCTTCACGGGCCATTTCCACGATCTCTCTGGCTGAACCGGAAAGCTCGCCCTTCGCGACCAGCAGTTTTTCGATATCGCGTCCGGCCTTGATGGCCTCGCGGATGGGGTTGCGGCCTGAAAGCAGGTTTTCGGGCACATCCTCAAAGGGACGCGTGAACGGCGCGGGCTTCGCGGGGGCCGGTTTTACGTGAGCAGGCCTTGCGGGCGCCGGCTTTACGGGCGCGGGCTTTGAGAAGCCCGGCTTTGCCGGAGCGGCACGGAAGGCGGGGGCGGGACCTGCAGCGGGGGAGCGGTGCTCTCCGTAGCCGCCCGGTCTTCTGTCAGAGCTCTTCGGGGAAAACGGACGGGAATAGGAATCCTGCGGATCGCGGCGGCCGTTTTTTGAGTATTCATTCTCGCTTCTTGCGGACTTGTGATAGCGTTCGCCCTCATCCTCCCATTTGCTCATCTGGCGAAGATGATCCTGCTTTGTCATCTTTTTGGGTTTAGCGTCTTTGTAAAATGCCATGGTTTATTCCTTCTTTCCAAACACATTTGATCTGTTTTGATTGATTTTTGATTGCTTCAGGCGTTTTGCATGCCTGCCGGCCGTTATTTACAGCGCGGCAAACCTTTCGCGGGTCTCCTGTGCTTTTCCGCAGGTGCGTCCGCCCTCAGGGCAGCTGCCTCTCACACAGCCGGGGCCGGCGTTTTCAAATATCACGGGTGCCTTTTCCCTGCAGAGGCGCAGCATCTCCGTGGCAAGCTCACGGATCTCCCACTGCGCGCGGTTGCAGCAGCGCAGGGAGAAGAAGTGCAGCAGCTCACGCGCGTTCATCGTAAAGGTGATGTGTGTTTCACAGGCGTTGGGCAGTACGAAACGGGCATCCTCATTGGCGTTTTCACCAAGCTTATCCTGCCAGTAGAGGTACCATTCGTGCATTTTCTGCATCTGTTCCGCGTATTTTTGTACTTCCTCTTCGCCCAGCTCCTTTATGCGCGGCGGGATCACATAATCAAACCCCGAGGACAGGTTCACATAGCGCTGGCTCTGTACGGAAAAGCTCGCGATCCTGTGACGGGAGATCTGCGCAAGCAGTGAACGGCTTACGCCCTCGGCAAAAAAGGTGAAGCTGGCATGCTCCAGTACGCTCAGATGGCCGCTTTTTACGATCCCTCTCAAAAACGCGCTCTGGTCTCCGCTGCTGACCTTTTCCTCCAGCCCTTTTTCATCCAGCGCGCTGTAGCAGGTGCGCGCGGCCAGAGCGCACACGGTTTCGGGGGAGGGGGTGTGGGAAAGCAATACCACATGCAGTCTGGTTTCGGGCATTTTTCAATCCTCCTGAGAAAGCTCAAACAGTGTATTCAATCGTTCGGTATCTCCGGTCAGCCACAGGAAGCCCAGCAGAGCTTCAAAGCCGGTAGCGCCGGCGTAATCGCCGGATGTGGCGCTTTTCGGGGCGGCATGGCGGGGATGCGCGTTGCGTCCGCGATGTACGATATCCGTTTCCTCCTGCGTAAGCAGGGGAAGCAGCCTTTCCAGTGCCTTTGCCTGCGCGGAGGCCTTTACGCGCTCGGTCGCGCGGCTGTGCATCTCATGCACACGGGCAGGTTTCCTTATCAGGCTTGCGCGCACCATCAGGTGATGCACACTGTCGCCCACATAGGCCAGCTGCAGTCCGGACAGCATAAGCGCTTCCTCTTTTGAAAGCCGCGGCGATATTGCCGCCGCGTTCGTCATTTAAGCGCCGTCTTGGAATAGGCGGACGGACTCATGCCCACGATGTTTTTGAAAGTCTTGGAAAAATGATAGGGATCGCTCATGCCTACCTCCACGCCTGCCTGACGTACCGTGCAGCCGGATTTGAGCAGCGTTTTCGCTCTTTCCATCTTGCAGAAGAGCTGGTAGCTTTGCGGCGGCATGCCTACCTCCGTGACAAACCGTTTGCGGAAGGTTTCCACCGGCATTCTTGAAATGGCGGCCATATCGTTCAGGGAGAAGGAATCCTTATACTGGTTCTGCCGCATCGTATCCACTACTTTGGCGATCTCGTGGCTCAGTACCGCGTCCATGGCCACCGGCTGCCCGTTATGAGAAGCCAGCATGGCCCACAGCAGCTGCTGAAGCTGCGCGGAGGAAGCGTCCTTCGCGGATGAGATACGCACCGCGGCCTGTACGATGTGCTTGGCCAGGTTCAGCTGGCTGGGCAGCGCGCCCTGCTTCATCAGTGAGCGCGGCAGCGCGCCCATGCGCTGCATGAAGGCATCCGAAAGCACTCCGCTGATGCGGATCCACAGCACTCTTGCCTCCTGGTTCACCTCTGTGTACAGGTTTTTCGTTCCGGGATGAAGCATGCAGCTTTCGCCCTGATGCATGGACAGCTTTTCGTTATCGCCGTCTGTCAGGCTCATGCTTCCGCTTTCAACGGCAAGCCACATCCAGCATTCGCAGTCCGCCAGATCATGCCTTCCGCTCTGCAGCATCGCGCTGCCCGCGCTGGAAATATACACGCCGCTCGCCGCCGCCAGAGCATCCGGTGTGTGGACCGCTTCCACCAGCACCGCCGGCGCGACAGAAGATGAATTCTGTGTTCTGAAAAGCAGGGATTCCGCCATAAGGAAGCACCTCCGATCATTCTTCTCCTCTATTTTACTTCCCAAATAAGACAATGTCAATCTTAATTCCATTTTATACAGGAATATACTGTTTTTGTATCGAATTGTGCAAATACCGACCTGCATTTTTTGCGCGGCCACGGTTGAATATACCGTGCCTGGGCGGTAAAATAGAAACAGTACGGAACGGCCGGGAGGGAAAAATGCGGTGAGGGAATTTGTTTACGCGGTAACGGAGGAGGAGGAAGGCTGGAAGGTGGAAAGAGTGCTTTCCTCGCGCCTGCTGCTTTCCAGAAAAAGGATCTCTTCGCTCAAGTTCAGCGGGGGTATTTTTCTGTGCGGGATGAATACCCACACCGACCGGCGTGTAAAGGAAGGCGATACCGTATCCGTTTTTCTGCCTGACGGGGAGGATCTGCCGAAGCCCTTTTTTCTGCCGCTGGATATCGCCTATGAGGACGGGGATCTGCTTGTGGTCTCCAAGCCGGCACCGCTGCCCTCCGTGCGTTCTTCTCTTCCCGATCCGCATACGCTTGAAAACGCGGTCTACGCGTATCTGAGCTGCCCGGATACCTTTACATTCCGCCCGGTGAACCGGCTGGATAAGGGCACCTCGGGGCTGATGGTGTGCGCGAAAAACGCGCACGCGCAGTATTTGCTGCAAAAGACGCTGCATACACCGTCGTTTATAAGAAAGTATCTGGCGGTAACGGACGGCGCGCCCGCAGAGGATGAGGGTGAGATCCGTCTGCCGATCGCGAGAAGCGGGGAGGGAACCAGAAGACACATAAGTGAAGACGGAAAGATGAGTGTGACCCGCTACAGGATGCTTGAGAAAAACGAAAGGCATGCCCTGCTTCTGCTTGAACTGGAGACAGGGCGTACCCATCAGATCCGTGTACATATGCAGGCAACCGGATGCCCCGTTACGGGAGATTATCTGTACGGTACGGAGCATCCTCTTCTGCCGGGGAGATTTGCCCTGCACAGCTGCTATGTATCCTTTATCCATCCGGTCACCGGGAAAAACGTTGAGCTTGAAAGCCCGCTCCCCGGGGAACTGAGACAGGTATTTGAAGAGACTTAAAAGAGGGCTCCGCTTGCGCGGAACCCTCTGTATGCCTGATGAAAATTACTTGACTTCCACCTTGGCACCGATCTCGGCGAACTGAGCCTTGATCTTCTCGGCTTCTTCCTTGGAGCAGGCTTCCTTCAGAGCCTTGGGAACGCTCTCTACGAAGTCCTTGGCTTCCTTCAGGCCCAGACCGGCAACGATCTCGCGCACGGCCTTGATGACCTTGATCTTTTCGGAACCGGCGTCCACCAGGATGGCGTCGAATTCGGTCTGTTCTTCAACGGGAGCGGCAGCGGCAGCGGGGCCGGCCATCACGGCAACGGGAGCAGCGGCGGATACGCCGAATTCTTCTTCGAGGGCCTTTACCAGGTCATTCAGCTCGAGCACGGTCATTTCTTTTACGGCCGCGATCAGTTCAGCACTAGTCATTTTGATTTCCTCCATCAAATTATTCAGTAGTTGAATATGTTGTCAGGCAGCTTGTGCCCATGTTACGCGGCGATCATTCTTCGCCGGCGGCCTTCTTGCGGATCGCTTCGATCGCATAGACCAGATTGGTGATGGGGCTCTTGAGGGAACCCACCAGACGGGCAAGCAGGACTTCGCGGCTGGGCAGCTCGGAGAGCGCCTTCACGCCGGCCACATCCATGACCTCGGTACCCATCAGACCACCCTTGACCTTCAGGCATTCCTTCTTGCTCTTGTCGATGAAGTCGTATACCACCTTGGCGGGAGCCACGGCGTCGTTCATACCGAAAGCGAAAGCGTTGGGGCCTTCCAGGATGTTATCCAGACCTTCGATATTCATTTCCTTCAGGGCACGGGCAAACAGCTTGTTCTTGAGAACGACGTATTCCACGCCGGCCTCACGGAACTTGGCGCGCAGACCGGTCACTTCCTCAACGGTGATGCCGCTGTATTCCACGACCACTACGCTCTGAGCATTCTTCAGCTTTTCCACGATACCGGCTACGGCCGCGATCTTGGCTTCCTGATTCTTGGTCAGATTGTCCATGTTGTAACTCATTGTTGTACGCACCATCTTTCCGGCTTTGATTAAAAAGAAGCCCCTGTGCATGGCACAAGGGCAGAATTTCATCAGAATCGTCCTCGCACCTCGGCCGGCGGCAATGCCTTTGAACGCTTGCGCGTACCTGCTGTCTTTGGCACAGGCTCTTTTGAGCCGTGAGGTATTATAGCACTGCCGTGTACCTGTGTCAACGGTTTTGTGAAGGTTTTTCCGCTTTTTGAGAAAAACTTTTTCCGGGATCCGTACGGGCTCTGCAGGCATGCCTCTCAGTTCGGACCGGATGCATTTTACGGTAAACAGACAATGCTTTTTGAAAGCTGAGCAGCTGCATACTTGTATTTTGTGTTACTTATGTGTATAATAAGAATAATGTATGTACTTACTATTTATTTTACGGAGTGTGCTTGCATATGGCATCGGTATTCAGGAAAAAGAGTTTGGACCGCATTTCATCTCCGGAGGATCTGCATGAGTTTATCCATGCCACCAATCCCGGGCTGTGGATCGTCATCATCGCGGTGATCGTATTATTGATCGGAGCGATCGTCTGGGGAGCCACCGGCAGCATCGAAACGAAGGCGCGGTGCTCTGTATATGTGAAAAGGACGGCCGATGCCGGAAAGACCGAGAATGGCTACGGGCTTGTGCTTTATACGGATTCCGATAATATCCCTCAGATATCGGAATATCTTTCCGCGCACGGCGGAAGGCTTGATCTGCGGACATATATGCTGGATCCTGAAGGGCAGACGGTGGAAAAGTATTATGCGCTGACGGGCTGTGAGCTGGATCTCAGCTGCACCTTTATCGGCTATCCGGATGACGTGCAGGAGGAACGCGGCGATTACAGCGAAAAAGCCGCGCGCCTCATGGGCTTTTCCAGCGGCGATATCGTTTATCTGGTCTTCGGAAGCTGTGCGTCCATCCGGGAGGATCTGGGGCTTGCGGAGGATGAGGATACCGTGCTTTCAGCCGAGATCATGCTGGAAAGCATCCACCCCCTGAAATTTGTGTTTAACTGAGGATAACGGCAGTGAGTAAGAAAGTGAAGGCCCCCGTCAAAAAGGGCGTGGCCAAAGTGCCGGTGGTGATGCAGCTGGAGGCGCTGGAATGCGGCGCGGCCAGCCTGGATATGATACTGGCATATTACGGAAAATGGGTACCGCTTGAACAGGCAAGAGTGGATTGCGGTGTATCCAGAGACGGTTCAAACGCGCGAAACATCCTGCTGGCCGCCCGCCATTACGGCCTGAAGGCCGCCGGCTATCGCTATGAAACCAGCGAAGCCCTGCGCGATAACGGGGAATTCCCCTGCATCGTTCACTGGAATTTCAACCATTTTGTGGTGCTTTGCGGCTTTAAAGGCAATAAAGCGGTGCTGAACGACCCCGCGAAGGGCAATTATACGGTTTCGATGCAGGCTTTTGATGAAGCGTTTACCGGAATATGCCTGATGTTTGAGCCCACTGAGGATTTTGTTCCCGGCGGGAAGAAGCGCTCGGTGGCGGATTTTGCGAGGAACCGCCTGAAGGGCGGCAGTACGGCTGTGATCTTTACGGTTTCCACGGCTGTCATTTCCACGCTGATCGGCATCATCAATCCCGTATTTTCCCGTATCTTCATCGACCGTCTTCTCACACACAGAAACGATGAATGGCTGATGCCGTTCATTTATGCCCTGTCCGTCATGAGCGCGATCCAATTGATCCTGGCGTGGCTGACGGCGGTCTATTCGCTGCGTATCCGGGGCAAAATGGCCGTGACCGGCTCGACGGGCTTTATGTGGAAGGTGCTTCGCCTGCCGATGGAGTTTTTTTCTCAGCGCATGGCGGGAGACATCCTGTCCAGGCAGAGCAGCAACGCGGGCATCGCGGATACGTTGGTCAATACTCTGGCACCGCTTTTCCTCAATACCGTAATGATGGTGTTCTATCTGGTCGTCATGATCCGTTACAGCGTCATTCTGGCGGCGGTGGGCATCTTATCCATTCTGATCAACGCGTTTGTCGGCCGTATCATTTCCAAAAAAAGGATCAATATCACCCGTGTCCAGATGCGTGACAGAGGAAAGCTGTCAGGCACCACGGCAGCGGGCATCGAAATGATCGAGACCATCCAGTCCAGCGGCGCGGAAAACGGGTTTTTTGAAAAATGGGCCGGTTATCAGGCGGGCGTGAACGCGCAGGACGCCAAGTATGCCAAGCTGAACCAGTATCTGGGAATGATCCCGGCTTTTGTGAGCGAATTCTGCAGCCTGCTCATCATGGGCATCGGCATCGCGCTTACCTTTGGCGGCTCCTTTACGCTGGGCATGCTTACCGCGTTTCAGGGCTTTATGGGGCATTTTTCGGGCCCCGCGATGGAGATCATATCCGCCGGGCAGACGATGCAGGAAATGCGTACCGAAATGGAACGCATTGAGGATGTGATGGAGTATCCGGATGATCCCGCGCTGAACAGAAAAGAAGAGGGCGCGGAGGAATACAGCAAGCTGACCGGTGATATCGAAATGAAGAATGTCACCTTCGGCTATTCACGCCTCGGAAAGCCCGTGGTGACCGACTTCAGCATGCATCTGAAGCCCGGAAGCTCGGTGGCGTTCGTCGGGTCCTCCGGCTGCGGAAAATCCACCCTGTCCAAGCTGATCTCCGGTCTTGTCTTCCCGTGGAGCGGGGAGATCCTGTATGATGGAAAACCGCTTGCCGAGATCGACCGCGGTGTGTTTACCGGATCACTCGCGGTGGTGGATCAGGATATCATTCTGTTTGAGGATACGATCGCCGAGAACATCCGTATGTGGGACAAGAGCATTGAGGATTTTGAAGTGATCATGGCTGCCAGAGACGCCCAGATCCATGAGGACATCATGCGCAGAGAAGGCGGCTACCGCTATAAGCTGCAAGAGGGCGGAAAGGATTTTTCGGGAGGACAGCGGCAGCGTCTTGAGATCGCGCGTGTGCTTGCACAGGATCCCACTGTGGTCATTCTGGATGAAGCTACCAGCGCGCTTGACGCCAAGACGGAGTATGATGTGGTGAAGGCCATCAAGGATCGCGGCATCACCTGCATCGTGGTCGCCCACCGCCTGAGCACGGTGAGGGACTGCGATGAGATCATCGTACTGGATCATGGCACGGTATGCGAACGCGGTATGCATGAGGAACTGATGAAGCTGAACGGCCGCTATACGCAGCTGGTAACAAATGAGTAAGGAGGAGGGCATAAATGGGCTGGTTTGATGATCAGATCCGTCAGCGCAAGATCAGCGATGACGAGGCCTTCTCCGAATCGTTCCGCAATCTGGGTGACACGGTGATGGGACGGCGCTACCGGAACCGCAAGGGGGATGACAGTGAAAAGACCAAATCCGCGATGGATGAGATCATTCACTATTATCACGGTACACAGGCCGAGCTGCCTGATACGGTAAAGGATAAAAATGAGGCGCTGGAATTTCTGTGCAGGCCGAACGGTATCATGCACAGAACGGTGCACCTGACGGAACACTGGTATAAAGAAGCGAGCGGGGCTTTTCTGGCTGAAATGAAGGACGGGAGCGGGCCGGTCGCGCTGCTTCCGGATCCCGCCGGGCTTGGCTATACCTATCCGGACGCCGTGAGCGGCAAGCGTAAACGCGTGAACGCGAAAGCGGCGGAAATGTTTGAAAAGAACGCGATATGCTTTTATAAGCCGCTGCCGCTGCGCAAGCTGAAAACGAAGGATCTTCTCCTTTTCGGGATGATGTCATGGACCAGAGGCAACCTTGTGATGCTTTTGGGCTCCATGCTGGTCGTTACCCTGCTGGGACTGCTCATGACCAAGATGAACCATTTCCTTACTTCGGAAGTGCTTCAGATCAAAAAGTACTCCCTGCTCGTATCCACGATGAGCTTTATGCTTTCACTTTCCGTAACGCAGTTGCTGCTCGGCGCTTTCAGGCAGCTTGTGCATACACGCGGGGATCAGCGCATGAATGTGGATGTGCAGGCGGCCATCATGATGCGTGTGCTGAGCCTGCCGGCGGATTTTTTCAAAAAGTATTCCTCCGGCGAGATCCATTCCCGCATCAATTATATGAGCGGACTGTGCGGAATGATGGTGAGCACGGTGTTTGACACGGGTGTCACTTCTCTGTTTTCCCTGATGTATATCACTCAGGTGTTCCGCTACGCGCCGGCGCTGGTGCTGCCCAGCCTTGTGATCACCCTGTCAACGGTAGTCCTTTCCACTGTGACCGCGTTTTATCAGATGCGCATCACCAAACGGGAAATGGAGATCAGCGCCTCTGAAAGCGGCATGACCTACGCGATGATCAACGGCATCCAGAAGATCCGTCTTGCCGGAGCGGAAAAGCGCGCCTTCGCGCGCTGGGCGAATATCTACAATCAAAGAGCGGCTTTTGCCTACAATCCGCCGGCATTTCTGAAGCTGAACGGTGTTTTTTCCACCGCGATCAGTCTGGCCGGATGCATCGTGATGTACTATATCGCCGTCAAGAGCGGTGTGAGCGAGGCGGATTACTATTCCTTCAACGGCGCGTGGGGGCAGGTGAGCGCGTCGCTTTCCGCTCTTGCCGGGATCGTGACCACTGTGGCCGGTATCAAGCCTTCTCTGGATATGGCAAAGCCTTTGATGGATGCCGTACCCGATACAGCCGGCAATAAGCAGATGGTGACCAGACTGACGGGCTCGATCGAACTGAACAATATTTCCTTCCGCTATGATGATAATTCCCCCTATGTGCTGGATGATCTGTCACTGAAGATCAGACCCGGCCAGTATGTGGCCATCGTTGGAAAAACGGGCTGCGGCAAATCGACACTGGTGCGTATCATGCTCGGCTTTGAAAAGCCGCAGATGGGCGCCGTATATTATGACGGCAAGGATATTTCAATGCTGGATCTTCGCTCTCTGCGACGCAATATCGGAACGGTGATGCAGAACGGCAAGCTTTTCCAGGGTGATATCTATTCCAATATCGTGATCTCAGCGCCGCAGCTTACGATGGACGACGCCTGGGCAGCGGCGGAGCAGGCGGATGTGGCGGATGATATCCGCGAGATGCCGATGGGCATGCACACGCTGATCTCCGAGGGCGCGGGCGGTATTTCCGGCGGACAGCGTCAACGCCTGATGATCGCGCGCGCGATCGCACCCAGGCCGAAGATCCTCATTTTTGATGAGGCGACCAGCGCTCTTGACAATATCACGCAGAAAAAGGTATCGGAATCTCTGGATGCCCTGAAGTGTACGCGCGTCGTGATCGCCCATCGTCTTTCCACCATCCGGCATTGCGACAGGATCATTCTGCTTGAAAACGGCAGGATCGCCGAAGACGGTACCTATGAAGAACTGATCGCGATGAACGGCGCTTTTGCCGATCTTGTGCGCCGTCAGCTGATCGATGAGAGACCTGAAGCCGCTTCAGGTACGAAAGGAAACTGAAATTGCTTGAAAAACTGAAAAACAGGATGATCTCCTTTGTACGGGGCAGGGACAATGAAACGCCGGCCGGAGCGGAAAACGCGCTGGCGCTGCCTTCCGCTCTGCCTGATGATCATACCTGTACCCCGGATACCGGTCTTTCTGAGGATGAGGCCGCGCGCCGCGCGGCGGCCGGGCTGTCAAACAGGGCGACAGAGGACGGCGGAAAAAGCTTTCGCGAGATCCTCTGTTCCAATCTGTTCACCTTTTTCAATATTTTGAATTTTTTACTTGCCCTTGGTCTGATCCTTGTGGGCAGCTGGAGAAACCTGCTGTTTCTGCTTGTGGTGATCGCAAATGTCCTGATCGGCACGGTACAGGAGATCCGCGCACGGAATACCATACGCCGTATGCAGCTGCTGAACGCGTCTCATGTGAGCGTGATCAGGAACGGGAAAGAGATCCCTGTTGATGTAAAGGATACCGTTAAGGGCGATCTTTGCGTGCTGCGGGCAGGAGATCAGGTGCCGGCGGACGCGGTCGTAACGGGCGGGAACGGTTCGGCAATGGAATCCCTGCTTACCGGTGAAAGCACGCCCGTAAAGAAAAACATCGGAGACTGGCTGTATTCCGGAAGCTATATCACCGAAGGAAAGCTGGTATGCCAGCTGGTATATGTGGCGGATGAAAGCTATGCCGGACGCCTGACCGCGGAGGCGAAAAAGACAGCGCGTCCGCGCTCCGCGCTGATGTGTGACCTTGAAAAGCTGATCCGCTTTGACAGCATCATCCTGATCCCAGCCGGGCTGCTTCTTTTTCTCAAAAAGTTTCTGATCGAAAAGATCCCGCTTGCCGATTATATCCCGGCCGGAGGCGCGAAAGCCGTCAGCGGATCTGTCGCTTCCTCTGTCGCGGCGATGATCGGCATGATCCCGGAGGGGCTGATGCTGCTTACCGGCGTCGCTCTGGCCGTGGGCGTGATCAAGCTGGGCAGAAAGCACACGCTGGTACAGGAACTGTACGGCATTGAATCCCTTGCCAGGGTGGATGTGCTGTGTCTGGATAAAACGGGCACGCTCACTACCGGCGATATGACGGTGGAGGAGATCAGAGGGATCGACGCGACTGATCAGGAGGCGGAGGACGCGCTTGCCCGTTTTGCCGGCGCATTTGACGAACAGGGCGGAACGATGCGCGCCGTTAAAAAACGGGTAAAGGTGTCAAATGAAAACCCCGCCGCGGTACTGCCCTTTTCCTCCGAAAGAAAAATGAGCGCTGCCGCCTTCGCGGACGGCACGGTGCTCATCATGGGCGCGCCTTCCTTTGTGCTGCACGGAGAAAAATACACACCGGACCTGCGCGCGCAGACGGAGGAACTGAGCAGGCAGGGAAAACGCGTAACCGTGCTGGCGCTTTCACATGGTACTGTTGAGGGAGATCGTGTACCGGATCCCGAAAAGGTAATGGGTCTTGTGATACTGACAGATGAGATCCGCCCCTCCGCGCGGGAAACGGCGGCATATTTCAAACAGCAGGGCGTTGTGCTGAAGGTGATCTCCGGCGACGACCCGCGCACTGTGTCCCGTATTGCCGAAACGGTGGGTATCGACGGAGCACAGGATCAGATCGACGCTTCCACGCTTAAGGGAAGGGAAGAGATCGCCGCTGCCTGTGAAAAGTATACCGTATTCGGCCGTGTGACGCCCGTTCAGAAGAAGCTGCTGGTGGAAGAACTGAAAAAGCGTGGCCACTCTGTGGCAATGACCGGGGACGGCGTGAACGATATCCCCGCGATGAAGGCGGCGGATTGTTCGCTGGCGATGGCCGGGGGAGCGGACGCCGCGAGGCATGCCGCTCAGGTGACGCTGCTGGATTCCGGGTTTGCCGCTTTGCCCGATATCGTGCTGGAGGGCCGCCGTGTGATCAACAACATCACACGCACCGCCACGCTGTTTTTGACAAAAACCATTTTCTCCTTTCTGCTGTGCATGCTGATGCTGTTTCTGCCCGGCGCCTATCCGTTTGAGCCCATCCAGCTTACGCTGGTCTCCGCCTTCACGGTGGGGATGCCCAGCTTTTTCCTTGCGCTGGAGCCCTGTGATGAGCGTGTGAAGGGCGATTTTCTTCGCAAGGTATTGCTGCGCGCTTTGCCCGGCGGGCTGGCGGTGGCACTGTGTGCCTGCCTTTCCATGCAGCTGGGGGCCTTCGGGCTTGAAAAGGAGATATTCCCCACCATTGCCACCCTGTGCGCAGCCACGGTGAGCTATATCGTGCTGGTACGCGTCAGTATACCGCTGAGCAGGCTGCGCATGGTCGTACTGGCCGCGGTGCCGGTGCTTTTTGCTGCCGCCGTGCTGATCCTCGGTGCGCTGTTCAAGCTGGAGCCCATCGGAACAAAGGGCGCGATCGCCTATCTGTGTCTCGCGGTGCCGGGCTGCGGTATCGTGTTCGGTACCGGACGCCTGACAGCGGGGCTGGAAGAAAAAAGAAAACGGAACAAATAACGGCTCAGATAACGGCGGTGCCTGAACATCATAACGCGGGCGCTGCCGCTATGAGGGCTGCTCTTGAAAATGCCCCGGAGGAGACCATATGGATAACTCGTACTTTTTTGAGTGCCGCGATGAAAAGCTGCAGCGCCTTTATGAGGAAGCGTGCAAAAAACTGAAGAACAACATCCGTTCCTTTGCCGGCCGGGATGTGCTGGTCGAAGGGGCGGGCTATCAGAAGATATGGCTGGAAACGCAGCCGATGGGCGGGGAAATGGCGTATTTTTACTGCCCGGAGGCGGCGTTGAACAATACCCTGCTCTTTATGGAAAATCAGCGGGAGGACGGGCGGCTTCCGGGCTCCATTGCCTGTACGGACGGTGTGATCACCCCGCAGTACGATAAGCTGCAGGGCTTTTGTTTTCCCGCGCCCGCGCTCAACCTTTATTATCTCAGCGGACGGGACCGTTTGTATCTGGACCGGCTGAAGGACTGCCTTATCCGTTTTGACGGCTGGCTGCACCGCACGCGTGATCTTTCCGGAAACGGTGTGCTTTCGTCCTTTTGTGTTTATGATACGGGGGAGGATAATGCCCTGCGATACGGAGACGCTCCCTGCTACGCGCCGGAGGATGAGCCTCCGCTCGGAAACCGGTTTGTGCCCATGCAAAGCATGGATATCACATCGTTTTCCTATGCCTGCCGCGAAACGCTGGCAGAGATCGCCGGCATTGAAGCAAACAGAACAGACGAAAAATACTGGAGCGGTCTGGCAGCACAGACGAGGGATGCGCTGAAAAAGCGTCTGTGGGATGAAAAACGGGCAGCCTGTTTTGACCGGTACGCGGACGGAAGCGTGTGCGATGTGCTGTGCCATAACAGCCTTCGCTGTATGTACTGGCATTCCTTTGATCCTGACATGGCGAAACGCTTTGTTGCGGAGCATCTTGTAAACGAAAAAGAGTTCTTTACCCCCGTTCCGCTTCCTTCGGTCGCGGCAGATGATCCTCTTTTTGCCAACCTTTCGGAAAACAACTGGTCCGGCCAGCCGGAGGGACTTACCTATCAGCGCGCGATCCGCGCGCTTGAAAACTACGGCTTTGACAGCCTGGTGCCTGTGCTCGGCAAAAAGCTGATGGATACCGTAGCCGTGAATGACTGCCGCTTCTGCCAGCAGTATGATCCCTTTACCGGGAAAGCCGCCTCCGAAAAGGACGGTTACGGCCCCACGATCCTTGCCGTACTGGAATACCTGAACCGTATGCACGGCATCGATTATGAACGGGGCGTGCTGCGTTTTTCGGATATCGGCGGCGTTCCCTTCCGGGCAGTGATACGCCTGAACAGCAAAGAGTACAGCATGGAAAGCGACGGAGCGGAGGCAAAGATCCGTTCGGACAGAAACGCGTTCACACTTCGGGCGGGTGAATATCTGTTTACGGATGAAAACGGGGATATTCGCGAACGGTGATGCGGTTGATTTGCAAAATGTGCCTGCTTTTTTGCGATATCAACGAATAATTTAATTGTATAATGCCACGGTTTATGATAAAATCAGTATACAGGCAGATCGTGTTCCGTTTTTGACAGCAGCTACATAAAGAGGAGGATTTATATGAAATTCTATCTGATCCTGGGCGGCGGAACGCTGGCAATGATGATCGTGATGTTTTTGCCGGTAAACTGACAAAAACGCCGGTTTGGAAGCGGCTCGTGAGCGCGGTGATCCTGACCGGGGCAGGTGTGGCCGGCGCGATGGTGATGTTCTGGATCGAGTCCGGGTTTGATAACTTCGGAGGCAGATCGTTTTATGGGGCGCTGTTTTTCGCACCGCCCATCATGATCCCCGTGGCCCTTCTGCTGAGAATGAAGATATCCGAAATGCTGGATCTGTGCGCCCCCAGCGAATGTGTGATGCTGGCGCTGTTGAAGGTCAATTGCTGTATTGACGGCTGCTGCGGCGGAAAGGTCCTCTATCAGAACACTGCCGAGAATGTATGCATCGTTTTCCCAAGCCAGATTGTGGAATGCATGACGGCCTTGCTTCTGATGGCGCTTCTGCTCTATATGATGAAGCGCGGCAACAATAAGGGAACACTGTACGCGCAGTATATGATCATTTACGGCATCCTGCGCTTCGTTCTGAACCTGATGAGAGAAACATCGCCGTTTGTGTGGATCCTGCTCGCCGGCAATTTCTGGTCGCTGATCTCCGTCATCATCGGTTTTGTGTGGCTCTGTATCGCCCGCAAAATGCATCCCGTCAAAAAAGCGCGTGCGAAAATGCACAAAAAATATCACAAATAATATATGAAATGAGGCACAGAGTATGGTAAAGGATTTTAAAAACAACAGAGTGACCGGTTTGAAGGTGGCCTATATCGGCGGAGGCAGCCGCGGATGGGCGTGGGGCTTTATGAAGGATCTGGCGATGGACGGCCAGATGGAGGGCGAGGTGAGCCTGTACGATATCGACAGGAGCGCCGCGGAACGCAATGAGATCATCGGCAACAAGATCTCGGCCCATCCCGGAGTGAAGGCGGTATGGAAGTATACCGTTGCGGATACGCTTGCACAGGCGCTTACCGGCGCGGATTTTGTGGTCATTTCCATTCTTCCCGCCACCTTCGAAGAAATGCGCAGCGATGTGCACGCGCCGGAAAAGGTAGGCGTATACCAGCCGGTGGGCGATACCGTCGGCCCCGGCGGCTTTATGCGCGCCATGCGTACCATCCCCATGATGCAGGAGATCGCTTTCGCGATAAGAGATTATGCTCCGCAGGCGTGGGTGATCAACTACACCAACCCCATGACACTCTGCGTGCGCGCCCTGTATGAGGCTTTCCCTGCCATCAAGGCATTCGGATGCTGCCATGAGGTGTTCGGGACACAGAAGCTGCTCTGTGCCATGCTGAAGGAGGAGGCCGGGATCGATAATGTGGACCGTCATGAGCTGTATACCACTGTGACCGGTATCAACCACTTTACCTGGATGACGAGCGCTTCCTGGAAGGGCATGGATCTGATGCCCATGTATCGCAGATTTGCTGAAAAATACCGCGAGACCGGCTATGAAGAAGGCAAAGACGATAACTGGATGAACAGTTACTTTACCAGTGCCCAGAAGGTGAAATTCGATCTTTTCCTGCGTTACGGATATATCGCCGCGGCCGGTGACCGTCATCTGGCGGAATTCGTTCCCCGCTGGTATACCTGGACTCCTGAGACCGCCAGAGCCTGGAAGTTCTCTCTTACGCCCGTTTCGTGGCGCCTTGAGGACCTGAAGGACAGAATGCGTCACAGCGATGATCTGATCAGCGGAAAAGAGGAGATCAATCTCAACACCTCCGGCGAGGAAGGGCATCTGCTTCTCAAGGCATTGCTGGGCCTCGGCGATATCGTATCCAATGTGAATATCCCCAACCGCGGACAGATCCCCAATCTGCCGCTCGGCGCCGTTGTGGAAACCAATGCGCTCTTCGGGTATGATCGCATCCAGCCGGTCATGGCCGGGGATATACCGCAGAACATCCTCCCGCTGATCGCCCGCCATGTATATAACCAGGAGAATACCCTGCGCGCCGCGCTGGATTTTGACAGGGAACTGGGCTTTGCCACCTTTATGAATGACCCGCAGATGAGCGGCGTATCCATGGAAGACGGAAAACCGCTGTTTGATGAAATGCTTCTGGCTCAGAAGGACTGGCTGCCGGCGGGCTGGAAACTGTGATTCCGGGTCAACATTAAAAGGGAAAGCGGAACATGAGAGCTGTGTGAAGCATTTTGCTTTGTGTCCGTGCAGGAATACAGTACGGTCTGTGCGGATCAACGCTTGAACTGCCGGAAATTGCGATAAAAGACATAAATTGAGCGGTCCTTTTGCGGGGGCCGCTTATTTTTGCTGTTCCGGTCGCGATCTGTTTCTCCGAGGCGGCTTTATGTTACTGCCTGTTCTTCAGCAAGGGATCATCCGGTGCGGTATGCGCGCCTTTCTGTGACCGGAGGTAAAGTGATCATAAGATGTAAAATATGATAAAAAATCATACAATAATCACATACGTAAAAAATACAATGTCATCAAACATAATATATGTATGATTATATGTAATTATGCTCTGACGAATACTTGAAAAACGGATAAAAGTATTATATAATGAAATAACCCGTACAGAACGGTTCATCCGGAAGGATATTTGCTTATGATCATCATGGATCATGGGTTACATACAGCAGCTTTGTGCGATAATTTGGCTTCGCGGGGAAAATTACCCGGATCATGGCGGAAAGCCGGACGGACGGCGCGAAAACAGATCATGAAAAAATTAAATTGTCCGCCGGGTGAAGTTGTGCGTATCCTGAGAGTGAAAATTACATCATGAGAGAAATAAAAGTAGGAAAATGTAATATGAATGGCGTGAACCACATTCTGCAAAAATGTGAAAATTGTTCATAAATCATAAAAATTATGTATATTCTACTATATAGGAGGGGAATATGAACATATATTCATCAAGCATATTGTCATAAATCAAAAATTTTGCATTGAAAAGTCGAAAAATTTTTGAAAAAATGTTCTCATGTAACCGTCTAAGTAACTATTGATGTGTATAATAAGGATGTAACCTCAGGTGAGGTGTATTTTCCTGTAAAAAAGACACGGGAAGGCCGGTTGAGAGATCGATGAGATTGAAGATAACGGATGTGATCATTTACCTGACGGTGATCGTGCTGGTGGTAGGCATTACCGCCTTCGCGCTGGCGGCGATGATAGGAGAAGGGATCCACGCTGCCGGTGAGCATGCCGAGGTACAGATATCTGTGCTCGGCAACGAACGGCAGTATAAAGCCGGCGATATCATCCACCTGTGCGCGAATGTTACCGGAACAAAGAACAGATACAGCCTGCAGTGGCAGGCAAACGACGGTACAGGCTGGGACTCGATACGGGGAGCGAAAAGCGTTGTTTACGCATATGAGCTGAACCGGGATAACGGCGGCAACCGATACCGCGTGATCGTGAATCTTGACCGTGATTAGTACTTCGCTATAAACAATCATTTCCGTATTTTCCGAAACAGCAGGGAGTGTGCAGGCTTGAAAACCGGGAAAGACGGTTTCCGAACAGCTTGGGTGCTTCATCCAAAGGAGGACGCATAAGTATGAAAAAGTACACCGGACGCATTATTTCCATCATCCTTGTGGTGGTTGTGATCATTGCGGCCTGTGCTGTGGCAGATGATCTGCTGAACAGCCAGGAATCCACGATCGTGTCAGAAGCGATCATGATCACGCCTGTGGAGGATGAGGAACTCGCGCAGACGGAAGGCGTGGCTGAAGGGGAGCATGAGGTCATCGCCGAGGCCGAGCCCGAGGCCATCGCCGAAGTCGAGCCTGAGGTCATCGCCGAGGTGGAGCCCGAGGCCATCGCCGAAGTCGAGCCTGAGGTCATCGCCGAGGTCGAGCCCGAGGTCATCGCCGAGGTCGAGCCCGAGGTCATTGAGCAGCCCGACGATACGGTTGCCGAGGTTATTGAGCAGCCCGACAGTACGGTTGCCGAGGTTATTGAGCAGCCCGACGGTATGGTTGCCGAGACGGTTGAGCAGCCCGACGATACGGTCGCCGAGACGGTTGAGCAGCCCGATGATACGGTTGCCGAAAATAATGAAGAGATCTCCGAAAAGCCGGTTGTCGGCGCGGGTGCCGATGAACAGGACGCTGCCGTGCTTTCCCTGGAGGGAGAAAATACCGAAACGGAAAAGCTTCCCGCCGAGGGTGACGAGCTTCCCGTGAATGAGGGGAATAATGAAGAAACCGCCGCGGAAGCCGATCCCCGCGAAAATATGAAATCAATCCGTCTGACCTTCACCTACGGAAATGCCACGCTGCCTCTGATGCCCGCGATGGACGCGGGAGCCGAGCCGATCGAATATCTGGTTCCCAATCAGTACGCTTATGTGGAGGATATGGGCAACGGCTGGAGCCGTATGATCATCGATGATCTGCAGGGCTATGTGGAGAACTGGCGTCTGGGCTACTACAATCCCGATAACCTGATCACCGAAAAGCCCGAAGAGGTTATCGAGGTGGCCGAGCCCGAAAAGACCGCCGAAGCCGTCGAGGTGACCGAGCCCGAAAAGACCGCCGAAGCCGTCGAGGTGACCGAGCCCGAAAAGACCGCCGAAGCCGTCGAGGTGACCGAGCCCGAAAAGACCGC
>CALGBY010000047.1 GCA_937886445.1 uncultured Clostridia bacterium | reverse complement strand
TTCGTTGACAGCCGTTTAAGCTCTGCGCCGCATTTGCACGTTGGCTTGAAATCAGGGGAATGCTTCATGGCGTGCCCCCGTCCATCTTCGCCCCGCAGTTGGGACAATACTTAAAAGGCGATATCGGTGCATCGATAAGACTTCCGCTGAATCCGCATAGCGAGCAAGTCGGTCTCCACGCTCGCTCAATCCACTCCCCGTACCGCACCGGGGCAACATCGGCGGCTGGAACAGCTTCAATTGCATGCTTTACAATAACTGGCAGAAAATCCCGCCGTTTCAGTTCTTCGATCAGCGCTTCACGCTCTATGTACTCTTTACTCATCTGCTTTCCTTTCTCCGTAGCTGCAAAAATCATCGAGATTAACTCTTTGAGGAAAGCGACGCCTCATGCACGTGTGGTATTCTTTTGCTGAAAGGTCACGTAACAAGCGCTCGCACTCCTGGCACCTTACGACTTCCACCGCGTCAACGGTCGGAGCATCGTCAATGCTGCCAATGATATCCTCGCAATCAAACATGCCTTCCGGGTATTTCATTGGTTTGCCATACACGCCACCGCCATCAGCCCACCATGTAGGCAAGTCCTCTATATGCTCTTTCAGCGCGTTCGCATCAATCAGCCGCTTTTCTTTACTCATCGTTCGCTCTCCTGTTCCATGCCTTAATAAGATCACGCTTGCACTTGTCACGGTGATTCACGTCTGTCATACGAAGTCGCACCATCATACTCATGCCGCATCTGTCGCACACTATGTAGTATGTCGGCATTGAGCCAGCAAAAGGGTTATCAATACACGGCAAAAGGGTTTCGCCGATTCCAGCTATGTATTTCACCTCTACGGCATTTCCGCACGGGCACGGTTTAAGCTCAATTTGCATGGTGTTCCTCCTTTGGTGGTTCGGGCAAAGGCATCCAATGTGTTACTTCATCATCTACGACATTGTTATACACATCATCAGGATTATAGTGGCGTTCCTCCCACCATCCGCTTGATATCTTCCAATCGTCACGTTCTTCGTCATAATCCCCTAGATATTCAATGTCGCTCCAATTCCAAACGCTATCCTCTGTGAATATGGTGCCATCCTCATACATCGCCGTTGTTATGCCTTTGTATGCTTTTCCCCTGTACATTTTTACAGTGCAAATCAGCACCTCTTGCTCAGGCTCCGGCAGCCGATCTTTTACGCTAATCCATTCGCTCGTTTTTGATTCCTCCCCGTAGCGCTCCACAGGGCTTGCCGGACACATCGTGCATGGCTTTCCGTCCCTGCTTGACGGCGGATTGTAACGGCACAAATCGCATGGTGTTTTTGCGCGCTCCTGCGCGTCAAGCTCGCGGAGTGCGGCTGCTCCCATGTTAGAAGCCTCGTTTACGGCTTCCAACCATTTATAATTTCCAACAGACCTTCTGTAATTTGCGTACTCGTGAAACGTTTCAATCGATGTTTCCGGGTCAAGTATCCTTGCTGATTCTTCGCGTGTCATTGCTTGTCTCCTTCCTCCAGCAACTCTCTCAGCATTTCAACTTCGTGTTCCCATGCGGCAGCCCATGCGGCAGCCCTTGCGGCAGCCCATGCGGCAGCCCTTGCGGCAGCCCATGCGGCATCCCATGCGGCATCCCATGCGGCATCCCATGCGGCAGCCCTTGCGGCAGCCCTTGCGGCATCCCATGCGGCATTCAGTTCTTTGTCTGTGATTTCCCCCCGCAGCCACTTGCGTTTTGCTTCAATCGCCGCTATGCTTCGCGGGTCAGGGTTTACTACAAAAGACAACGCATATTCCGCGCAACGGCACGCAAATTCGTGTAATATAGGCGCGTCAATAAATTCCTCGCGCAGCACAGACCATAATTTATCGGCGGCAGACACGTTCGGCAGATTCAACACATCAAGCGCTGTCCATTCATCACGGATTGCAGCTATGCGCGCCAACTTTGCGCGTCCTTCTGCCGTTTCAAGCCAGCACGGTCTAAACTTCTTGAACTGTTCTACTGTTACGGTTTTCATACTTCCTCCTTTTCCGCTTCATCAGGCATTACGGTGTTCCAGCATTCGGCGCAACGCCCTTTACAAGTCAAAGCATCTCCATACACATAACTTGCGCAAATAATACTCGCGCTGCCAAAATTCACTTGCGCGTTCGGAAACTTCTCCAAGAAATCCTGCAAGTACGTTTTCTGCGGATGCTCCGCGCACCATTTGTCTATGATTGCGGATGCTTCGGATGGATGTTTGCGCAATAATACATCGCATACAATATCAAAGCCATTATTCGCCAGCGACATCGGGCAATCGCGCGTTATACACAGTTCTCTATGCGCCTTGCACATCCTTGCGTAATCATGAATTGTTGCCATTTGTTGCTCCTTTCTCATTCACGCCATGCGCTACAAGTTCGTTAAGCAATTCGATGATTTTCCGTTCTGGAACAGACACATTTGTTGCTTCGTTGATCGTTTCAGCAACCATTTTCCTTATCTGCAATATGTGCTTACCCGTTCTAATCCGTTCTATCGTTTTTTCTGAAAAATCCATACAATATGCAATATCTGCATCTGCCATCCCGGAATCAATCATCTTTTGAACCTTGTTAAGTTCTGTTTCTGTAATGTTCCTGCCCCTCATATCCTTTTTCTCCTTTCATTTCATCCCTGATACGGGCATTCCTCATGCATCCCGAAAAACAAATGAGCATTGTCCATTTTCTTTATCGCTCCTCATCCTATTGGCTTTGTATTCGTTGTACTGGGCCCTATATCGGTAGCTGTCCCCAAATACGTTCCATGCCGCTTTCACCAGATTCGGCTCATAGGGGCGAATCTTTTCCAGATCCTCCACCGCCTTGTAAGATATCGGGCAACCGCAGCAGCCCGTCCGTGTCAGGCCGTATACTTCATAGGCATCGGAATGCCGAATGCCGTAGTAGTCCCTGTACCACGCCTTGTCTGCGTCTGTGACGTAGTACAGTGGCCGGAGCCGGTACTGTCCGCTGCTGGTCTCTGCGAAGCAGAGGGAAGTGTTATCCTTCCTCGGAACAGAGCGCATACCGCCTTCTGCCCTGCGTTCCCCGGTTATGATCATGTCGTAGTCCTTCTGGACGCTGTGGGCAAGCTGCTTTTTACAGTAGTCACAGCACTTCGCGCTGATCTGGAATTCCGGCGGACACTCCGCTATGAAATCCCGCATGTACTTGGAAGAATTGATGACCAGCTGAATATTCGGCCTCGGTTCCCCAGAAGAATTGCAGCAGCACAGGAAATTGATAACGCTTTCGCAGTTCGGATACCGCTCTTTCAGCTCTTTCCGCTTTGCGGTCTTATCCACCGCCTGATCGTATTCCTCCGTGATGGAAAGGGGAATCCCCTTCTTCTGCCACTCAGACAGACCGGCGGACATGATCTTGGAAACAAACGGGATACCGTACTTCCGGGAAGCCATGACGATATTCACCTTCGGTCGGAATGTTTCAATCTCCACGCCGTATTTCTGCGCTGTGTCCCGGACATGGTTCTTTGTCGCCATCATCTCAAGGCCGGTATTGAAAAACGCGTATTTGACAGGAGGAAGGGAGAAAATCTCCCGCGTCCTCTCAATTACGTCAATCAGGATATCGCTGTCCGCCCCTCCGGAATAGGAGCAGATTGCGTTAGGGTGTTCGATCAGGCGCTTTGCCACGATGCTCTTTATCGCCTCGAACTTGTGTGGCGCATCAAAATCCGCATAAGGAGGCCTATCTGTATAGACCCTGCTTTTGAATTCCTGTTTGCCCATCGCTTATCACCTCGTCATCCCTGATACGGGCATTCCTTGCTGCCCCACGGTATCACGCCACAGGCCAGCAAGTCCTTGCGGCGGTCACACCGTTTTACCTCTTTGCCTTCATTGTCGCAGAACGCGCAAGCGTTTGCCACATCTCCCATTAGCCTGTCGAACGCATCCACAGGACACATGTAATAGTCCTTCTTCGATGCGGGGCTATACTTCGGTACACACATCAATTCCATTCCGTTTGCGAACCGTATCAGCCCCTGCACCTGTTCCGGGTCAAGCCCGTCCATGACCGCTTCAAGCGCCTTGCTTGCGTGGTTCTGCATTTCCGCTAAACTGCTCCGCGCTTTTTCGCTGTTGCGGAATTCCAATCCTTTCAGCGTGTCCGCGTACCCGATGCACCCGGACAGCACTACTATGATTTCCTTGTCTGCTGTGTTCGCGTAGTCTCGCATCGCTATACCCCCCATGAAATCTGCTGTCCGCGCTTTTTCGCGGGTTCAATCATTCCCTGTTGCGCTTTCGCATGGAAACCCTTGTCTACCTCGAATCCGTATGCATCTCGCCCCAATTCATATGCCGCCACAAGGCTTGAACCGCTCCCGGCGCATGGGTCTATCACGACATCACCCGGGTCTGTGAAGATTTCAATCAAGCGTTTTAGCACCGTTACAGGCTTTTGCGTTGGATGAATGGTCGGATAAATGGACTTATCATCCCTTTGCCACTTGAACCAATCGAAAACCATGTGCCCGCCATTTCTGAATTTCGGCAGCTTGTCACGATACAGCACAATCGCATGTTCCGTTGCTCCAACGATCTTCATGTTGGCTTTCAGCACTTGCGCTGAATAGTCCTTGATGAAGAATATAGGGTAGCTGTGATTGAATCCGTATTGCTTGCCATAGTCAATCAGCATCGCGTCCTGATCGAACGCGCAGAATACAATCATCGCCGGGGCTTGACCTGCCTCCTTCGGCTCTTTCTTCAGCAGACGATTACAGAAATGCATGTACTCTGCGATTCTGAAATCATTGTCCGTGTTAAAGAACGCTTTCCCGGCCTTGTCGCTTTCTCCGTTTTTGTTATCTCCGCCCTTGTACCACATGGGGTTTGATGCGTATGCATTCTTCCCGAGGTTGTACGGGATATCGGCAATCACAAGCTGCGCCTTTGGTATTGCATACCCCTTGAAATTCTGAAAGTTATCGTGATACAGTTCGATTTTTGCCATCGCTAGCACCTCTTTCCATGCTTGTACGGCCTTGTGCGGTTGTATTCCATCTTCTCACGGACGATCGCATCAGCGTCCAAACCCTCATGCCCGAACCAGTCAAGAATGCGAATAAGGCAATCTGCCATTTCAACTGCGATCCCTTCCGGCTTTCTACCACCCCATGATTCCATGTTGGATTCATAGTATACCGTTTTACCATCGAACTTGTTGACATACGCCATCGGCCTTCCCGCACGGTATTCCTCTACCGCTTCCGACAGCTCTGAATGGCACAAGGCGGCAATTTCAAGCAGATTGCGCGGCTCGTCCCACCATCCATGACTTACAGCGTTATCATTGATTTCCTTAGACAGCTCGTTTAACAACGTTTACACCTCCAATTTCAGCTTCACTCGCGCCATTTCTAGCGCCGCAAAATCCTCACAATTATTTGCAAATGCAGCCGTGTATGCATCGCACGCACTTGCGATCGCAATATACTTCGCCTGCAATTGATCATTATCACCAGCATCGTCAAACGGCGTATCCTCGTCCGTATTCGTACACCCTGCACGATTCGCGCCGTCTTGTGCTGCGGCGCACGCATCTCCGATTCTGACAATTACACCGTTCGGCATGCCACGTTCAAACTCGTCTACGATCTGTCCTGCGCACTCGGATAGCTGCACATTCTTGTCTTGTGGCTTTCCGGTCATGGTTTCCGCTATGCCGATAATGCAAGCCTTTACCGCATCCCGGCACACATTCCTGTACTGCTCACGGTGCGCCTTCCTGATTTCATCCGGCAGTGCGTCTGCCTTCGCCTTGCGATCCATGTTCCTGCGTAAGTCATCCATCCACATGGTATTCCTCCGATTCCAGGTATTTTTCGATCACGTCCGCAGCAGCGCGCCATCCCGTGCATGTGACCGCGGCATATTTCTGTGCGCCAAGTTCACGGATCCACCATCGTTGATCTTCTGACACGCGCCCGCCCGGTGCTTTCAGTTCGATGTACAGCCCGTGGTATCCGCCCCGTGGCACCGGCAGACATAAATCCGGGACACCGCGTTTCACACCCTTGCGCTTCATCATCGCGCCCTCTGCCGGGCTGCATTTGCGCTCGTTCGCAATGTGATGCAGCAATTTCAATTCCGGGTACTTCTGCCGCACTGCGATAGACCATTCCATTACTGCGATTTGCTCCCTGTCCTCCAGCGTCATGCGCTTTTTGTCCTTCCTCCGCCAATCAGGCGGTTTAATATCATACTGGCTTGCCCTTTTGTCAAGCTATCGTAGTCCAGCGTGTCATCCTTACACATCCTGCGCACAAGGTTGATCTGTTTCTCGGACGCAGGCGCACGCCCCCAACGCTTGATCGCGTTGTTGTCCCACAGCTGACGTGCATCAGATGCGTTATTGCATAGCCATCGGTATGCCATATCCAGTGCTGTTTGCATCGGTACGGTTTCCCCGGATGCCGTTCGCGTGCGGCCAAGATCGTCCTGCGGCGGAATTACCATCTTCCGATCAGGCAGCGATAACACGAGCGATCCGTCCGGCATTTTGAACCATGCAACATCGTGCGTGTTATACTGCTGCCCTTTTGCCCACAGGTTTACGATCTCAACGTTGCGTATCCAGCTTTCAGGGCAATCCGTTGCCGCAGCTGCAAGCATCGGAAGATCGAACAGCATACCTTGCACATCCTCCGCCTTGCGTGCCGGCACCGCGTCCATGTCGATTCCAAGTAGTGACGGCGCTGTACACAGCGATGATTTTCCGGACACCCCAACGCAATCAATCAGGTTTAATCGTTCTTTCCCCGGATATAACCGAAGCCCGCGGCCTACCATTTGCGCGTATAACGCTTCGGATTGCGTTGGCCGCGCTATGATTACCGTCTCAACGCGTGGAATATCTGTTCCCTCCGTGAACACCATACAATTAATCAGGCACGATATTTGACCATCGGTGAACTGTTGCACGATCTCTGCACGGTCCTTCGTTTCGCCCGTAACAACAACCGAACCCGGAATCTTCGCCGCAATGTCATTCGCATGCTTCACGCTGACTGCGAAAATCAGCGTTGCACCCGTTGCCAAGTCGCGGTACGCTTCTGCGATAGCGTCTGCCGTGCCGTCCATCGCCTTTTCCAGCTCGCCCGGCGCGTAATCTCCGTTGCGCGTGCGGATCCCGGTCAGGTTGTAGCCGATGTTCACCCGTCTGCACAGGATATCCGACAGATACCCCTGTTCGATTCCCCATCGTAAATCGCGGGAGAAAACGATTTCGGAAAATACATTATCCAGCCTTGCTTTATCGCCGCGATTCGGCGTGGCGGTGAATCCAACATGTAGGCGCGGACGGAAATGGTCGTAGATTGTCCTGTACGTTCGCGCTGCGGCGTGATGCGCTTCGTCCGTGATAATGGTATCGAAATCATCCGGCGCATATCGGCCAAGTCTGCGTGCAATGGTCTGTACGGACGCGCTAACAACCTCTGCATTCGCCGGTGCGCTCGACGCTGCCATCTCTACTCCTGTCGTGCAGTCGAAATACTTCAATGGCTGCCTGACAAGTTCCTCGCGGTGCGACAGAATCAGCATGCGCCCTTTGCGCGGGATACGAGAGAAGGCGACCGTTTTACCCAACCCCGTTGCCATGTGCACCAGATAACTTCCGCGCTCCGGGATTGCATCTATACAATCCTGTTGATACGGTCTAAGCGTTATCTGCATCGTTTATCGCCCCTTTTTCTATAATGCCGCGCGCTATATCCAACGCCATGATCGCATCCTCGTACGCGATCAACGTTGCGTTTGTACACAGAACCGTAACGATCTTACTAGCTGCCTTAGCAATCGCATCCAATCTGTACGGATGCACCTTGTATCCCTTGCGCGCCAGTGCGCTCTTAATCTCCATATCGTTCATGATTCTTACCTCCATGTGCGGAACACGTGGTACATTGTGTAACATAATGTTCCACGCATTTTTTCTAGGTGTTTAGCGCGTTTTTGGGTGCGTGTGGAACTGTGGAACAATTTTCACGAATGTCTATATAGCGAATACACATAGTACACTGTGTGTGTCTCGTAACACACATGTTATGTTTTGGTTCCACATGTTCCACAGTTCCACATCAAAACGGCAGGTCTTCAACCTTGGTGTGCATGCAAACGCATTCCGCAAGCACGTTTCCAATGCGTTTACCAACGGTAAATGCGCGCCCCCTTGTGTCAATCAGCCCTTTGCGTTTCATCCACCCTAGGAACCCCTTCGGCGAATATCCTTCCGCAGATACCACCCGGTTGAACACGCTGCGGATGATATATGCCTTGTCATCTTCGATCAGGCCGTATACATCCTGCTGCGCATCTTTGCCCATTCGGTTCGCGTTCTGTGCAACCCAATCACACATAAATGCGTATGCCCGTTCGTTGATGTCCACAGATGCATTGGTTTGCAAAAATCCGATCATGTCATCCGGTGTGACTGGCTGATCGTGAAAGAACCATTTTGAGATCAGCCGGTCCGCCGTTATGATGATCGCCGCAGACAATGCCTGTTTGTCCGTTGCATCATCTGCGGACAGTGCCGCAAACACCGCGTCATATCCCGTTTTTGCATCCCGGATCGCATCCGGCGTAAGCCGCTTTATGAATTCACGCCCTGCATGCCCGTAATTCTGCCGCAGTATCCCGGCGACTGCGCGGCCGTTTTCAACGATCTTCTGCGTTTCATCGTTGCATTCGATGTCAATAATCCTGTTCAGCGCGCCCGCACCCGCATTGTCCTGTGTCAACGGCGTTTCACCTGATGTAATGATGCAGTTGCGCCATGTCAGCGTCTGGTCGATACCGCGCGCCCGATTCCCGCGCAGACGGCCAACGCCCTCGGCCAGTTTATACACATTAAATTTCGTGTTTCCGCGTTCGTCACGCGCAAGCTGCAATTCATCAATGATCATCGGCAGCGAATTCAGGAAACCAGCATAGAATTCGTACCCAACGCCAGTGCTGTCGAACGTTTTGATATAGCGCCCCATTGCAGGATCCGCCCACACGCTTGCCGCGGCCATCAGCGCAACAGTCTTCCCCGTGCCGGATGTCGTGCCCCACAGGTGTATGAAGAACGGCAGCAGGCCAAACGGTTCCACCAGCGCGGACGCAAACGATGCTGCAATCACGATTTTTGCGGCCAATGAATAGCTCCGCATCTGGGCCGTGATTTTTACCCATTCCGAAAAATCCCCCTTTGCGCATACGGCACGGAATACATCCCGAAATGCCGCGTCACCGTCAAACACCAATCCATCAACGTATGGTGAAAATCCATGTCCCGGTATGTTCCCAAGCCGCCCGACGGACGGCATTTCCGGCAATGCGTCATAGTTCATGTTTTCCACGTCATGCAAGTATCGCACGAGCGCCTTTGCCGTTTCGGATGTGACAGCGATACCGCTATCCGACAGCGATACAATTTTGTTTGCGCTGGCAATTGTTTGCCTGTCTACTGTTATCCGCCGCCACGCAGCACCGCGCCTGAATGCGATTTCCAGTTTTTCAACGCCTGTGTCCACGTTAATCAACCGTTTCACGGGCATGATCGGGTGCACGCATGCTATTTCTTCGCCCACAGACGTATTCCGCGTTATTGCGGCATCGTCTGCCTTCCATTGCCCGGTCTCCAGCTCCATTGGCTGCCCCTCGAATTCGGACGTATTCCCACCATATGATATGGCGCTCTGGCCTTTCTGCCGCGCTTCGTACGCCCTGTACATCGCCTTGAATGTCTTGAACCCGCGCGCCGCAGCTTCTGCCGCAGCCTGTTCCAGTGCTACGCGATGCTTGAATGCATCGCCGCGCAAGTCATATATCTCTTTGTACGGCTCGTCCGAAAAATAGTTAGTCACTTGCGGCGATCCATTCAAATAATCCATCCAGCTCCACCTCAACCCTTTCAAGCCTGCGCACCGCCGCGCACCATTCCTCCGACAGCGGTATGCCGAACTCCACTTCGCGCAACAGCTTGTGGCGATCATCGCACAGCGATCTGTATTCTGCCTGCATTTGCCCTTTGCGCCGTTCTGCCGCACGCCGTGCTGCCGCTATCCTGCGCGCCCGCTCGCGCCCCCTGTAGTCAGATTCTGCCAAGGCAAGGCCGCCAATCTCCGCCACGCGCGCCGCCGCTTCGTGGTTTTGCAGACCTTCCATCCGCGCAACGAACTTGATCGCGTCGCCGCCGTTGCCGCACGCAAAGCAGTAGTATCCGTCCGCATATACCTTCATGCTCGGTCGCTTATCCGCGTGGAATGGACATATTGCCTTACCGCGTTCCACGCGGATGCCGTAGGCCAATAGCACGCGCTCCATTGGCACCGCAGCCTTAATCGCGGCATAGTTAATCAGAACGGGCATTCTTCATCCGTAAACGCAGGCGGCTCCGGTGGTTGTTGCGTTGCCCTGGCTTGTCCTGTGCCTGATATCAGCTTGCGCTTCGGGATTTTGACACCATCGCGGATACGCTCCACGCTGCATGCATACATGGGCTTTGTGGTAACGCCGATCCCGGAACCGTCCTGCAACATGAATTCCTCTTCGCGGAACACGATTCCGATCAGCTTGCCAATCAGTGTTCGTTCCGTTCCTTCTCCCCACTGCATAACGAAGCCCGGATTGCTTTCTTCCACAGATGTAATTAATCCCTTGAACTCCGGCGAGCATTGATCCCTGTTGTTATAGTCCATCACGAAAACGCGGTGCGTACCCGCGGCAGGCCATTTTGCATCCTTGTTGGCCTGCATATCATCCTTGTATCGGCGATCGAATATGCCGGCCTTGTCTCCTTCGTGCACATCGAACGCGATCACCAATTGCCAATACCCGTTGTTCGTTTCTTCCATTGCGCCGCAAATCCGGCACACGTACCCACCCGCAGGCAGCTGTTCCCGCGCGCCGGTGCGCGCCTGCACTTCGCTGTATCCGTTAGGCATTTTCATCCTTGTTTTCCTCCTGATTTATGTTTTTTGGCAGGCCGTAATATTCGCGGATTGTCATATCTACCATGCGCAAATCGTTGTCAATCAGCGGCTGGTCAAACATGCCCATTGGCGTTTTTACGGTGTCCTGTCCGTTCGTTTGCGTTGAAAACATATAGCGTCCGTCCTGAACCACGGTTTTCATGACGATGGTAAACAAACCTTCTATCGTAATTTTCTCATCAAGCATTTTGCCGATGGTTTTCATTTTTTCGTTTCCGCTTGCATCGCGTTCAGTGTGCGCCATGAAATATACAATTTTCTGATCGGGCAAATCGTTCACTACGGTTTGAACCAGCGTCCAGAAGTTCAGCGCAATGTCCGTGAATTTCTGATAGCCATTGACCTTCGCATTGCGCATGAATTCGTTTGCCATCAGGTATTGCGCATCGTCTATCACAAGGCTCTTCGCTTTTGCCTTTGTGATCGTGTCGTCGATCTGCATGTAATTATCCGTATTAACGCATTTCAGCGATGTACGGAACGGCAGCGGCTTGCGCGACACATTGATGATGCCAAGCTCTCCGGGCTGAAAATTCCGCATGCTAGTGCTTTTCCCAGACCCAGATTCACCAATAATCAAAACGGGAAGTCCCATGTCACACCTCCACCACAAATTCAGGTTCGCGCTCTACGATTTCGACCAGTCCGGCAGGTACGGTTTCCCCGGTGTCCTTGTGGACAATCAGCGTGTCAT
>CALGBY010000046.1 GCA_937886445.1 uncultured Clostridia bacterium | reverse complement strand
GACGGAAAATCTGCTTGAAACTGCACATTCCTCATTTTAGAGACACACCCTAAATAAGCCGGAAAAAATGGAAAAAAGCGTAACGGAGGGAGAAAAAATGGAGATCTACAGGAAATGGGATATCGCAGAACTGATCCGTGACAACCCCTATGTGGGCCGCGGCATCATCGTTGGAAAGACCGCGAACGGCAAAAAGGCCGTTGCCGCGTATTTCATCATGGGCCGCAGCGAAAACAGCCGCAACCGTATCTTTACCGAAAAAAACGGCGAGGTGTTCACCGAGCCCTTTGACGCTTCCAGGGTGCAGGATCCCAGCCTGATCATCTACGCGGCGATCCGCCAAAAGGATGATCAGCTGATCGTGACCAACGGCGATCAGACCGATACCATTTGGAACGGGCTGAACAGCGGCCTTACCTTTTCCGGCGCGCTTGAAGCACGCTGCTTTGAGCCCGACGCGCCCAATTTCACTCCCCGCATCAGCGCGCTCCTGACCTTCGCGGAGAAGGATTTCAGCTACCGCATGAGCATCCTGAAGAGCATCGACGCCGAGGGGAGCGACTGTGCCCGGTACGAATTCGCCTATCCGTCCAAAGCGGGCCTCGGCCATTTCATCCACACCTATGTGACCGACGGCAGCCCGATCCCCACCTTCCAGGGCGAGCCGGAGAGGATCGATATCCCCGATGATGTGAAGGCCTTCACGGATGAGGTGTGGGGAGCGCTCAATGAGCAGAATAAGATCAGCCTGTATGTGAGGGCTGTGGATCTTGAGAACGGCGAAACCGAAAACTACCTGATCAACAAAAATGTCCGCTGAGGCGTAAGACAAAGCAGGGAGGAAAAAGCAATGAAGGAATTTGAACTGAAGTACGGCTGCAACCCCAATCAGAAGCCCGCGAAGATCTATATGCACGACGGCAGCGATCTGCCCATCGAGATTCTGTCCGGCCGCCCCGGATATATCAACTTTCTGGATGCTTTCAACTCCTGGCAGCTGGTGAAGGAGCTGAAGGCCGCCCTCGGACTGCCCGCCGTGACCTCCTTCAAGCATGTCAGCCCCACCTCGGCCGCCGTGGGCATCAAGCTTTCGGAAAAGCTGAAGAAGGCCTGCTTTGTGGATGATATCGAGGGGCTTGACGATTCTCCTCTTGCCTGTGCCTATGCCCGTGCCCGCGGTACCGACCGTATGTGCTCCTTCGGAGACTGGGTGGCGCTGTCCGATGTGTGCGATGTGACCACCGCCCGTATGCTCAAGCGCGAGGTATCCGACGGCATCATCGCTCCGGGCTATGAGCCGGAGGCGCTCGAGATCCTGAAGACGAAGCGCAAGGGCAATTACAATATCGTGCGCATCGATCCCGATTATGTTCCCGCCGCGCAGGAGCACAAGCAGGTGTTCGGCATCACCTTTGAGCAGGGAAGGAACAACTTTGAGATCAACCGGGCTCTGCTTTCGGATATTGTGACCGAAAACAAGGATCTGCCCGAGGCGGCTGTACGGGACCTGATCGTTGCCCTGATCACACTGAAATATACCCAGTCCAATTCCGTATGCTATGCCGTGGACGGGCAGGCGATCGGTGTGGGAGCCGGCCAGCAGAGCCGCATCCACTGCACCCGCCTTGCCGGTACCAAGGCGGATACCTGGTTCCTGCGTCAGGCGGATCAGGTGCTGGATCTGCCCCTCCGCAGCGACCTCGGACGCCCGGACCGCGATAATGTGATCGACGGATACATCAACCAGAATGAAGAGGATGTATGCGCCGACGGCATCTGGCAGAAGTACTTCACCTCTCAGCCCGCCCCTTTCACCAAAGAAGAGCAGCGCGCGTATCTGGACACGGTCAAAAATGTCGCGCTCGGAAGCGACGCGTTCTTCCCCTTCAGCGACAATATCGAGCGGGCCGTGAAGAGCGGCGTGAAATACATCGCCGAGCCCGGCGGATCGATCCGCGATGACGCTGTGATCGACTGCTGCAACAAGTACGGCCTGGTCATGTCCTTTACCAAAATGCGTCTTTTCCATCATTGACAGATCCTGAAAGAAAGGTGCGCGCTTATGAAGCTGATGGTCATCGGAAGCGGCGGAAGAGAGCATGCCGTTATCCGTAAACTGAAGGAAAACCCCCGTGTCGATACGATCTACGCCCTGCCCGGAAACGGAGGTATCGCGGCGGACGCTGTCTGCGTGGATATCCCGGCGGTCGATCTGGACGCGATCGTGGATTTTGCCGTGAAAAACGCGATCGATTACGCGGTGGTCACGCCGGATGATCCGCTGGTGCTGGGCTGTGTGGACCGCCTTGAGGAAAAGGGCATACCGTGCTTCGGGCCTGAAGCGAAGGCCGCCATCATTGAAGGAAGCAAGATCTTTTCCAAAAATCTGATGAAAAAGTACGGCATCCCCACGGCGGATTACAGTACCTTCAGCGATATGGAGAGCGCGCTTCGGCATCTTGACCGGATGGACATGCCCGCGGTGATCAAGGCGGACGGGCTGGCGCTCGGCAAAGGGGTCATCATCGCGAATACCCGTGAGGAAGCGAAGGAAGCCGTCCGCTCCATGATGCAGGATAAGCGGTTCGGCAAAAGCGGCGAAAGCATCGTGATAGAGGAATTCCTTTCGGGGCCGGAGGTTTCCGTACTGGTCTTTACGGACGGAAAAACGGTGGTGCCCATGGTTTCCTCCATGGATCATAAGCGCGCCGGGGATAACGATACAGGACTGAACACCGGCGGTATGGGCACTGTGGCGCCTAACCCGTATTACACGCCGGAGATCGCGGAAAAGTGCATGCGGGAGATCTTCATCCCGACGATGAACGCAATGAACCGGGAGGGACGCACCTTCAGGGGCTGCCTTTACTTCGGGCTGATGCTCACCGCGAAGGGGCCGAAGGTGATCGAGTATAACTGCCGCTTCGGCGACCCCGAAACGCAGGTGGTGCTGCCCCTCCTTGAGAGCGATCTTCTTGAGATCATGCTTGCCGTAACGGAGGAGCGGCTTGCCGGGTGCGAGGTGCGCTTCAGCAATAAAAACGCCGCGTGCGTGATCATGGCCTCCGCCGGCTATCCGGAACACTATGAAAAAGGCTTTGAGATCACGATCCCGGAGGATGTTCTCGGCAGCGTCTATGCTGCCGGTACCGCGCTGAAGGACGGCAGGCTGGTAACGAACGGCGGGCGCGTGCTGGGCGTGACCTCAGTGGGGGATACGCTCAGGCAGGCGCTTGAGGCCTCGTACGCGAAGGTTCAAAAAATCAGCTTTGATAATGCGTTCTATCGTAAGGATATCGGTCAGAGAGCGCTAAGGGCGGAGGAGTAACATGGTTTATCGCGTTTATGTGGAAAAAAAGAAGGATCAGGCGCTGGAAGCACGGAAGCTTCTCAATGAGGTGAATCAGATCCTCGGCATCACGGCGCTGAGGGATGTGCGCATCATCAACCGCTATGACGCCGAAAATATCACGGAGGAACTGTTCCGGTACGCGATCGATACGGTTTTTTCGGAGCCTCAGCTGGATATCGCGACTGAAACGCCCGATTTCGGAAATGACACCGTATTTGCCGTGGAATACCTTCCCGGTCAGTTTGACCAGCGCGCGGACAGCGCCGCCCAGTGCATCCAGATCCTGTCTCAGGGCGAGCGCCCCGTGATCCATTCCGCGAAGGTGTATGTGCTGAAAGGCGCGCTCAGCGAAGACGAGCTCAGACAGATCAAAACGCATGTCATCAATCCCGTTGAGGCGCGCGAGGCCTCGATGGAGAAGCCCGCCACCCTGAAGGCGGATTATGCCGTCCCCACGCAGGTGGAGACCATGACCGGCTTCTGCGCCCTTGACAGAAACGGCCTGACGGAGCTGATGGAGCGCATGGGCTTTGCCATGGATATCGATGATATCACCTTCTGCAGGGACTATTTCAGAACAGAGCACCGCGATCCCACCGTGACCGAGATCCGCATGATCGATACCTACTGGTCCGATCACTGCCGGCATACCACCTTCCTCACGGTGATCGACAGCGTGCACTTTGAGGACAGGGTGCTTGAGGACGCGTGGAAGCTGTATATGGATACCCATAACAGGTTCCGTCCCGGAAAACCGGTATGTCTGATGGATCTGGCGACGATCGCCGTCAAGGCGCTGAAGGCGGAGGGAAAGCTGGATAAGCTGGACGAATCCGAAGAGATCAACGCCTGCACGGTGAAGATCGAGGTAGAGAATGACGGGCGGAAGGAGCCCTGGCTGCTTCTCTTCAAAAATGAGACCCATAATCATCCCACGGAGATCGAGCCCTTCGGCGGCGCGGCCACCTGCATCGGCGGCGCGATCCGCGATCCGCTTTCCGGAAGGAGCTATGTGTACGGGGCCATGCGTGTCACCGGCGCGGCCGATCCCACCGTGCCTGTAAGCGAGACCATCCCCGGCAAGCTGCCCCAGCGCAAGCTGGTCACCACTGCCGCGGCCGGTTATTCCTCCTACGGAAACCAGATCGGCCTTGCGACCGGCATCGTGGATGAGCTCTATCATCCCGGATATGCCGCCAAGCGCATGGAGATCGGCGCGGTCATCGCCGCGGCTCCCGCGGCAAATGTGCGCCGCGAGGTGCCGGATCCGGGCGATATCGTGATACTGCTGGGCGGAAACACGGGCCGTGACGGCATCGGCGGCGCTACCGGCAGCTCCAAGGCGCACAACGCGCATTCCGTGGAGACCTGCGGGGCGGAGGTGCAGAAGGGCAACGCGCCGGAGGAAAGAAAGCTGCAGCGTCTCCTTCGCGATCCGAAGGCCTGCCGCATGATCAAGCGCTGCAACGATTTCGGCGCGGGCGGCGTTTCCGTGGCCATCGGAGAACTGGCCGACGGCCTTGTGATCGATCTGGATAAGGTGCCGAAAAAATATGAGGGCCTTGACGGAACGGAGCTTGCGATCTCCGAATCCCAGGAGCGCATGGCGGTCGTTGTGGAAAAAGAAAATGCGGAAGAATTCATCCGCATCGCCGACAGTGAAAACCTGCAGGCCTGCCCGGTCGCCGTGGTGCAGGAGGAAAAGCGGCTCGTGATGACCTGGAACGGCAAAAAGATCGTGGATATCAGCCGTGATTTTCTGAATTCCAACGGCGCCGAAAAGCACACCTCCGCCGCTCCCGCCGCGATAGAGGATATCGCGAAAAATGTGACCGGCGGCTTTGAAGAAAATATGCTTTCCGTTGCCGGTGATCTCAACACCTGCTCAAAGCGCGGTCTTTCCGAAAGATTTGATTCCACGATCGGCGCCGGAACGGTGATGATGCCCTTCGGCGGTAAGTATCAGCTGACGCCGGTACAGGCGATGGTGCAGAAGATCTCCATTGAAAACGGGTATACGGACGACTGCTCGCTCATGGCCTGGGGCTACAATCCCTTCATCGCGGAGAAAAGCCCTTATCACGGCGCCTATCTTGCCGTGGTGGAATCCGTAAGCAGGCTGATCGCCTCAGGCGCGTCCTTCAGGGATGTCTATCTTACCTTCCAGGAATATTTTGAAAAGCCGTACAGAGAGGCCGCCCGCTGGGGCAAGCCCCTCGCGGCGCTGCTGGGCGCCTTCAGGGCACAGCTGGAGCTGGGGATCGGCGCCATCGGCGGCAAGGATTCCATGAGCGGATCCTTTGAAAAGCTGGATGTGCCTCCCACACTGGTCTCCTTTGCCGTGACCTGCGCGAAGGAAAAGGAGATCGTTTCTCCGGAATTCAAATCTGCCGGGGACAGGGTGTATCTGATCGCTCCCGAAACGGACGCCTCCGGCCTTCCCGAAACGGCGTCGCTGCTTTCCGTGTATGAGCGGATCAGCAGTCTGAACCGCGCCGGAAGGATCAAAGCGTGCTATACGCCGGGCATCGGCGGTATCGCGGAAGCGGTGCTGAAGATGGGCATCGGCAATATGCTGGGCTTTGAATTTGACAGCGCGCTTTCCCTGCAGTTTATCTTCGGCTATCACTACGGCTGCTTCCTTGCGGAAACAGACGGGGAGATCGAAGACGCCGTGCTTGTGGGCCGGGTGACCGGAAACGGCGATATCGTATACGGCGGCGCGGGGCTTAAGCTGAACGAGCTGCTGACCGTTTATGAAGACCGGCTTGAAAGCGTGTATCCGAGCCGTGCCGGAAACACTGACGCGAAGGTGCAGAATGTGAGTTACAGCGGGAAATGCACGGTATCCGCGCCCGCGGTGAGCACCGCGAAGCCGCGCGTGCTGATCCCGGTGTTCCCCGGCACCAACTGCGAGTATGACAGCGCGAAGGCGGTGAATGACGCCGGCGCGCAGGCGGAGATCATGGTGATCAACAACCTGAGCAGCGAAGGCATCATCCGCAGCGTGGAAGGCTTTGCCGAAAGGCTGAAGGGATCGCAGATGATCTTTATCCCGGGCGGCTTTTCCGGAGGCGACGAGCCGGACGGAAGCGGAAAATTCATCACCGCGTTTTTCCGCAACGCGCAGATCCGGGAGGGGGTCGCGGATCTGCTGGACCGCCGCGGCGGCCTGATCTGCGGCATCTGCAACGGCTTCCAGGCGCTGATCAAGCTGGGTCTCGTACCCTACGGGAGGATCATGGATACCGATGAGCATTGCCCCACGCTCACCTTCAACACCATCGGCCGCCATCAGTCGCGCATCGTGAGAACGAGGGTATGCTCGGTCAAATCGCCCTTCCTCAGCCTCATGAATGTGGGCGATATCGTGAATGTGCCCATCTCTCACGGCGAGGGAAGGTTCCTTGCTGAGGAGGAGCTGATCAGAAAGCTCAGGGAGAACGGACAGATCGCGACACAGTATGTGGATCTTGACGGAAACGCGACGGAGGACATCCGCTATAACCCGAACGGCTCCATGTGGGCGGTGGAGGGGATCACCTCTCCCGACGGCCGCGTGTTCGGCAAGATGGGCCACAGCGAGAGGATCGGGAAGGGGCTTTACAAAAATGTTCCCGGGAATTATGATATTCGTATGTTTGAAGCGGCGGTAAAGTATTTCAAAGGCTGATGAACAGCAGGAGGAGATGCGTATGTCTTATCTGACCGATATCGAGATCGCCCAGAAGTGCGAAATGAAACACATTGCGAAGATCGCCGAAAAAGCGCATGTTGATGAAAAATATGTGGAATTTTACGGCAAGTATAAGGCAAAGATCGATCCCGCATTGATTAAGGAAAGCGACCGTTCCGACGGAAAGCTGATCCTTGTGACGGCCATTACCCCCACCCCCGCGGGCGAGGGAAAAACCACCACCACCATCGGCCTGGCGGACGGCCTCGCGCGGCTGGGGAAGGATGTTACGGTGGCTCTTCGCGAGCCCTCTCTCGGCCCCGTATTCGGCGTGAAGGGCGGAGCCGCCGGCGGCGGCTATGCCCAGGTGGTGCCGATGGAGGATATCAACCTTCATTTTACGGGAGATTTCCATGCGATCGGCGCGGCCAATAACCTGCTTGCCGCCATGCTGGACAACCACATCCAGCAGGGAAACGCCCTGAATATCGACCCGAGAAGGATCACATGGAAGCGCTGTGTGGATATGAACGACCGCCAGCTTCGCTTTATCGTGGACGGCATGGGTGGCAAGGCGAACGGCGTTCCGCGCGAGGATGGCTTTGACATCACCGTTGCCAGCGAGATCATGGCCGTGTTCTGCCTTTCCTCCTCCATAAGCGACCTCAAGCAGCGCCTCAGCCGCATCATTGTGGGCTATACCTATGATGACAAGCCCGTTACCGCGGGCGATCTCAAGGCGGTGGGCGCGATGGCGGCCCTCCTTAAGGACGCCCTGAAGCCCAACCTTGTGCAGACGCTGGAGGGCACTCCCGCCTTTGTACACGGCGGCCCCTTTGCCAACATCGCCCATGGCTGCAACAGCGTGATGGCGACCCGCATGGCGCTCAAGATGGGAGATTATACCGTTACCGAGGCCGGCTTCGGCGCGGACCTGGGCGCGGAAAAATTCCTGGATATCAAGTGCCGCATGGCGGGGCTTACCCCGGATGCCGTGGTGATCGTGGCAACGGTACGGGCGCTCAAGATGCACGGCGGCCTTGACAAAAAACAGCTTGATAAGGAAGATCTTGACGCGTTGGAAAAGGGCATTCCCAACCTTCTGCGCCATGTTGGCAATATCAAAAATGTGTATCGCCTTCCCTGCGTGGTGGCGGTGAACCGCTTCCCCACGGATACCGACAGGGAGATCGAATTCATCATTGAAAAGTGCAGGGAGCTGGGCGTCAATACGAAGCTGTCCACCGTGTGGGCGGACGGCGGAAAGGGCGGCGAGGAGCTTGCCCGCGAGGTGGTGCGCCTTTGCGAGGAGGAAAAGGGTGATTTCACCTTTTCCTACGACGCGGAGGATACCATTGAAAACAAGATCGCCGCGGTGGTGACAAAGGTATACGGCGGAGACGGCATCAGCGTTCTGCCCGCGGCCAAAAAGCAGATCGAACGGCTTACCGCGCTCGGCTTTGACAAGCTGCCCGTCTGCATCGCCAAGACCCAGTATTCCTTCTCGGATGATCCCGCGAAGCTCGGCGCGCCCGAGCACTTCACCGTAACGGTACGGAATGTGAAGGTCTCCGCCGGTGCGGGCTTCATCGTGGTGCTGACCGGGGATATCATGACGATGCCCGGCCTGCCCAGGGTGCCCGCGGCGGAAAAGATCGATGTGGATGATGACGGAAGGATCACGGGACTGTTCTGATAAAGGCAATAGATCCTCAGAAACACGCGTCCCGGTCAAAGGGCGCGGATAGAAAACATAAATGTCCGGCGCGGGGGAGACAGAACTGCCCTTGTCAAGCAGACACGAGAAATATCCAAAGGTTTTCATATGGCACCTTGCTCATTTGTGCAAGGTGCTTTTTCAATTCCGAAGCTGCCTGAGCGTTGCAGAGAACAGTTTCGGGATTGCTTTGGCTCACGGTGCATACCTTAATATGTATTTTTGAATACGTGTGTTTTCGAGAATAGGATACTGTTCCGGTTCGGTGTTTGCAGTACTGTTTCCCGTACTTCTGCATAGACGGAAATGACAGGCTCCATCTGCTTTGAGAATACTTATTACAAGCGTAGATATACCCGGAGTGATGGCGACCAGAAATCGCATGTAATCATCTCTGTAGCGTATACATTAATACATTTCAGGTATAGCATATTATTATCCCATCCGCCACCGGGGGCGAATTGAAGGATCAGTTCTTTAGATGCATAATCGAAATTTCAGCTTTCGCAAACCTTATCATGAATCATGATCTCATCTGCTTTTGTTACAGCGGACCATTCACTCATATCAGTCATCTCCCTAAAAATCAGTATCCCGAGGTCACATACTCCCATTCTCCGTCTTCCGTAAGAAGCAGTATCCATTCATAGCCGCTTTCTATCTGGTTGCTCTCAAATCCGGTCAAACCGTCATCTGCCATTCCGGTACGAAAGCTTGAACGGAAACAGATTCCGTCTACATAATCCCTGCCCAGATGATCCTTCAATCCGTAACGGACTGAATACTCCGTAAAGTATTCATCTGAAAGATCATCAGATCCATATGAGATACTGTATAGCACACATCCGCTGAATTCCTTAAATTTTCTCAGTATAACATCAACAGCAGCAGCCATCTGTTTTTCCGTAAAGCGTTTCGATATTCCGTAATTCACATTTACCCGGGATATATCCCCCTGCCAGGGAAACAAGTCGGCATACCGGATCAACACATTCAACCCGTCATCCACCTCGACCATAAAGTTATACTGCCAGCTTCGTTCTTCGCCATTCATCAAATTTGCTGTCACATAACAGAAGCCGGGAGTTATACCGTCCATTTGCAATCTGTAAACGCATCTTTTATCGTCCGGATCGGCAGGATTACCGACTGGTACAGTCTCCATCCGGGCTTGGATGATATCTCCGCCATCCCGTTCAAGCACCCATTCTCCGTTTTGCACGGTAAGGTCCGGTAGAAAAACAACAGCGCATTGTTCGCCGTGATAGTCAATGGATATATTCTGTTCTTCTGCTGCACCATAGACACAGAACATCAGCAGTGTTAAAAGAATGCAAAGTACTTTTTTCATGTTTTCCTCCTCCGGATTGACTCTGATTACTGATCCTATAGATAATTATATTCTGCTCCTGTTTTTCAAGAAATACGGATGTTTATTTGTAATACGCGTTGTAGGATTACAATACATATTGTACAATGCGGATAAAAAAAGAATGCAAAGCAAGTGTAAATCCGTTATAGTTAAGTTGCAATATCAAACTAAGAAAGGAACACTCACTTTGCATGGATACTATAACACAAGAAACGAGATATAAGCAATCATTATTACAGTACGCGAAGAAATACGGAGTGGGAAAGGCCAGCAGAAAGTACAACCGGGTGCGTTCATTCATATACTTCTGGCTAAAGAGATGGGACGGCACAGAAAAATCTCTATGTTGCCAATCCAGGCGGCCCCACAAACACCCCAATGAACATACGCCGGAAGAGCTGAAATTGATTCGCGATATGAAAAGGCGAAATCCTGCTCTCGGCATGGTTGAACTTTGGTGCCGCCTGCGGGAACGCGGCTATACGAGAAGGATCGAATCCCTGTACCGTGTACTCAAACGCGAGGGCCTGATGAAAGAGACAAAGAAAACGAAGTATAAACCAAAGCCCTACGAACAGATGACGCATCCCGGAGAGAGAATCCAGATAGATGTGAAAGTTGTCCCGCGTCGTTGTATTGCCGATAAATCCCTGCGATTGTTTCAGTACACAGCCATCGACGAATATTCCCGTTTCCGGGTGCTGGGGGCCTATCCCGAACAAAGTACCTATCATCAACATCTTTTCAGTTTTTTGTTCTTCTTTTTTTCGTAGAGCACGCGATCTGCCGCTTCAATCATGTCGGGAATATTGGTGATGGTTTCATCCCTTCTTGCGTATCCAACAGTAATGCTGATGTTGAACGGGCAGCCTTTCTCTTTGGTGATATCCTGAATGGCATTCTGGATCATGCCTTCTAATGAACGGACAACGGCTTCATCGTCTACCATCGCTATAATGGCAAATTCGTCCCCGCCGTAGCGTGCAGCGAAGAAATTACGCGGGATGACCTGAACGATTGCCGAGGCGGTATAGGTAATAGCCTCGTCGCCTCGGATGTGGCCGTATGAATCGTTGATCTGCTTAAAATCATCGATATCGATTATCAAAAGCCAAAAATTTTCCTTTCCGGAAATTCTAAGGTCCAGCGCACGGTTCAAGGAAAAACGGTTGTTGATATGAGAAAGCGCATCGATTGTAATGGTTTCACAGATCCCGCGGAATGTGATAAGCATGAAAACTACCGTTGCGAAAAGACTGCGGAATGGTAGGATAGGCCCCAAAAGGACTTGCAGAACCTGTACCACTGCGATGATCACAGCATAAAGAAAAAGCATACGCAAAAGAACGGCACTGGTATGATATTCCTTGCGGAAGGAACAAATGAGAGCATCGATGCCGGTTGCCATGATCAACGCCACACAAACGGCAGTAAAAGGCACATTCAGCACACCGCGTACATACTGAGTTCCGGAGATGGAAAAGCACAGCCCGTGCAAAGGTGTGGTTACGGTAAACAGACACATGATAATAAAAGGTACAGCACACAGTCTGCTCATCATGGGAGATTCCGCGATCTTTTTCCGCTGTTTCTTTTCCGAATACATAAACCAGCAGTACGCGCCGCAGATGCTGCCGAGTGAATACAGAATCTCCGCACCGTAATTGACTGCATCTCCCATCATGAGTATTTCGGTTTCGCGCAGCGCGTACAGGATGTCGGTCAGTGAGCAGAGCGCGGCAAAGCCCATGGAAAGCTTATAAAATCGCAATTCCGAAGAATGCTCGCCCGAATGGTTTGTCACAATGATGAAATAAATCAGTGAAAAAACGCATAGTGCGGAAATCACACTATATTGTATACAAAATTCTATTTTTGATTCAAATCCATACATATAATCCCCTTCTATTTTACAAAACTAAAGCATTCATGATTAATGCCAGATTATGCTGTGCTCCGCTGTAACGGCTATGGACAACCTTCCCTACCTCATCTTTTTCATTATACCATAAATAGTGTCTCCTGCACAAACATCATTTTTCAATGTTCTATGCGCGAATATACTATTGACGGTACCTGTTCATTGATAAGCAATCCGCTTGAAAGCAACCGTCAAAGGAGGAAAACTCATGGTAATCCTGTTCTCAAAGGTCACTCTTACTTCCGGTGATAAGAATGCTTCGTTCCTAGTCAGCGGCGCTCCTACAAGTGAGCATTCTCTGGACGGATGGACGAATTACCATTCTTTCGTCAGATTACTCGCACCGCATACCGAAGAATGAGAAGACAAGAACAGAAGGGAGCATACGCAAATGTATAAGAACAATTTGAGGGAAATCACAGCACTGTATGAACGTTCCGCCACTCTGGATCCGGAAAGCATCCGACGGCAGCGCAACAATCTGACCAACTTCGCAAGAAGGCATAACTTCAAGAATCTGCGGCACTATTCCGATGACGGTTTCTCCGGTGCCAACATGAACAGACCTGCCTATCAGCAGATGATGGAAGACATTCGGAACGACAAGGTCAAGGTCCTCATTGTCCGTGATATGGCGCGACTGACGAGGAATATGAAGGCTTATGCTCAGCTTTATGAGGAACTGGACCTGCATAGTGTTCGCCTGATTGCCGCAAATGAGAAAATTGACCGGCTCCCGGCCTTCATTATTGACGAGCATAGCGGTCTGCGGTGCGAACTTCATGGAGATTATTACTTCCCGATTCTCTTTGATCCAGAGCAGGAAAATTTGGATCCGATTGGCAAATGGGGCATCATGCGGAAGAAATATCTTGAGGATGATCGTCCCGGCCTGTTCTCCAGACTTCTCCTGTCGGGCAAACTGATGGATCACCTTCGGGAGATTGACACGCAGGCCAATGAGAGATTCGACACGCTGATTGAAGGCTACAAGCGTACCTGGAACATCACAGAAGCCCTGAAAGCAGATGACACCATGCGCTGGGTCGGTCTTATGAACAACGCCAGGGATGCCGCTGAATGGAACATCATGATGGAAATCGTTTTCTGCTGATTGGAATGTCAAGCAGGAAACTGCTCTTTGTTGAAAAAAAGAAATATATCTGGGTTTTCCGGTTTACTCGAAAGCACATCATGCACATCGCTTTAAAGCCACTTCACCAGAGGTGGCTTTTCCTTAATACTGCAAAATGAATGTGTCGATATACTACATATTACTACCGCAGGGTCATCTCATTTAAATATTACGCATTAATTGCAAATATTACATTTTTGTTA
>CALGBY010000045.1 GCA_937886445.1 uncultured Clostridia bacterium | reverse complement strand
TTCTTCATGGGAGTAAGTCGGGCCCTTCACCAACTCCATTGCTGCTCACCTCCTTTCACTAAGTTAGACGCATTGTTTTCCGTTTTGTCTACCTTTTTAGAGAATAATATCAGGAAAAGCTGAAAATGAAAAGAGCGCCTGCCCCGAAAGGCAAGCGCTCCAATCATTTGATCACTTAATCACATCATGGTTACCAGCAAAGATCACATCGCCAGAAGGGCTCACCAGCACATAATACTGATCCGTATTGATCAGCCATACATGTGCGCCAAACTGTGCATGCGGAGCAGCAATCCCTGATATTGGTTCACCATCTGAACCAGCACCTGGTCACGGTCGTTGCCCGAATCCTTGACAACTTCCATTCGTTGCTCACCTCCTTCGATTATGTAGACGAGACAAGATAGCTCTCATGTCGATAATTCAGAAAAATCTTCAAAAATGATTGTACACCTGATTATTTATCTTGTCAGCATTGACAAAGAAAACGATATTGCAGAAAATATATGCAGGTTACTAAAACCATTTGAGCCTTTCAAACGTTAGATAAGTGAACAGCCACTCAGATGGCAAGTTCAAACTGCCATGCAGGCCTGCTGACAGACACTCAACCAAAGGGGACAGATATTGTGGATGCTTTGACGTTTCAAGCGGAGGTCAGGCGAATTGAGAAGCTGATGTACCGTGTTAGCATGTCATACCTCGGAAGTGTCGAGGATGCCGCTGATGCAGTACAGGATACACTTGCAAAAGCCTGGGAAAAGCGAAATACCCTTTCGCGTCCAGAGCAGTTCAAGCCCTGGACCATGAGGATACTCGCAAACCAGTGCAAGGATGTACTGCGCAAACGCAGAAGGAAGAGCTTCTATCCGCTGGAAGAAAATACGGCAACTGTTGAGATGCCACCACCACAGCCGCCGGTCATGGAAGCCATTGGTGAACTCAAACCTGAATGGCGGATCGTGATGGTTCTGCACTATGTGGATGGGTGGACAATCCAGAAGATTTCTGACAGTTTGGGTATTCCTCTGAGCACCGTGAAAACGCGCATGAGAAGCGCACGGAAACGTCTCAAGCAGACACTCCTCGTGGAATGGGAGGAAGAAGAATGAAACAGGAAACCTTTCGCCGCGAACTTTGTGATCTGACCCCTGACGTGCCGGAAGTGTTCCACCAGCGTGTGGAAACCTTCCTGCAGGAGAAAGTCGCTCAGGAGGTCAATATGAAAGAATCTACGAAACGCGCCCTGTATATGGGCGGACGCTTCAGCAGCCGTGCGCTGATCTTTGCGCTCATTGCTGTTCTTGCTCTGGGTACGGTGGCCGTTGCTGCGACGCAGTGGGGCATCTTCGGTTCGCTCAGTGAAATGCTCGGCATGCAGCCGCCCACTGCAGACAGCGTGATGCAGGGCGACCTGCATCAGGAAACTGTCAATGGCGTGGAGATCACGATTGAGGAAGCCGGGTATGACGGCAGGACGCTGTTCCTGCAGTACAGCTACCGCTTCCCCGGCATTGATGAGCCGTTGGGCACGGTAAGCAAGCACGGCGAGCGTATGCTGACTGAAGATGACATGGCTCTGTTCGAGCAGTACAACCTTGGCTGGTGGGTAGACGCATTCTGGATCAACGGTCAGCCGATGGAAATGGCCGGTGACTCCGGCAGTAATGACCGTGGCAGCGAGAACCCCGGCGAGATCATCCATACCGAATACTGGCGGCTGGATAACATTGATGTGGAACTGTCCGGCAAGGTTGTAATCGCCCTGCCGATTGGTGAAAGCCAGCCTGCAGAGTATCGGAAGGCCATTTTCGACAAAGCATGCGGCCAGTACACTCTGCCTGACAAGGGTGTTGTGACCTTCTCCTTTGACGCCAGTGACACGCTGTCCCGCGTGGTTACACTGAATCCCAATGTTGAGACCGTCACCCCCGAAGTCACTGCGAAGGTCTCCGAGGCTGCTTTTACGCCCCTGATGACCTACATCACGCTGGATCTGACCGCGAACCCCGAAGCTCTGGCTGCCTTCAAGCAGGAAAATGGCGAAGGCTACTATGATGAGCAGGGTAATCTGCTGTGGCCCTACTCCGGTATGGATATGTACAGCGGCTGGATCGTTAGCCTGAAGCTGGTTGATGGCGACAGCAAGGAGCTTTTCCCTGACGCAGTTGGCTGCAACGGCGTGGGTAACGGCTGGGCCGAGTTCCTGTATCCCTACATGGATCCTGCGAACCTGCCTGATGAGCTGTGGCTGGCACCCATGGATGGCGATACTGCCGATATGGAATACGCGATTCGCGTGAAGTAAGACCTTTGGGCGGGCGTGGGCAACCATGTCCGCCCTTTTTTGAAAAGGTGATAATGATGAAGAAATTGAGTTTACTTGCTGCCTTGTTGTGCATGGTTTGCGCTTCCGCCGTGGCAGAATCCGGATATTATTCCATCCATGATCTGCCTGCGGTCACTTCGCCCCGTTGGGAGGCACGATATGAAGCGCATGGCCGTACCATTTCGGTTGATGTGGCTGTGACGATTCCTGATGTTGATACTGCAGCTGTCATTATAGTACGGCAGATGCCGCCCCTTACCGAGTCTGTATGCAGCGAGCTTGAAGCCTGGTGCGAACAGGCCGAAAAGGAAGATCACATCAATCGTTACTCCTTCCGTTCCAACGATTACAGCATCCAAGTGACGCATGCACTGCCGCCTGCGTGGGGCAAGAACAGGGATAGCGAATTCGTTGCTGGTGCGATGGGGCAGAGCTTCTTTGACCTGTATGAATTCGACATGGATCAGGCGTATGCGGACAACAACGAGCTTACTGTTGCAGAAGCAGTTGCCATCATGAAGGATCAGGCAACTGCTCTCTTCCCCGGAGAGACGCTTCATTTACGAACGGTCCATGTGGATGGCCAGACATTCTGGAAAAAGACCGGCAAACCAATCCGCGAAACAGGCGGATATTCCCTGTGTCTGTCGCAATCCTTCCACGGTATTCCCTTCATGGCCAGCATTCACGAAGCTTTTACGCAGTTCGCCGTGGGTGATGAAGACGTATGGCTGGAAAACCGCGGCATCCTGCGTGGCATCGTTTTTGATGAAAACGCATGGTCGCTGAATTGCGTGTTCTATCAGGAAAACAGCGTTCTTCACGAGGACATTCCACTGCTGCCATTTGATGCAGTGAAGGACAAGGTCGAAGGCTTGATCCAGACCGGTCATGTCCGCTGGATTGACAGCGTGACGCTGGGGTATGTACAATTCGATACTGCTGATCCAGCCGAGCAACTGCTCATACCATGCTGGGTTGTTTGGTGCGAGTATCATCCAGCTGGTGCCGCTTCTGAACGACGGGGCGGCATCAACAGCGGTACCAATCTCATGTACGATGGCAACAATGACTACTTTCGCCCGCTGATCATCAATGCACAGACCGGTGATCTGGTAGACCCGGAAAACACGAACGAAGGGCGCTGCATGTATCCTGAAGTTCTTCTGTGGGAGGATGTGCAATGAAAAGACTGGCTTGTCTTCTGATGGCAATGCTGATGACACTATCCGTTGCCAGCGCCGAGGAATGGTGCTCCATTGCTGACATACGTGCGCAGACCCTGCACACGATCTGTTACAGCTGTCTTTGCCGTAAGGAAGATTACCGGAATCTGCTGACCAATCAGGTATTTACCCAGCGATAATCCATCTTCGCCAGGCATCATAATGTCGAGCAGTACGAGATCAGGTTTCCCTTGCTGTAAAGCAAGTCGTGCATCTGCTGCACAGGGCAGTTCCATCGTGCGATACCCAGCCAGAGACAGGTGCATGCCTGTTACTTCGCGAATGACAGGATCATCTTCGACTAAGAAAATCAATGCCATAGCTATGTCCTCCCATACTTATTGTAGCATAAAATGGAGAAGATGAATGTAACGAAGTTGTAACGGATAGCGTTTGCCGAAAAATGCAAGACACATTCATCCACATTTTTGACATAGGAAAAACCTGTAAGGCTGATCCTCTTGTAATGGAAGTAGCATTACAGGTTTTTTGATTTTAGGTGTAATTTGCCCTTGACAAAAGTGCTTCCATACGCGCCGGAACCGTTTTTTCAGGGTGTGTTTTTCAATTCATAACGATGCATTTCCGGCATCTTCTCCGTTATTTCTGTATTGCCGAACCTCGATTTACCTTCGGTTCTTCGCCTTGAACTGACGGAAAATCCGCCTGAAACCGCACATTCCTCATTTCAGAAACACACCCTTTGAAAATCGGCGGCGGTCGGTCATGATCAACAGTAAAAATATTTCAGGCAATACCGCACAATTCGTCAGCACGCTGAATGGTGCCTCATGTTTTGCCCTCCGGAAGAAATACCAATGGGTTGTTTGAAAATGGGCCGAT
>CALGBY010000044.1 GCA_937886445.1 uncultured Clostridia bacterium | reverse complement strand
TGACGGAAAATCTGCTTGAAACTGCACATTCCTCATTTTAGAGACACACCCTAATGTTCGATCCGTCTGCTTTCGGAAAAATGAGCGTTTTCGGTGATCTGCATAGGCCGAAAACGCTCATTTTGCAGTTACGGGAACATATAGAAGGAACGGCTTTGCTCCGGGTGGTGTTTGACAGCGGGAGGCAAAGCCGGGCATATTTATTGGATGCTGAAGACCTGTTTTCGGAATTGCCCGCGGAAAAGGGGTTCCTGCAGATTTTTGCAGGAGCCCCTGATCATTTCAATGCATGGATCGAGTGCTGCGTTTGAGACCGTCAATCCTCGTTGTTGCTGAATTTGCCCTTCTTCCAGAAATAGAAGGCAACACCCAGAGCCACCCAGATGATCAGCATGATGTAGCTTTCCGTGCCGAAGTGCACGCTGCCAAAGGCATCAATGCCGGTGATCTTTTCCATGGGGATCAGCTGAAGGATCATAAAGGCAGCGGAGAAGATCACACCGATGATGGCAAGGATCTTCAGCTTCAGGGAACCGTCGCCATCGCTGTGCATGGTGCGCAGCGTGGAAGCGCAGGTGAAGAAATAGCCGATGGAGGCGCCGATGGCGCTCATATCCACAAACCAGCCCAGGGCTTCACGGCCCAGAATGGGGCCGGACAGGGATACGATGATGCAGAACAGCATGGCGTTTTTGGGCGTGTTGTGCTTAGAATCCACCTTGCCGAACCAGGCGGGCAAATAACCGTCACGGCTCATGGAATACATAAGGCGGCTGGAGGCAAGATAGAAGCCCATGATGCCGGAAAGCACAGCGCAGGATACGCCAACGCCGATCAGCACCTTGCCGAAGGTGCCCAGCAATTCATCAGCGGCGATCAGCAGCACCCAGTCCCCTGCCATGACGCGGTCGGGCCAGTTGGCCTGAGCGGCGGCGGCAACGGTATTATTGGAAATATACACAAAGGCGCCGAAGGCAATGGCCAGCACCATGATGCCCATGACCTTCTTGAAACTGAAATTGAATTCCTCCGCGGCCTGAGGAATGGTATCAAAGCCCACGAAGGCCCAGGGAGCGATGGCGAAGGTGGCCAGAATGGCAGCCATGATGCCGGAGGAATTCTTACCGTTGTCAAAGCTCTTCAGTGCGTCCGTACCGGTGAGAAGCTGATTGACGCCGTCATAGCCGGCTTCCTTGGCGGCAGCCTTGCTGAACCCCCACACAGGCTCCATATTGATGCCCTTGGCCTTGGCGGATACGATGCCCGCTACGCACAGGGTAAGCGCGCAGGTGGCCAGCAGGACTGCCAGAACGGTCTGGATAAAGCCGGCTTTCTTGACACCCAGAATGTTCAGCAGGCCGAAAAGCAGCAGGATGAAGCAGGCAAACAGGATCTCTCCCAGCCAAACCTCGTTGCCGGCGATGGAGTAATGGAAGCCGAATTTCAGTATGTTCGCGTCCCCGTCCAGTCCGTCCACAATGAGGGGCAGGGCGGTGGAATTCATAGGTACATTGGTAAGATAGGCCACCACCAGGAACCAGCCGCAGATGAAAGCCATGGTTTTGCCGAAGCAGTGCTTGGTGAAGGTGAACTCGCCGCCGGCCTTGGGAAATTTGGGCACCATGTAGGCATAGCTGAAGGCGATGATGACCATTACCAGCGCGCCCAGTACCATCGCGATAGCGGTGCCGTAAACGCCGGAATTGGGCAGGAACTTTTTGCCGGGATTGATGAAGGAGCCCCAGCCGATGACGCAGCCGAAGGCCAGCGCCCATACGCTCATCGGGTTCAGCTGCCGCTGCAGACCGTTATTGCTGCTTTTTTCCATTTTGTTTCCTCCTCAGTCTTGAATAATGATGATTGGGGGCAGTGATCTATGTTTGGCAGGCGCGGTCTTCCGCGGCCCGGTCACACATCGTAGGTTTTGTCGATGGCTTTCAGCTCGCGGAAGGTATCGATCTCCACGATATCGGATTCCTGACAGGGGCGCACTTCGATCTTATACTGCCCCTTGTAGGCCAGGTTGGGTACGGTTTCCCAGTAGCGTTCTTTTCCGCCGGGGGCCTGATAGGCTTCCTTGATGTGTTCGGAAAGCTTGGCACCGTCGGGAGCATTGAAATAGTACACACCCACCATCTGATAGGTGTTCAGTCCGCCTACCTTCTCATCGCGTACAAAGCCGTCCTTATCCACATCCAGTACCCAGTCATCCGTGCGTTCCTTCCAGATGCCCAGTACATCGGAATTGTAGTGGTACTTTTTGATGATGGAGGGGTTGGAAATGATAAGATCGGATTCAAATACATAGGCGTTCTGCAGCATATACCGGGCCACCATGGCGGAACCGATATTGTTGGCCTCATTGTAGGAGGGATTTTCCAGGAACTTGATCATGGGATACTTGTACAGAAGCTGGTCGAACTGCTCCGCCAGATAGCCGCGTACGATGTAGATCTCCGTGATGCCGTTTTCAAGGCACGCGTCGATCAGGGTATCGATGATGCGCTTTCCGTTGACGCGGATGAGGGGCTTGGGCGTGTTGAGGGTAACAGGCACCATGCGGCTGCCGAAACCGGCGGCAATAAAGATGGCCTTCTTGGCACGGTAGGGCTCCAGCGCGTCGATCCCCGCGGGGGTGATCTCTCCGCCTGCAATGAGTCCGGCTTCGGTAAATTCCTTCAGTACCTTATTGATGGTACCGAGGCTGTGACCGGTCAGCTCCTCCAGCTGGCGCTGGCTCAGCTTGCCGCGTTTCGTTGCCAGTACAGACAAAACATCAAACTGCTTTCTGGTAAGTTCCATATCCATGCTTCCCTTCATTTTTCTCTTTTGTAAACGCTTCCGTTCATTTCATGCTGTGATTCTGTTCCCGAATGAACAGTGAAGCGGCCTGAATCCCGCTTTTTGAACAAAGAAAACCCCATGTTCAATCAAACATGGTTTCCCTGCACGGGATGAACGCATTATAGAACAAATAAACACATATGTCAACAACAAATCTTTATTTTATATGATTTTGTGTTCGACCCGGTCCCGCCGTTCTGTTCATTACTGATATATGGGACAGAAAAAATCCGCGGAGAGAGCCACAATGTGTATTTTTTACAGGGGAATATTGCACACGCTTACCGGATGGTCTGTGATCAGGTGCCGTCAATATCGGGAATCGACTGACAGCATGCCGAATGTTCAGCAGCGGCAGGAGAGGAAAGGCGAAGATCGTGCGGTCGATTTTCAGACAGACATCAGTGCTTCTTCCGGAAGGCGGGCTATTAGCTTGAAAATGCCGAGAAATATACGGATCGCCTTCATTCCGGACCTGCCTTTCGCGGTGCTTGAATACATCATCGGCTGCTGACAGGCAGTGTTACCATAGACGGCAATAGCAAATACGCGGCAATGCACATCGAGACCGACACGGATGCGGAAACGGTAAAACGCGCCGCGAGGGAGGAACTCAGTGAGCACGGCATCTGCCATGCAACGCCGGAGCTCGAGCGCGGCGCCAAACAGCCCGGGATGATGAAACTGCTTCATGAAGGTCATCAGCGAAAAACGAGGCCATTGCAGATCTTTTTTCTGCAATAGCCTCGTTTTTCTGCCTGTGTTTATTTTTCAAATATCCTGAGCAGTTTCATCTTGATCTTTTCCGCTCTGCCGGAATAGGGATGCTCCCGCAGCGGCAGGTTGAAATGCCTGTGTCCCTTCATGACGGTGCAGGGATGGGTAAACTCCCTGAAGCCCCACTCGCCATGATAGGCGCCCATGCCGGAATGACCGGTGCCGCCGAAGGGAACACCCTTTACCATCATATGCACGCACACCTCGTTGATGCATCCTCCGCCGTATTGCTGGGAGGACATCACCCGTTTCGCCCATTTCATATCGGATGTGAACACATACAGGGCCAGCGGATGCTCTCTTTCGGCGATCGTATCCATCAGCGAGTCGATCCTGCTGTCATCAAAGGGTACAACGGGCAGCACGGGGCAGAAAAGCTCGTGCTGTACGATATCCTCATCCGCTGCAACAGGATAGATGAGCGTGGGGGAGAAGCGGAGGGATGCGCGGTCCCCGCTGCCGCCGAAAAGGATCCTATCCCGGTACTGCTCCGAGATCGCTTCGCATTTGTCATACACTTTTTCGGAGATCAGTCTCGGGTATTCTTCGTTTTCCTCGGGATGTTCTCCGATCTGGCGGATGAATTCAGCCTTCAGGGCGGCGTTGAACGCGTCGGCGATCTCCCGGGCTACCGCGATCTGGTTGATATTGATGCAGATCTGCCCTGCGTTGCAAAGCTTGAAGAAGGCGATCTTGCGGGCAGCGTCCCTGATATCGGCATCCCGGCGTACGATGCACCAGTTGCCGGTTTCTCCGCCCAGCTCCAGTGCAACGGGCGTCAGGTTTTTGGCTGCCTCACTCATCACATGCCTGGCCACAGAGGGCGAGCCGGTGTAGAAGATCTTATCAAAGCGCTGTTCCAGACACATATCCGCCACATCATGCCCGCCGTCGATCAGTGTGATGTACTCTTCCGGAAAGGTATCCCGGATCAGCTTTTTCAGCGCCGCGGTGCAGGCGGCGGACTTGGAGCTGGTTTTGATCACGGCGGTATTGCCGCCGGCGATGGCCGCGGTAAGCACCCCCAGCGTCAGCAGAACGGGAAAATTGAAGGGACTGATGATGAGGGAAACGCCATAGGGCATCTTGTATACCGTGGTGGTAAGGCTGGGAAAGCACATGAGCCCGCTGAAATGCTTTTCGGGCCTTGCCCAGCGGCGAAGCCCCCGGATCGTTTCGTTGATCTCCGCGACAGAAGGCCCCAGATCGCACAGATACGCCTCCACACGGCTTCTTCCCAGATCCTCCCGCAGGGCGCTTTCCAGCATTTCCTCATTGGAAAGGATGGCCTGCTTCAGCTTTTTCAGCTGCCGGACGCGGAATTTCACATCCAGTGTTTCGCCTTTTCTGAAATAGGCTCTTTGGCGGTCCACGATACCGGTGATCATCTCTTTGGTATAGCCTGCTGTGCTCATATGATACCTCCCTTGATCTCTGTGAGAAGCGATCTGATCTCTTCATCTGTCAGGATCATGGCGGGGGAATAATTGACGGCGTCGCTGTTGATTCCCCTGACAAGGAACGGAATGTCCTTGTCGTCTATTTCCTTAAGGCCGTTTCCGTAACCGCAGGCAAGGAGCAGCTCCTTCAGCCTGTCCAGCAGCGCCTGCACGCCGCGTTCCCTGTCGTCTTCCGGCTTTGCGTATCCGCAATGGACGGAAAGAGCAAAAAGCTGTTCCGCGCAGATATCCTTCTGACAGGTGATGACCGGAAGCAGGCATCGGGCAATAGCGTCACCGTGGGAGATATGGCAGAACGCGCCCAGCGTGTGCGCAAAGGCGTGTACATAGCCTGCCAGCTGCTTGTTGATGGCATTTCCGCCGTAATGCGCCGCCAGCGCCATCTGCTGACGCATGGCAGCGTTGTGAGGAGTCTCGCGGAGCCTGAGCAGGTCGTTGAGTACGATGCGTACGCATTCCCGGCTTTTTTCCATATCCTCCTTTTTCACCTTCACATCAGCCAGACAGCCCTCCAGACCGTGGGAAAGGGCATCTATGCCGCAGCTGACAGTGATCTGATCGGGAGCGTTCTGCGTAAGCTCGCTGTCCAATATGACATCTGTCACGCACAGGTGGGTAAACACGGTGGATTCCTTGACGCCGCGGGAATTGGTGATCATGGCGGCTATTGTGATCTCGGAGCCTGTTCCGGCTGTGCTGGGGATATTGATCATTGGCAGGGTCTTCCCGAGAGCCAGCTTCTGCCAGTACAGCGCGGCGGGCAGCCTTTTGTGGGCTGCCGCCGCGGCGATCACTTTGGCGGCGTCCAGTACGGAGCCGCCTCCCAGAGCGATCACAGCGTCTGCTTCGCAACGGAGAGCGCATTCCCTGCCTTTACGCGCCGTTTCCTCATCCGGCTCCCCGTTGATGCCGGTAAACAGCTCATACCTTATCCCGTTTTCCTGCAGGGATCTTACCACACGGTAATGATGACCGAGGGCATAAAGCGTCTGGTCAGTCACGAGCAGCACCGAGCGATAGCCGTACTTTTTGCAAAACGCACCGGCGCACTCGCGTTTGGCGAAGCCCTCTGTCACAACGGGCTGCGGCAGCTTTATCGTTTTGATCACCTTTCCGGGCAGCCGGCGGATCATTTTTCTCAGGAACGTGGTATCCATAGGTTTTCTGGCCCTCCTCAAATGATTGCAGGATCGCAGACCGTCCCAAAACGGAACAGCCGCGGAATATATATCATTTTCTGTATTATACCACGCCCGGCTTAAGGTGGCAAGGCGATGATCCCGGCAGTGCTCAGGATGACCGTACAGACGGAAAGCGACAGAGCATGGCGCTGCGTTTTCTTTTGACAGATAATGTATCGGCAAATACTGCCGAAGAGAAAATATGGATTTGCAAAAGGGATCGTAAATACGGTATTATGGATCGAGGATGCGCTGAATGGGTCTCTTTTGCGGAAACAGAGGACCGGCGGTTGTCTCAAAAATGATGAATATGCATGATGAAACAGAAGAGTCTGTAATGAAAGTTATTGAGCTGTGCCGGAAAGGAAATGCCGAAAACAGTTCCTTCCGGGAAGAAAAACGCCCGCCGTTTCGTTGAATAGACGAATCGATCAATCAGGAGGAAAGAAGATGAAACGAAAACTGTATGCCGTGCTGCTTCTGATGTGTATGCTGCTTGTTCATGCCGGCGCGGAAAATGAGCTGACGGAGGAGTTCGCGTCCGCGCTCGGTTCCCTGTACGGAGAGGGTACCGTTATTTCGGCAGCGGAATGCGGTAATTCGGGAGCGGCAGTTATCAGAACGGAAAACGGATGCATCCTTTCTGTGCTCTCCCGTAACGAAGACCGGTGGACGGTGGAGTTTGAGAATCCTCATGCGGCAGGAGAGGAAAGCAGCGTATATCTTGATACGGATGAAATGCTGATTCTTACCGATCCCTTCCCCGGAAGCAGGCAGCAGTACTACTTCACGCGCGGGGAGGAATGGACGCTGAGCTTTGCCGTTCTTTACGACAGCTGCGCGGATGAATGGAACATGTACAGAGAATACTGCGCGTCCCTTTCAGACGGCTGGCTTTGCAGGGAAACCCTGTATACAGATGAAAATGACAATGTGCTGGCGCGCTTTCCGGGAATGACGCTTCCTGATGTGCTTACGGAGCAGGAAAAGAAGCTTGAAAGCTTCAGCGGATTTGAGCCGCCGTTCAACGGGATGGGCTATCCGGCAGATGACAGCATGTCTGTATCGGATGATATCCTTTTCCGGCTGTTCGGCGCGGCGGTATCGGGCGGCTATCGCTATGTTGACGGAAATCTGGACAGGGACGGTCTGCAGTTCATTGCGGACAGGCAGGACGGCGCGCGTGTGCTGCTGTGCTGTGAATACGCGCCGGATCACAGCTGTCGCATTACAGAAAGCGCACCGCTTCCCGCGGAGACAAGATTCGGGATAGAAAATTTTACAACTACCTTAAATCTCGGCAAAAGCCAATCGGGCGTCAGCATCGGCCGGAACAGTGACGGAACATGGGGCGCTAAGGGCGCGCTGACAAAGGACGGAAGCTGGTTTGCCCCCGGTACCTGCTATGTATCGGACGGAGGGCTTTGGTGGAATTCCACGCCGTATATCGGTACAGTCACCTGGAATGATATTACGGATATGGATTGGCTTTCGCTTCCTGAAAGCCTTGAAGCGGCGAAGGCTGCGGTCGATCCTTCCGCATGGGCAACACCGCGTAATCCGGACGCGGCGGATCGTCTGCATCTGCGCGCTCAGCCGGACAGAAACAGCCGCTCTCTCGGTAAGTACTATAACGGAACACCCCTGCGTGTGATCAGCAGAGGCGCGGAATGGACAAGGGTGCGCGTCGGTAATACCGAAGGCTATATGATGACGAAGTATCTGGCGTTTGGCGAACAGATCAACCGGCTGCCTTCCGCGCTGACGGGAAAGGTGGCGGTCCATCCGGTAACGGAGATTCTGTGGGAGGGGGAGGAAAGCCCGGATCTGATCACAGGCAGTGAAGCCGCGTCGATGCTGATCGTCGGCGTGAATGAGGAATGGTACCTTATGTGGGATCCGTATACCGACCGTTTCGGAAGGATCCGGCAGAGCGATCTGTGGGACGGGAACGGCTGACGGACAAACGAAACAGGGGCTGCCGCACGGCACCCGGATGAACGCGGTACACGACCTGCCTTTATCCGGGTGCTTTCAGACAGCCTGCGGAACTGCGCACCCTCCGGTAGATGATGATCCCTGCCTTTATAGGTGACCACAGAAAAAGGAGCCTTTGCAGATCATGACCTCTGCAAAAGCTCCTTTTGCGCGTTATGCCCCGGTATCCTCCGGGAAGGCAGTGAGAAGGGGATCGATATCAGTTTTTCCCTTCAGTTTGCGGTCTGTATAGTTCTTTGTGATCTTTCGTACGAGACCTGAAAGCGTGATCACACCGATCAGGTTGGGGATGGACATCAAACCGTTGAAGGTATCGCTCAGATCGATGGCGAAGGTGGTGTCCATCACGGAGCTGAGCAGGATGACGCCGATGAATACCGCCTTATAGGCAACGGTGGAACGGGTGCCGAAAAGGAATTCCCAGGCCTTCTTGCCGTAGAAGCTCCAGCCCAGCACGGTGCTGAAGGCAAACAGCGTAACGGCTATGGCAATGAAGATACCGCCGAAGGAACCGAAGTTTTTGGTGAAAGCCTCGGTGGCAAGGGTCAGCTTGGTAGCTCCGGTAAGGGAAGCACCGGTTTCCAGATCGACGATCCCGCTGGTCAGGATCACCAGAGCGGTGAGGGTGCATACGATGATCGTATCCACAAACACCTCAAAGATGCCCCAGATGCCCTGCGTGACAGGCTCCTTCACATCGGAAGTGGAATGAACCATTACGGAAGAACCGAGGCCTGCTTCATTGCTGAATACGCCGCGCTTGAAGCCCATGGTCATGGCCTGCGCGATCACGGCTCCGCCGATACCGCCCGCGGCGGATTTGAAGTTGAACGCGCCGCGGAAAATGGAGGACAGCGCGGGGAGGAGCTGATCCGCGTTCATGACAACGATGACCAGAGCACCGATGATGTAGAACAGCGCCATGAAGGGCACGATCTTCTCATTGGTTTCGGCGATACGCTTCAGACCGCCCAGAATGACCAGCGCGGCAACGATCAGCAGCACGGCTCCGATGATCAGGCTGCCGGTCTGGCTGGTGTTCAGAGCGGGATCATTCGTAAGGTTCGCGGCCACATTGAGCACGCTTTCACGGATGGACGAGACCTGTCCCATATTACCGATACCGAAGGAGGCCAGCACGGCGAAGGCTGAGAACAGGATGGCCAGCACCTTGCCCAGCGTTTTGCAGTGGGGCTTGCTTCCGAGACCGTCTCTGAGGTAGTACATGGCGCCGCCGCACCATTCGTTATCCTTATTGCGGCGACGGAAAAAGATGCCCAGCACATTTTCGGAATAGTTGGTCATCATGCCCACGATGGCTGCGACCCACATCCAGAAGATCGCCCCCGGTCCGCCCACGGTGATGGCGTAGGCTACGCCGGAAATGTTACCGGTGCCGATGGTGGCGGAAAGCGCGGTGCACAGAGCCTGAAACTGGCTGATGCTGTGCTTATCGCGTGAGCGGGTCGTTTCCTTGGAAAAAAGCTTCCCGATGGTCTCCTTCATTGTGTGACCGAAATGTGTGAACTGGAAAAATCCGGTCAGCACGGTCATCAGCACACCGGTGCCGATGAGCAGTGTGAGCGCCGGAACGCCCCATACCACATCATTGACCGCGGTATTGATCTTGCTTACAGTTTCTGCAATGTCCATAGCCTTCATCCTCTTTTCTTTTGTTTTTCGGAGACCGGCGGCATTCACCGCGGAGTCCCCGTGCCGCGGCCGCGCCCTGAAAGCGACGCGTACCGGCGCGGCTGCCTGAGGATTAAATACGGAGCCTTGCCTAGGGTGTGTTTCTAAATTCAAAACGATGCATTTTCAGCATCTTTTCCGTCAATTCTGCGTTGTCGAACCTCGATTTACCTCCAGTAAACCTTCGGTTCTTCGCCTTGAACTGACGGAAAATCCGCTTTAAACTGCACATTCCTCATTTTAGAGACACACCCTAAATACAAAAAGCGGGGAGGTTTTCCTCTCCGCCAACAAAACGATCACACTGCCGCCAAAGCGGCAGGCCCTGTTCCGTCCTTTTGCCTGAGAGATTCAGCCCATCGGCTGTTGCACCTTCGGCACCTCCGGCTGTTTGCCGGCGGATTCTCCGGAATGCCGTCCGCATACAGTCCTGTGTACCTGAGAGTGTTGCTCCTTCGGCGCCCTGCGTGCTTACGCGCGGGGCTTTTCCTGCATGCTTCCTTCGGCCTGTATTTAATTGTATACAAGTATATGCGGAAGACAGGTATGCGTCAAGACAAAACGATGTATTTTCCCTGTTCTTCCTGTTCCGGGCTGCTTACGGTAATGATTTTTCGCTACAGCCGCCTGTGTTTTGATGCGGTATGCTCTGAAATGCAACAGCAAAGGGCTGTCCTTCGGGATACGGCTGACAGTGACCGTATCCGTGCGGGGCAGCCCTTTGGACCGGGTTTATTCTTCGGCAGTGCTTTCCATATCCAGTATGGGGAGGACGGACGCACTGTCACCGGCTACAAAGGAGGGGAGCTTACCGTCCCAGCTCTTGGCCTGGGTGAAGCGGATCAGCGATTCCGTAAGGGAGGCGGCGATTTTTTCGTTCGCGGCAGCCTCGGCTTCGCTCTTGACCTTTACGGCATAGGCTTCGGCGTCCGCGTTGATCTTCTGCACGGAGGCCTTTGCTTCCGCGTTGATGCGCTCACGCTCCGCCTGCTGCTGGGCTTCCATGGTTTTCTGCTCTTCCTCGATCTGTGCCTGCAGCTTTTTCTGCGCGGCTACCTGCTTGGCTTCCACCGCGTCGGTGAAGGCGTCAGTGAAGTCGATGTTTTCAATGTTGATGCTGATCACATTGATACCGTACTTGTTCAGCTCCACCGCCATGTCCTCGCGGATCTGGGTGCTCAGTTTTTGACGGTTGGCGACCAGGTTTTCGGCGGTGTAGCGGCTGAAGGCACCCTTGATGATCTCAAGCATGCGGGGCTGTACCAGCTTGCTGTAGTAGTCTGTGCCTACCTCCTTGAAGAGGTTCATCGCGGTGGCTTTGTTGATCGCGTAGTTTACGGAGCCTGTCACATCCACCTGCTGGATATCGCTTGAGAAGCATTCTGTGACGAACGCGGTCTTCTGTTCACGGTTGTCCATCAGTACGATCTTTTGTACGGGGCTTTTGATATGGAAGCCGGCTTCCAGGGTCTCATTTTCCACCCGGCCGAAGGTGGTAACGATGCCCGTGTAGCCTGTGGGCACGGTGGCGGTGCAGGTGACCAGCAGCAGGATCACGGCAGCGACGGCAACGATCAGGATAACAGCGATTTTTTTCATATTTCTCTCCTTATCTGTTATGTAGGTTCTTGAATGATGTGCAGGTTTCGGGAAAGCGCGATCCGGATCAGTACCTGCGGCCGGAGGCTTTCCTTATGAACTGCACGAGCCCCGCGATCAGCGCGCCCGTGATGATCAGGCGGACGATGGGGAGCAGGATCCTTACCGCGACCCGAAGAACAACACCAAGCAGCGCGAAGGTCACGATCAAAGACAGCATAGTTTCATTCTCTCCTTTCATTGTTGAGCCGCGTTCATTCGCGGTACGGATATATCATACACGAACCCTGCTCCGTTTCAACTGAAAACAGCTGATTTGTCAGTTCTGATGTTCCAAATGACACAGGCTGCCGCGCGAAGGTTCAGCTTGCGCTGCTCCCGGAAGAGAACAGACCGGCACCGGACACAGCTTTTTTTCGTGAGATCGGAGGGATGCTCATCTGTTTTCAGAGCATGAAAAAGGAGCCGTGCTTTTCAGCACAGCCCCTGAAACGGTACGGTCAGAGCCTGCCGGACCGGGTGCGTACAGCTTATCTTATGCCCTGTTCATCCTGCCATATGATGCTGCTTTCATAGCAGGAATGCTCCTTCAGCGCTTTTTTGACATCAATGGTGTAATCCACCACGGTGCAATGAGCGTTCTGAGCGTCATAGTATTCATTGATCCTGATGCCGCCGAGCGCCTCGATCGTTTTCCAGGAAGCGGGATTGGCAAGATCGGCGTCCATAAAGATGGTGTCTATGCCGTACTGCTCGCAAACCTTCAGCCCCAGATACAGGTTGATCTTGTTGAAGCCCTTTCCGCGCTCCGCCGGCCGGATGGAGTAACCGATGTGCCCGCCGAAGCGGCGCTGGCGTTCATTCAGCACAAGGCGTATGTTGATGATACCGATGATCCTGTTATCGCTCTCGCGAACCAGAAAATAGGTCCTGGCGGGCACCCTTTCCTCATCGGGGATCCGTACCCGGTCTTCATCCAGCTTTTTCAGCCAGTCTTCATAGTGATCGGTAAACCACTGCAGACCGCCGGCACCGTTGATGTCTGAGCCGGATCTGTTGAATTCGTTGATGAAGTCGATCGCGTCGTCCTTTCGTGAAGGCCCCGGCACTTCGAAGAAAAACCTCTCCACTGTATGATGCTCCTTCAGATGTCATGAGCACGGCTCAAAGAATACAGCCGCAGGTTTTGTCCCTGCGGCCATTGATATCATATCGCGTGTGATCGCGCAGCTTCCGGGTCAGCCGTTCAGATCCTTCCAGGCGGCCTTCAGAGCGTCAATGATGCCGAGGTGCTGGGGGCAGGCGGCCTCACAGGCGCCGCAGCCTATGCAGTTCGTCGCTTCGGCGTGATCCTTGAGAATATTGCGGAAGGGCCAACTGTCCTTCGCCTGTACGCCGTAGAGAGAATGATCGTTCCAGGCGGAGAAGTGAGCGGGAATATTGACGCCGTTCGGGCAGGGCATGCAGTAGCGGCAGCCGGTGCAGCCGATCTTTGTACGGTCGATATAGGCTTTGCGTACATTATTGATCAGCTGATGCTCTTCCTCCGTCATGATGCCGGGCTCCACGGTGTCAAAGATGCGCAGGTTTTCCTCCACCTGTTCAAGTTCATTGCAGCCGGAAAGCACGGTGGCCACTTCCTTATGATCGCACAGCCAGCGGAAAGCCCATTCCACGGCATTGCGCTTGACAGGGAACGCGTCATAGAGTGCCTGCACATTGTCGGGGGCGTTGGCCAGCCTGCCGCCGAGCAGACCTTCCATGATCACCACGGGAATGCCCAGACTGCCCGCCAGCTCCAGTCCTTTGGTGCCGGCTTGGTTTTCCACATCCATAAAGTTGTACTGGATCTGGCACATATCCCAGTCCCAGTCACGGATGATGTACTCAAAATCGCTGTAGGGGCCGTGGAAGGAGAAACACTTGTAGCGGATCTTCCCGGCCTTCTTCATATCGTCAAAGAACTCCGGAGCGCCGATCTCCTTGAATTTTTCCCATTTTTCCTTATCGATGCCGTGCATCAGGTAAAAATCGATATGGTCCGTCTGAAGTTTGGCAAGTTCCTCGTCAAGCAGCTTTTCCATATCCGCTCTGCAATTGACGGCACCCAGCGGCATCTTGGTGGCGATGGTCACCTTTTCGCGGTAGCCGTCCTTCAACGCGCGTCCGAGTACTGTTTCGCTGGTTTTGTCAAGATACACATAGGCTGTATCCAGATAGGTGACACCGCCGTCGATGGCGCGGCGGATGAGAGAGATCGCCTTTTCCTGATCACATTTTACATCTCCGGTGGGGTCCCCGTTGAAACGCATGCAGCCAAGCCCGAATGCGGAGCCGGTGATGCCCAGTTTGCCGAAAGTACGGTAGTTCATGTTTTCTTCCTCCTGATCTTTCTCTGTATATGTATTGTACTATGCCGCCGCTTCTTCCGCAAGGGAAGAACATGTGTAAAAAACGATGAAATAACTGTAAAAAGTGATAGGAGGAAACGCTTATTCATTCGGCAGGCTCGCCTGCGGCGCCTTTTGCACGATCTGCTTTCCTCAAAAATCTCGATTTACCGCCGGTAAACCTTCGATTTTTTACGGTCACATCTTGCACAAAATTCACTCACATCCGAACCCGCCTCATTGATCATCGTTTCCTTTACAGCCTGATGACGGAGGCGTTCAGATCTTCCGCGTCACTGCTGTCATGTGTGGAAACCACGGTGAGCGGAAACACACCGCGTATTTCATTGATCACCTTTTCGCGAAGCGCTTCATCCAGCCCCTTGAACGGTTCGTCCAGGATCAGAAGTTCCCCGCCGTAAGCCATCGCGCGGGCCAGCGCCACACGGCGCTGCATGCCGCCCGAAAGCATGTCCGGCAGCGCATCCGGATCGGTGATGCCGAATTTTCTGAGCCATAATGCCGCGCTTTCCCTGCTGCTTACCAGTGTAACATTTTCAAGCGCGCTGCGCCCCGGCAAAAGGCGGTCTTCCTGAAACACGAAGGCGGTCTTTACTCCCTCCGTACCGGTGATGCTTCCGCTGTCCGGAACGAGCAGACCGGCGATCAGCTTGAGCAGCGTTGATTTTCCGCAGCCGCTTTTGCCCATCAGGCACACCGCTCCCTTTTCCGGCAGCGTAAGGGTGAGCCGGTCGAAAATTTGTTTGTCGCCGTAGGAGAAGGAGAGATCATTGATGCGTATCATGCTTTTCCACCTTCTTCTGCTTTCTTTGTATCGTTGCCGCGATGCCCTTTTCAAGCAGCAGGGAAATCAGCACCACGGTGAGTGTGAGCGCGAAAAGACTGTCTGTTTCAAGATAGGTCTTGGCATCCTGGATGCCGGTGCCCAAAGCGCGAAGCGGGCGGGCGATGACCTCGGCGGAAATACCGCTTTTCCAGGCAAAGCCCATCGCTGTTATGCAGCCGGCGGCATAGTGTGTGCGCGCGGCGGGAAGATAGATCTCCCGAAGCGTTTTCGCACGCGAAAAACGGTATTGCCTTGCCATCTCCACAAGAAGTGGATCGGCGTTATTCAGCCCTTCCTGCACATTTCCCCACATCACGGGGACCACTGTGAGGAAGGAGACAAAGGCCGGGATGATATTTTTATCCAGCCACAGCCACAGCAGGATGATGAAGCTGACCACCGGCACACAGCGTACCAGCGTGCGCAGCGGGGAAAACAGCCGGTCTGCTGCGGGCACCATAAAGCACAGGACCGCGAGCAGCGTGCCGGCGATCAGCGCGGCAAGATACCCCAGGGCGATCCTGAGCAGGGTGAACCCCACCGCCTGCCAGTACGCGGCTGTTTTGATATGCACGGCCAGCGCGCGCAGTGTTTGCAGCGGCGAGGGGAGCAATGCCGGCATACCGATCAGTGCCGCCGCGACGGCCCATACCGCCACCCAGAAAAGCATGCACAGCACTGGAACGAACGGTTTCAGCACGCGGGGCAGTGCTTTTTTATGCTTTTTTGTCATATCGCTCCTTTCACGCTTTTGCTTCGTCCCTGTGTTTCTTTTGCCGGGCGAAGTACCGGTATCTGTTTATTCGGGCAGCGCGTTTTTCCATTTCAGTATTTCCTCCAGCCGCTCCTTTACCCGGGCTTCCTTTCCCTGCACGCCCGGCAGATAGTAGCGCTTTCCCTTCAGGCTGTCCGGAAGGCATTGCATACGGGTGATCTTTTCCTCTGTATCATGGGCGTACCGGTAACCCTTTCCGTAGTCCAGCTGCTTCATCAGCGCTGTGGGCGCGTTTCTGATCTGCAGCGGAACAGGCTCGGCAGGAGAATCGTGGATGTCCTTTTTGCACATTTCTCTCGCCACGTACAGCGCGTTTGATTTTGGCGCCATGCTGAGGTACACAACAGCATGTGTAAGGTGAACATCACATTCCGGTACGCCAAGATAGCTGCAGGCCTGATAGACGCTTACCGCCAGCTGCAGGGCGCCCGGATCCGCCATGCCGATATCCTCGCTCGCGAAGCGTACAAGACGGCGGGCGATATACAGGGGATCCTCTCCGCCGTCCAGCATGCGGCTCATCCAGTATATGGCGGCATCGGGATCGGAATTGCGCATGGATTTGTGCAGGGCGCTGATCAGGTTGTAATGCTCCTCGCCTTTTTTATCGTAAAGCAGAGAACGCCTGTCTGTGCATTCCGAAAGGTTTTCCCTTGTTATCCGGTATACGCCGTTTTCATCCATCGGCGTATTCAGCACGGCCATTTCCAGGGTGTTCAAAGCCGTCCGCGCGTCGCCGTTCGCAAAGCGGGCGAGTGCCGACAGCTCATTTTCGTCTATTTCCACACGCATGCCGCCAAAGCCCTTTTCACTTGTAAGTGCCCGCCGGAGCAGCGTGAGAATATCGCTTTCTTCAAGTGCTTTCAGTACGAATACCTTGCAGCGGGAAAGCAGAGCGGTATTCACTTCAAAGGACGGGTTTTCCGTGGTGGCGCCGATCAGCGTGATGCTGCCTTTTTCCACATACGGCAGGAAGGCGTCCTGCTGGGCTTTGTTGAAACGGTGTATCTCGTCCACAAAAAGGATGGTGCGGCCGCCGAGGCGCCTTGCCTGATCCGCACGCTCCATCACCTCGCGTATTTCCCGTATCCCGCTTGTGACCGCGCTGAAATCGATAAAATCGGCATGGGTACTTTTCGCGATCACGCGCGCGAGTGTTGTTTTTCCAACTCCCGGCGGTCCCCAGAAGATCATGGAGGATACTCTGTCCTGATCGATCATGCGGCGAAGGACGCGTCCTTCACCCATCAGATGGGACTGCCCCAGGTATTCATCGGGCGTTTCGGGACGCAGGCGGCTGGCCAGCGGAGCCGAAAGGGAGGGATCTGTATCAAAAAGCCCTGTCTGATGATCTTGCATCGTGTGCCTCCGGTAAGGGACGGGCGGCCTGCGCCCGTTTCTGCTTATATTATAGAAGATAATCATCCGCAACGCAAGAAAGACAGAAAATTTGAGCGTCCCGGACGAAACGCTGCTGTTCCTTCTCCGCGGTCTTCGAAAAGCATGCATTTCTTCATGAGCGGATCGTGATACAGGAAATGCATTGACAAATTGTTTTTTCTGTGTATTGACAAAAGCCGGACAATCCGTATAATATTATCGAACTGAATACCTTATCCAGAGAGGCTGAGGGACCGGCCCTGTGAAGCCCGGCAACCGGCGGAAACGCAAGGTGCTAATTCCGGCAGCGCGAACGCGCTGGCAGATAAGGCGGTAATTGATCTTTCTTCGCCTGTCTGAACGGACAGGTGATTTTCATTTATCGGCGGAACGGGTGTTCAGAATATTCTATTCAGGAGGAAAACCATGCGTACACTTTTTACATCCGAATCCGTTACCGAGGGACATCCTGATAAAATGTGCGACCAGATCTCCGACGCGGTACTGGACGCTGTTCTTGCCCAGGATAAGAATTCCCGCGTTGCCTGCGAGACCTGTGCCACCACCGGTCTTGTGATGGTGATGGGGGAGATCACTACCTCCGGCTATGTGGATATTCCCGCCATCGCCCGCAGGGTGGTATGCGATATCGGTTATGACCGCGCCAAGAAGGGCTTTGACGGTAACACCTGCGCCGTGCTTACAGAGGTGCATGAACAGAGTGCCGATATTTCCGACGGTGTGACCAGAGCACTGGAAAACCGCGGAGAAGAGGAGCATGAGACCGGCGCCGGTGATCAGGGAATGATGTTCGGCTACGCCTGCGACCAGACGCCCGAAATGATGCCTATGCCCATCGCGCTGGCCCATCGCCTTACCCGGCGTATGGCGGAGGTGCGCAAGAACGGCACCTGCCCCTGGATGCGTCCCGACGGAAAAGCCCAGGTGACTGTTGTGTATGAGGACCGCGTACCCGTGAGCGTGGATACGGTGGTCATTTCCACCCAGCACGATGAAAAGGTAAGCCAGGAGGAGATCCGCGAGGCTATGCTGAACGAGGTGATCCGCAAGGTGATCCCCGCCGCGCTGCTTACAGATGAGACAAAGTACTTTATCAATCCCTCGGGGCGTTTTGTGATCGGCGGTCCCGCCGGTGACAGCGGACTGACCGGACGCAAGATCATCGTGGATACCTACGGCGGCTATGCTCCGCACGGCGGCGGTGCCTTCTCGGGAAAGGATCCCACCAAGGTAGACCGTTCCGCGGCCTATGCTGCCCGCCACGCGGCGAAAAATGTGGTCGCCGCAGGCCTCGCGAAGGAGTGCGAGGTGGCGCTTGCCTATGCGATCGGTGTGGCGCATCCGGTAAGCTATCAGGTCAATACACGCGGTACGGGCATCCTTCCGGATGCTGTGATCGCGAAGCTTGTGGAGGAGACCTTCGATATGCGTCCTGATGCCATTATTTCCCGGTTCGATCTGCGCCGTCCCATCTATCGCGCCACCGCCGCGTACGGTCACTTCGGCAGGACGGATCTGGATCTGCCCTGGGAGAAGACGGATCATGTTGATATCCTGAAGGAGAAGGCGGCAAAGTACTGAGCCGCTTACGGAAAAACATCCTGCGACATTCTGGGTCAAGGCATCTGTGGATATGCAAGATGGATGGGAATACTTTAGATATGATTATATCAAGTACATTAGAAATCCTAATGTTTCACTATTTTCAAGCTTAATCGCTGATGGAATTGTAAGCGTGGATTTCCTAATGCATCTAAATCCTAATGGGTTTATCAGAAATCATGGTTTCCCATTTAGGATTATGCCGCAAAGTGTTGATCTTCTTTTCCTGCAAATCATCGAATATGATTTGACTTGAACACCAGATTATTAGGAGGGACAGGTATGAAACGGATAGTATGCGCATTTCTGGTTGCTTTGTTTCTGTTTGTTTCGGTTGCATCTGCTGAGACATCCTTTGATGCTACCACTTACTCTCTTATGGAATTGATGGAAATTCGTGCACTTATTGATGAACAAATCAATTCGCTTGCAGCATCACCTTCTGAGGAACTCTTACCTGGCAAGTATGTAGTTGGTCGCGATATTTCTGCCGGTTCATATATTGTTCATGGATTAATGGATAAGGGTCCAGATGGTTATACTCCGCAGACACTCGTTGCAAATTCAATGGACGATGTCGAATATAGCGAATATACCTGTTATGAGTATATGAAGAACAATGAAAAATGGTATGTTACTCTGGAAGCCGGGAATGTTCTTGAAGTTAGATCCGGCACGGTTTCCATTGAACCCGCGCCAGTGTTGATTTGTTCTGCAAACTTTACTAATGCTACAGATGATAATCTTTCCACTGCCACTTTAGTGCCTGGGTTATATACTGCTGGTAAAGACATCATCGCTGGCTCATATATTTTGCAAGGTCTTATGGATAAAGGGCCGGACGGTTATACTCCGCAGGCCCTCATTGCAAAATCCATGAGTGATATTGAGTATTCTGAGTACATCGAGTATGAATACATGAAAAAAGGCGAAAGCTGGCGCCTTCAAATCGAAGACGGGAACGTTCTCGAAGTAAGGTCTGGGGATGTCTGTATTCAAGAAGTCGTTCCGCTCGCTTATGCGCCGTCTGAAGAAGAACAACAGAACATCGAGACAGCAACTGTAGTAACCGAAGCTAGCCAGGAGAGCATCAACACAGATGACAGATTTTCAATCGTCAAAGGCGTTTATACTGTTGGCAGAGATTTCAAACCGGGCTCATATGCTATTGTCTTAACCGACTGTAAACAAGCTACAGTTGTTGCAACATTTGCCTCTGCAGATGATCTTGCTTCGTACACGTCATGGGATTCAGCTAACAATCTGAAGGAATACGGAAAATCTGCTTTGTATGTCAAGAAAGATGTTCCAGTTCATATCACTCTTGAGGATGGAGATAAGCTTTATATAGGTGATGGACAAGGATATATCACCGAATGCTCGCCTTCAACAATTATGAAGGGTGTTTACATTGTCGGAACTGATATTGATGCAGGTGCCAAGACAATTACCCTCTCTGATATTCATAATTCGGTTGTCGTTGCCACATTCAAAAATGCCAAAGATATGCTTTCCTATGTCACATGGGACTCTGCCAACAATCTTAAAGAGTATGGCAAGTCTGCCATATATGCAAAAGCTGATGTCCCGTTCCATCTTTACCTTGAGTCAGGTGACTATTTGTACATTGGCGAAGGTATCGGAACCATCACAGATTCTCAAGAGGGTGTACTGACAAAAGGTGTTTACTCAGTAGGAAAAGAACTGAAAGCTGGCTCATATCTTGTTACACTGGATGATTTTCACAATTATGCTACCGTAGCTACATTCGCGAATACTTCAGATCTTGTAAGCTATATTTCATGGGATTCTGCTAACAACCTTAAAGAATACAGTACGTCATCGGTATCGGTGAAAAAAGGTGAACAATTCCATATTACCTTGATTGATGGTGAATACCTTTATATTTCAGACGGAACAGGAGGTTTCATCATTCAATAACCAATATTGATTCATCTTTGCATAGCGATCAGCAAAAATGCCGGTCGCTATTTTTATACACATCAAGCCGGTAGCGCAAAGGGCATCGACCGTTCACATGGTCGGTGCCTTTTGCATTGCTGGCCAGCAATATACACTACACTTTACCAAGAAAGAAGATGACTATATGGCTAAGAAAAAGACCCTTGAGGAACTTCTGGCTGCTCAGGCTGAAGCCCAGGCTGATGAACGCGAACCGGATGGGATCATTACCAGGATGATTGACGGAAAGCTGTACAAGGTCCGTATCTTCTTCGGGGATGAAAATGCCGACACGCTTCAGACGATGTATGAACGTCTGCTGCGGAACCGGATCATGACCGAATTGTCAAAAGCTGCCACCTGCCCGGCGTAAACTTTTTCACCAAAATACGAAAAAGTTCTTGACAAGTTGTTTCAGGCGCTGCTTATCCGATAATCGATCATAAAACAGGGGCTGCCGCGGTTTTCCGCGGCAGCCTCTGCTAATAATGCCTTTGTTCTGTTGTGATCAGTTCGCCGGTACTACCCACATATCGCTCAGCAGCTGCAGAGCGGTGGCCAGTTCCTCTTCGCTCAGCTTGCCTTCGTTGCGGAGCGCGTCCAGGGTGATGATGTAGCCGTCGTAAATGGTCACATATTCCACGCAGTCATAGGAATAATTGTTTTCATCGATCATGATGACATCGGTGCCGTGAGCGGTCTTTACGAAGGAGATGTCGGGATTGTAGAAATCCAGAGAGAACACTTCGGCTAGATTGGCTTTCTGTTCCTCGGTCAGCTCGGCCACATTCAGCGTGTAGCCGAAGAATTCCTCACTGTGCGCGACGGATACGAAGTAGACCACGGGGGAGTTCTCGTTAACAAAGGTGGCATAGACAGCGCCGTCTACAGGATAAGTGTTGATCACATATCCTTCGGGAAGCTTGTCCATGGTGATGTCGAAATTCAGGATCTCATCATCTTCAACATCGGGCAGGTCGATCTCTTCCGTTACAGGCTGGGCTTCGATCGTTTCCGCGGTCTCCTCAGCGAAGGAAACGGCACACAGCATCATTACGGCCGCAAGCAGCAGAGCGATAAGCTTTTTCATCATAACGTGTTTGCTCCTTTCATATTATCAGGCATAAATCAGTTGACGGCAACGCCGTCACCGATATCGATGGGAGAATATTCCACAACATAGGTGAACTGCTTGCTGATGAAACCGACATAGCCGGCGTCATTCTTGACCTGATACCAATCCTTGCCCTCGGTGATCACTTCCATCAGCTCATCGGCGTACATCTTATCGATGATGGCGGCGTTGGTGCTGGGAGCCCAGCGCAGATTGACCCATCCGCCTACGCGGCTCGGCTTGGAAGCGATGATCAGCTTCATGCCTTCAGCCACCAGGGTGTAGCTCTTGAAATTCAGCTGGCTTACCAGTTCACCGCTCTGAGGCGTCTGGGTGGGCTTGGGAGCGGAGGTCTTGGAACCGACTTTCTTCGCGCCTTCGTTGTTGATCTTGGAGGGAACGGTGGCGGTGAGATAATCGATGGAAACCCAACCGGTGTCAAACCTGCCGTTATACTTGAATTCTACAAGCAGGAAACCGTCAGAGTATTCATCCTGCGCGATAACGGGGCAGTTCTTGGGAAGGGTATAGGTGATCTTGCCCTTCTGGGAGGGAGTCGCATGCACATTCAGAGAGGCGTTCTTTGTGTTGACATACAGTGTCATGCCACTGTTTACGCCGCGAATGCTGATAGCGAGCGCGGGAACGCAGGCGATCGTGAGCAGGACCAGTACAGACATTGCGCAAAGTGCTTTTTTCATTGCGGATCATTCTCCTTCTTCGTGTTTGGAAGTTTACTTCCTGAAATCAGTATACAGCTTTTCGTTAACACTTGCAATAGAATTTTAATATTTTACATTCACAAATGACAGACACAGCATTTTCATTTACTTGACGATATCATTTCGCGGCGTTATAATGACTATAGGAAGCAAACATGTTTTATATATCGGATGATCAATAGCTGATTTTCAGAAAAAGAGGCAAAAATGAAGCGCAAAAACAATGATGTCAGAGATTACATTGACAGCTTTGATCTGGATTCCGAGGAACCGTATCAGAACGCGGCCCCGCTGCCGGGGACGGTCCGTTATGATCAGAATACGGAAAATGACGATGAATGGGATACAGACTCGTATTTCGATCTGTCCGGCAGCAGCACTTCTCCGGACGGATCGGGAAATTACGGCTACGGGGTCCGTTCCGGAGCCCGCGGCAAACAAAGCGGGAATAAACGGCGTCTGATCAACAAAAAAACTGTTCTGCTGGCCTTATCGGCTGTTGTTGTGCTTGCACTCATCTCAGTGCTTCTTCATTTCGTCAAGCCGGGCGGAGAGCCGCGTCCGGATACGGAAACGGCCGCCGCTTTCCGTACAGCTGAACCGACAGCTGCACAAAGCAGGACTGCCGCGATACCCACCGCGACCGCACGACCGGCAACGGCGACTCCCACGCGCCCGCCGACGGCAACACCCGCGCCCACACCCACACCTCAGATCCGTTCAGACGGCTGGAGGCTGTATGACCCGGACCTTCGCTTCTACTACTGTAACACGCTGGACTCTGATGAACAGCGTCTGTTTGATATCGTATATGACGGTATCTTCAATATGCAGGCCTGCATCACGCTTCCGGATGGGTATCGGAACGATGAAGTCGAAAAGGTATTGGATATCATAGGAAAAGACTGCCCTGAAGTATTCTGGTATCACGGAAGCTATTCATATCAATACGGCGGCACAGGCACTCAGCTGTTTCCGGAATATACTTTCTCATCAAAGGCGAGCGCTGAGGAATCCTATAACAATGTCATCCGCATGATCCGTTCGATCCCGTGCCCGGACCGCGGCGACGAGTATCTGACAGAAACAGCGATCTACAGGTGGATCGTGGAAAACACGGTGTATGATTATAATGAATACAAACGTCCTCAGCCGGGGTCGAGAAGCTACTCGGCGGACGCGGTATATTTGACACACAAAGCGGTCTGTGACGGCTTTTCACGCGCTTTTGCGCTGGCATGCCGGATGAACGGGATCATGGCTGCGATCGTGGACGGAACGGGAAACGGCGGGCCGCATGCCTGGAATGCCGTGCGGATCGAGGGAGAATGGTATCAGGCTGATGTGACCTGGGATTGCTGCGGATATATGTCGGATTACCCGTATCCGATCAACGCGGCCTATACCTATCTGAACCTCACGGATCAGCAGATGGCGGCGGACCATGAGATAAATCGTGGTATCATGGTGAAGGAAGACTTCCGTACTGTACAAGCACGGACGCGGCGTACACAAACCGCTTTGCCCCCAGGAGAACTGTGGACGGCGTGTGGGTGGATGACCTTCTCAGGCAGATGATCGCTGTTGAACGGGGCGAGCAGGGCGGCATCATGCTGAATTTTTCAAGTGAATCGCGCATGGAAAACGCGAGAAACGTGATTTGGGGCGCGATCGATGAATGCAACAGGAGGATCGACTCGAGCAGGAATTATCAATTGTTCATTACCGATAAACGCCTCATGCTCATTCCCTGAAGCGAGCGCGGCTGTCCGCCGGATATGCTCGGACGGGCAGGAATGCTCATGTGACGATTTGTTAATAATTTTGCCGTTGACATTGGGAGGATGGTCTGCTATAATCTCTGCGGTTCTTCTTTAAGGCGGTACAGAGAGACCGGCAAGGGACATGAACGCGGAGGACAAAGGCAGGATCATGCTTTGCCCGAGGCGGCTGAGAAGCGATTTTCAGGTCTTGCTCTGTACGGGCAAGGCCTTTTTGTTACTGCGAAGGACCGAATGAAAAATGAGGGGGAAAACAGTATGAAACTTACCTACGGTATCAAAGACAAGCCCTCCTTCGGCAAACTGGTCGTGTTTGCCCTGCAGCAGCTGCTGGCGATCCTCGCGGCTACCATTGCCGTTCCTTCCATCGTGGGTCACGGCATGAGCCAGTCCGCCGCCCTGTTCGGCGCGGGCGTCGGCACCATTGTGTACCTGCTGTTCACCGGCTTCCGTTCTCCCGTGTTCCTCGGTTCTTCCTTCGCGTTCCTGGGCTCCATGGCCGCGGCCTTCGCGGGCGGCGTTTCCATGCAGCTGGGTTACGCCGGTCTGATCATCGGTGCTGTCTGCGCCGGTCTCGTGTATGTGGTCATCGCGATCGTGGTCAAGTTTGCCGGTGTCAAGTGGATCAGCAAGCTGATGCCCCCCGTCGTGATCGGCCCCACCGTGGCGATCATCGGTCTTTCTCTGGCCGGCAACGCCATCGGTGATTCTCTGAGCGGCAACGCCGGTTCCGCCACAATGACGGCGGGCGGCTGGGCTTCCCTTGTGTGCGCTCTTGTGACCATGTTCGTCGTCATCATCTGCTCCGTGTACGGTAAGAAGATGGCCAAGCTGATCCCCTTCGTGATCGGTATCGCCGCGGGTTATGTGATGGCTCTCATCTTCACAGGTATCGGCGCGCTGATCGGCACCGAGGACACCAAGGCGGCTCTTACGCTGATCGATTTCTCCAAGTTTGAAAACATGCAGTGGATCCCCCAGTTCACCTTCGTTGAGGCCTTCAAGGGCGTGAAGGAGATCACCGGCAGCTATATCGCCAGCATCGCCGTTGCGTATGTGCCCGTCGCCTTCGTAGTATTTGCCGAGCACATTGCCGACCATAAGAACCTTTCCACCATCATCGACAGCGAACTGCTTGAGAACCCCGGCCTGCATCGCACCCTGTTGGGCGACGGTATCGGCTCCATGGTGGGCGCGTTCTTCGGCGGCTGCCCCAACACCACCTACGGCGAATCGATCGGCTGCGTTGCCATTACCGGAAACGCCTCCATCGTGACCATCCTGGCTACCGCGGTGCTTGCCATCCTGGCTTCCTTCTTCGGCCCCTTCGTAACGCTGCTTTCCACCATTCCCTCCTGCGTCATGGGCGGCGTGTGCATCACCCTGTACGGCTTCATCGCTGTATCCGGTCTCAAAATGCTGCAGCCTGTTGATCTGAACGACAATCGCAACCTGTTTACCGCTTCCGTGATCCTGATCGCCGGTATCGGCGGTCTGGCGCTGAACATCGGCTCCGTCACCCTTACCGAGGTAGCCTGTGCCCTGATCCTGGGCATTTTGGTCAACCTGGTATGCGGTCTCAAAAAGCCTGCTGCTTCCGACAAACAGGCTGAATAATACTTAAGGCTGAATCAGGCGGCCCGTTTCCGGTTTGGAAACGGGCCGCCTTTTCATAAACAAAACCGGGCGGAGGATCACTCTGCCCGGTTCGACTGATTTCAATTTTCAGGTCATGATTTTCAGCTTTTCGCTGATATCACCGTCGTCATCAAACAGGATCTGCTCGCGGAAGGTGAGGTATACCGGATCACCGGGTTTGATCTTCGTGAAGGTTTCGGGCGGAGCGATCACACGGATCGACTTATTGCCTACACGCACACGGCAATCATCGATATCGCCGAGATAATACTGGCTTTCCAACACGCCGGAAAGATCGCCGCCTTCAGTGGAAAGTGTGATCCTTTCGGGACGGACGGCTATCTCGACCGCGCCGGATTTATCGCCGGAATAGGGGATAGATTGATCTGTTCCCCGGATATAGAGACGTCCGTCTCTGATATCCGCCTTCAGGAAATCGACTTTTCCGAGAAAATCCGCCACAAACTGATTGGCCGGATGGTTGTAGATGTCCTCCGGGCTGCCGATCTGCTGTACTTCACCGCGGTTGATCAGAATGATCCTGTCAGACATGGCCATGGCCTCGGTCTGGTCATGCGTGACATACACCACGGTGATGCCCAGCTTGCTCTGGATCTCCTTGATCTCAAAGCGCATGCTTTCTCGAAGCTTGGCGTCCAGATTGGAAAGCGGTTCATCCAGCAGCAGCAGCTGAGGACGGGCTACCAGTGCGCGGGCCAGTGCCACACGCTGCTGCTGTCCGCCGGAAAGCTGGCTCGGGATGCGCTCGGCGTACTGGGAAAGGTGAACGATCTCCAGTACGCGGTTCACTTCGTTCCTGATCTCTGCCTTGGGCAGCTTTTTGATCTTCAGCGGATAGGCCACATTCTCGTATACGGTCATGTGCGGCCACACGGCATAGCTTTGAAACACCATGCCGATATTGCGCTTTTCAGGGGGCAGGAAAGTCTTGTCAGAGGAGACGACCTTGTCTCCGATCAGGATCTCGCCGGAGGTGGGCTTTTCAAAGCCGGCGATCATGCGCAGCATGGTGGTTTTTCCGCAGCCGGAGGGTCCCAGCAGGGTGATGAATTCTCCGTCTTCAAAAGTCTGGTTGAATTCCTTCAGCACAACATTGGTACCGAAGGCTTTGGTTACATGTCTGACGGTTACAGATGCCATAATGCCACGTCCTTCCTCAGATGGAGAATTCGCCCTTTGTGAGGCGGTTGAGAATGAAATTAAGTACCACAACGATCATCAGGATACCGAATGCCATCGCGCAGCTCATGGGCTGGCTGGTGAAGGTCCAGTATTCATATAGCTGGAAGCCGATGGTCTTGGTGGTGCTGGAGTATAGCAGAGTAGTCATGGACAACTCATAGAAGCTGGGAATAAAGATCAGGAACCAGCCCGCTGCGATGGAGGGGAAGATCAGGGGACCGGTGATGCGGAACATGGTGCGGAACCAGGTGGCGCCGGAGATCTGGCTGCATTCCTCCAGACTGACATGGATCTGGCTCATGGCCGAAACCACGGTACGCATGCCCATCATCATATATTTGATCAGGTAGGCGATGATCATGATATAGGCGGTGTTGTAGATGTTGATGCCGAAATCGCCCTTCATGGTCATGATAAGGCCCAGTGCGATGACGACGGAGGGGGAGCCGCTGCCCAGCGTGATCAGGAAGTCCGGGATCTTGCGGCCGCGTACCCGGGTACGCTGCAGAAGATAGCTCATCACGCAGGCGATAATGATGCCCACCGTAGCGGTGACAGCGCCGTAGATCAGCGAGTTGGTGAGGCAGTTCGCCGTTTCCTGACGGCTGAAAATGGTGGTCCAGTTGACGGTGGTGAAGTTGCCGGGGTGGAACACCGTTTTGCCCACATCATTCTTGAAGGAGGTGAGCAGGATGAGCGTGAAGGGAATGAGGATCACGATGATGGCGAAAAGGGATACGATCACGGTGAGCGGTATGCGCCACCTGCGCAGGTCCACGATGGCGGGACGTACCGATTTTCCGGACACGGTGATATACTGGCGCTTTGCCAGCACATAATCCGATACCAGCAGGATGATCACCGCGATCGCCATCAGGAATACCGCAAGACCTGTCGCGTCATTCATTCCCTGCTGCCCCAAAGCCACATATTCCACGATACGCGTGGTAACGGTGTGCACCTTGCCGGGGGAGCCGATGATGGAGGGGATGCCGTAGCAGGAGGCCGCGCAGACGAACACCAGCAGAGCGCCGGAGATCAGGGACGGAGTCATCATGGGCAGCGTCACCTTGAACAGTGTCTTGACGGGCGAGGCGCCGGAAACACGGCTGGCCTCTTCCAGAGAGGGATCCATTTTCTCCATTGCGCGGGAGATGGTGATAAAGGCGTAGGGATAATAGAAGGTGGTCAGCACCCAGATGAGGCCCGGCAGGGAGTAGATGTTCAGGGGCCCCGGGACGTCTGACAGGCTGAAAATGGTGCGCAGCCATTGATTGATGGTACCCACATTGGGGTTGGCCAGACGCAGCCAGGCCATGGCGCCCACATAGGGGGGCACCATGTAGGTAAGCACGAACAGGCTGCGGAAAAACTTTTTTCCGTACAGATTGGTGCGTCCCACAAGCCATGCCAGCGGGAAGGCAAGCAGCGTTCCCAGAATCATGGTGGCAGTGGCGGCGATCAGCGTGTTCTTCAGTGCCTCCAGATTCAGCGGGTAGGTGTAAAGGCGCGTGATGGTATCCATGGTGAAGGAACCATCGGGGAAGAAGGCTTTCACCGTCAGATAGATCAGCGGAAGCAGCTGGAAGATCAGCAGGAAATCAACGATCAGAAGGATAATGATCCACTTTCCGTTCAGGATCCAGCTCTTTTCACCGAGCATCAGCAGGATGAGCAGCAGCGTGTCAAGCACGATCAGCACGCCTGCCAGGATCACGGTACGGCTGTTGCCGATGATCAGCTCGTTCAGCCAGTTCACCTCATGGAACACGATCATTTCGAAGGCGTCCAGCTGTACAGCCTTGTCACGGATGCCTTTTTTGAAGGTGTTGACATGTTCTGTGGCCAGCAGATCGCCCTCATCATCATAGCTCATAAAATATAGCTGCAGCAGCATGGCGACGCGTTCATCTCCGGAAAGGCTGCCGGCGGCCTTGACCGCGGCAGGGGGGAGCTCTTTTTCTGCGTCCGCTGCGCAGGAAAGCAGTGCCGCGCGGAAAGCTTCGCGTTCCGCGGCGGGCACGGCGTAGATCTCTTTTTTATTTGCGGAGGAGACCTTGGGCCCGGAGAAGGAATATGTAGTATACAGCAGCTTGTATACCGTTTCGGAGCGCTTATCCGCTGCCTTTTCCAGCAGTGCGTCCAGCTGCTCTCCGCCGCCCTCCTTCTGGCCTGCCCAGGCCTGCCTCAGCAGGCTGTATGCTTTATCATCCAGCATGGCACGCTCCTGAGCGTCTGCTCTGTTCAGCAGGGGAGCCAGCTGGAGGTCATAATCTTTGTCAATTTCCCCGGAAAGGCTGTAGACAGCCTGAAAACCGCTTTCGGAGCTGAACCCGGAAGCATTGTAGCGGCGTATGCCGAGAAGACCCGCGATCACGATCGCCAGGCCCAGCACCAGAACCAATACAAGCGCGAGCTTCGTTACGGTGGGCGTTTTGTCCCGCCGATGGATCTCGCTTTGTATTCTTGCCTCGCTTTTCATTGCAATATTCCTCCCTCCGGATGAGGTGCCAATGGGCTGTTTGAAAAACGGCCGAGCATGTTTTTTACCTGAAGCACCTCTCACGGGGATTTTCATGAAAACGGGGGAAGCCGCCGGGCGGCTTCCCCCGGAGTATACCGGCCATTATGACCGGTCAGACGGTGGGGTTTTCGGTGAACCGGATCAGTTGGTGGTCACGCGCTCAGTCCACTGGGTGTTGATCTCGGTACGGTTGGTGTAGGCATTGATCCAGTCTACGCCCAGATCCTTTTCGATGAGACCGTCGGTGTCCACGGAGTTGTAGGGGATATCCTTCATGCCGGCGAACACGGAATGCATATAGCCTTCCAGGATCAGCTTCTGGGCGGCTTCGCTCAGCAGCCAGTTCTCGATGGCTTCGCAGGCTTCGATGCTGCAGTTGGCAGAATGCTCTTCAGCCACGGTCATCACGGTGGAGGGAATCAGGATGACGCCGTCTTCGGGATAGATGACAGCCAGGTTGGTGATGGGGGCACCGGCATCAGCGGCTTCCTTCTGGATCTTCAGGATGGATTCTTCGAGGATCATGATGCAGGCGCATTCGCCGGTCTGCAGCTTGGTGCAGGCGGTGGAGCCGGATTCGATCATCACATTGTTAGCCTTCAGGCCGTCCAGATAGGCATAGCCGTAATGGTCTTCCTGAGTCAGGGAGGCGATACCGGCAAAGGTGGTACCGGAGGTCATGGGGTTGCCCATGGAGATGTAGCCGTTCAGGCTGGTGTCAAAGGCGAAATCCTTGAAGGTCTTGGGAATGGTCACGCCCTTGGCAGCCCATTCGGCTTCCATTTCGGGGTTGTAGCCCAGAACCATGTTGCATACACGCACGGGATACCAGTAGCCTTCAGTGTCATAGGGGAAGCGCAGCAGAGTATCGGCGCCTTCCACTTCAACAGGCTGCAGATAGCCGGCTTCCTTCAGTTCCAGGGAGAAGGCGGGTTCCGCGACCATCAGCATATCGCAGCCGAGGGTGCCGGTCTCCATTTCGCCGTAGACCTTGGTGATCAGGGAGCTGGTGCCGCCATAGAAGAAGAAGGTATCGCCGTAGGCGGGAGTCAGGTTCGGGAATTCGGCCTTCAGGGCTTCATCCATCATGTCGATAACGAACGGATACATGGAGGAATAGATGCCGACAGTGCCTTCGACATCCTCATTCACGGCCAGAGCCGGAACGAGGGCGACCGTCATGATGAGGCACAGGAACAGAGCGATGAGTTTCTTCATGGAATGAGACCTCTCTTTGATTTTATTTTTCACGCGGTTTCCTCCGCGTAAAATTTACGGTCAGGGCAGTTCTGAAAGGAAAGTGTCCATGCTGTACAGTGTAATGTGCATTATCGGATACAATACTTTTTACCAAAACACATTTCATCCCTTTATTGATTTCATTATATCGGAAAGTTTTTTTGATGTCAATCATTTTCTTATCCCGTACCGGAGGTGAAAACGGCGGAAATATCATCGGAAAACCGGTAAAGGGGATTGCCCGAACAACCGGACGATTATATAATATCAGAAGAAACGCGGAAAAACGGCATTGAAAGGACGACATTATGGAATACAGGGATATTGCTCCGCTGATGAAAAAGGTATCGGAAAGCATAGCCGGGGTGATCGTGGATAAGGAGGATGTGATCGAGAAGGTGCTTGTGTGCCTTCTCGCGGGCGGACATGTGCTGCTTGAGGATGTGCCGGGCACCGGCAAGACCGTGCTTTCCAAAGCGCTGGCGGCAAGCGTCGGCGGCGGGCACGCGCGCATCCAGTTCACTCCCGATCTGCTTCCTTCCGATATTACCGGTGTGCGTGTCTGGCATGCCCGGACAGATGAATTCCGCTTTGAGAAGGGGCCGGTCTTTACGAATATCCTGCTTGCGGATGAGATCAACCGCGCCACGCCCCGAACGCAGAGCGCGATGCTTGAATGCATGGAGGAAAAGCGGGTCACGGAGGGCGGTGTGACCTATGACCTGCCGGGGCTGTTTTTTGTGATCGCCACCCAGAACCCGGTGGAAACACAGGGCACCTTTCCGCTGCCTGAGGCCCAGCTGGACCGTTTTATGATGAAGCTCAGTATGGGCTATCCCTCACCGGAAGGTGCGCTTGATATGATGCGCCGTTTTGAAAACAGCGAGCCGCTTTCAGCTGTGCGGGGGCAGGTGAGCGCTGATGAGATCCTGCTTGCGGGCGGGCTGGCCCGTCGCTGCCGTGTATCGGATGACCTGATCGTGTACATACGGGATCTGTGCGAGGCCGCGCGGGATCCGGAGCAGGTAAGCCTGGGGCCCGGTCCGCGCGCGATGCTGATGCTGATGAAGGCGGCAAAATCGCTTGCGGCGATCAGAGGAAGAGAATATGTGATCCCGGATGATATCAAGGAGCTGGCCGTACCGGTGCTTGCGCACCGTACGATCCCGCGCGGGCTAAGAAGGGGCCAAACGGGCGAAGGCATCATCCGCGGTGTGCTTGAAAAAGTGCCCGTTCCCGCGGAGCAGATACGATGAGCGTTTTTGTTCCGCTTGCCGTGTTTGCCCTCGCCTGTGCGCTGTACGGCTTTTTGCTGAAGCATCGCGGGCTGAAGGGGCTGACGGTGGAAAGAAGGTTTTCATCGCCTGCCGTTTACGAGGGAGATACGGGCGAAATGACGGAGGTGGTACGCAACGACAGCTTTTTGCCCGTGCCGCTCCTGCGTGTGGAAAGCCGTGTTCCGGCCGGCATTCTTATGGACGCGGGCAGGGCAAAGGCCGAAAAGAGAAATGCCTATCACCGGAGCGTGTTTGCCCTGATGCCTTATCAGCAGATCATACGCCGTCACACCGTCGTGTTTGCGAAAAGGGGCAGCTATGATCTGGGAAACGCCGCTCTGACCGCGGAGGATCTGCTGGGCTTCGCGGTGTGTTCAAAGGATCAGCAGATGCGTGTCCCCATCCTTGTTTATCCGCGTCTTCCTGATGACAGTGAGCTTCCGGCGCCGCTTGCATACCTGACCGGTGATCTGAAGGGCGGCAGGAGCCTGTTTGACGATCCTTTTTGGTATCGCGGGATCAGTGAGTATGTGCCCGGAGACCCGGTGCGCGATATCCACTGGCCGGCCACGGCGCGCGCGGGGCATATGATGGTGCGCCGGCATGACCGCTCCGTCGGCATGAAGCTGATGTGTGTGATCAACTGCCAGCTGAAGGCGGATCAGTGGGATGATCTGATGGATTATGAGCAGGCGCCGGTGGAAAGGGCTGTTTCGCTGGCGGCCGGTCTGTGCGTGAGCATGCTGCGTGCCGGCATGGAGGCCGGATTCTGCGCCAATATGCCGGAGGGGGAGGAACAGAAGCCTGTACTGTACCCGCCCGCTGCCGGCCCCGGGAGGGAAACGGAGCTGCTTTCCGCCTTCGCGAGGCTGAGGATCCGCCGCGTGCTTTCCTTTACCGAATTTCTGCGTTCGCTGGAGGCGGACGATCATACGGATATCGTGATCTTTACCTGCTATGGCAGCGCGGATGATGAGGAACAGGCGGAACGCCTTCGGAAAACCGGATGCCGTGTAACGGTATACCACACGGATGAGGAGGAAATGGCAGAGTGAAAAACGAAAACCGATTTGCGCCGCTGCTGGCGTTTACCGCCACGCTGCCGCTTCCCCTGTGTCTGGCTGCCCTGCGATTTGACGGCAGATGGCTGCTTTCACTTGTTCCGGGCGTGCTTTTCGCGGCGGCAGCCCCGGCAGCGGAGAGGGTGAATGGAAAAAAACGGATCATCCCTTTCATCCTGTTCATGATTTTTGAGGTGCTTACCGGTCTGCTTGTTCTGCCGCTGAGCGCGGGAATATGGCGTTTCCTTCCGGCTGTCCTGTATACTGCTGTGCTGTTCATCCTGCTTGCTTCGCGGCTTGAACGGGATCTGCTGCTGTGGCGCCTCGGCATTGCGGGGGTCGTATTATTTTCGGTGTCACAGATCGCGCTTTTTCTTTGCGCGCTTACATCACCGCTTCGCTCTGCCGGGCAGCCATTATTCGCGGCCTTTATCGCTTTCGCGTTTACGGCGGTACCGCTTTTGAACCGCGCCGAGTTCAGGCGCGCGGCAGGGGAGAAGGAAGGATTGCCCGGCAGCGTCAGAAGGCGCGGAACGCTGCTCACGCTTGTTTTCCTGACGGCGGTTTTTCTGCTCTCGTCGCTTCGCCGGGTGGGTGAGTTTTTTGCTCTGCTTTTCAGCGCGGTCAAAAATGCGGCGGTTTTTCTGTTTGAACTGCTTTACCGGCTGTTCTCCTTTTCAGAAACATCAGGCGGAGCGCCTGCCGCGGACGGGGACGGCGTGATGCCTGCTTTGGAGGGCGGAGAGCCGTCGGCCTTTTGGAATGTGATGGAAAAGGTGCTGCTTGCCGCCGGAATACTGCTTTTGCTGTGTCTGCTCGTTCGGCTGGCCGCCCGATCCCTCCGCGCGCTGAAAAAGCTGTTTTTCGCCTTCAGGGAACGCGTAAAACGCTGCTTTGAAACGGGGGATGAGGGATATACGGATGAGGTCAGCGATATCCGCGGAGAGGAAAGGAAGCATGCCGGAAGGCATACGGGAAGGCCCGGAAGGCTTCGCGTCCGCGGAGAGCGCGGGCTCAGCCCGGAGGAAAAGGTGCGTTTCCGGTACGCGCGGCTGGCAAATAGCCATCCGGAATGGAAGGCCTCCGGTACGGCGAGGGAAAACCTGACGGAGGGGGCCAGCGTTCTGTATGAACGGGTGCGTTACGGAGAAGAAAGCATTACCCGGGAGGAAGCGGAAGCCTGGGATCCCGCTGCCCGGCGCGGGGACGGCGTGAAGCGGTCCGGAAGCCTGACCGAAGGAGGTGTGTCGGATGAGTCTGTTTGCGATCGGTGATCTTCACCTTCATTTCCAGTCGGAGCTGAAAGCGGCCGGGCAGCTCAGAGATCCTGTCTGGCGGGGGCATGAGGCGTTGTTCAGAAAGTATTGTGAACAGATGCTTCGCCCGGAGGATACGCTGGTGCTTGCCGGCGATCACAGCTGGGGAAAGGATCTTTCCGCCTGTCAGAAGGACCTTGCCTATATCTCTGATCTGCCCGGCAGGAAGATCCTGATCAGAGGCAACCATGATATGTTCTGGGATGTGAAAAAGACCGACCGGCTGAACCTGATGTATGACGGAAAGCTGTTTTTTCTGCAGAATCAATACGCGGTCTATCAGGATCACGCGATCGTGGGCACGAAGGGCTATACATTTGAAGGTCCGTTTTATATGCGCGGAAAACGCATCGCGGGATGGGACAGGGAGGCGGAGGAACACGCCCGGCTGCTTGTGGAACGGGAAACGGAAAGGCTGAAGCGTTCCTTTGATGCCGCGGCGGCGGACGGATTTTGCAGGTTCATCATGTTTCTCCATTACCCGCCTACCAGTATTCTTGAAAGCAACAGCCCGTTCACGGCTCTCGCGGAGGAATACGGGGCTGAGCAGGTGGTTTACGCGCATTGCCACGGCGAGCAGCGTTTTCATGACAGTATCGAGGGAAGGCACCACGGGATCACCTATTCGCTGGTATCCGGCGATTATCTGAAATGGATCCCGAAGAAGATCCTGTAATAAAGCCGGCCGGCCGCGGGTCAGTACCCGGGCCGGCCGGCGGTCTGCAGGGAACGTGCCCGGCGGCGCCGCGGAGGAATGCCGCGGCTTTTGATATAATGCGGTTTTGCGTTTACCGTCCGGTCAGACTGTCTGAGATCGTTCTTCGCCCCAGTTCTCCGAAATTATCCTCTGTTTTTTCAAAATCATACACGATCATGCCTTCCGTGTTCCGGCTGCATTCGGCCAGGATCTGACCGGACCTGCCGAATACCGCGGTGGGAGCGGTCTGATAGGGGTAAACCGTATTGACGGAGACCGTGGTACATACATTTTCCACAGCTCTTGTCCGGATATGCCCTTTTATCATGTCATACCGGTCCCGGTCATCCGTATCGGCCGCGTCATAGAACAGGATCAGGTTCAGATCCGTTTTTTCTTTATACAGTTCACGGAAATATTCCGGAAAGCGCACCTCAAAGCATATTCTAATCCCGATCCTGATACCGTTCAGGGTGAAAACGCCCGTGCTTTTCCCGGGAACGAAGTTTTCGCTGTCCCAGCCCCAAAGCGCGCGCTTATCGTAATACCGCACCGGCTGACCGGGCTGAAAAAGGATCGCCCGGTTGACGGGATTGCCGTTCTGATCCCTGTATATGCTGCCAATGACGAACGCGGGCCCGGAAGCATCGGCAAGGCTCTGAAATTCTCTGCACATGTCCCGGACCAGATCAAAATCCGCCTGCGCCGCGCTTTTTATATCCCGCGGCGGGTATCCTGTCAGGCAGCATTCCGGAAAAACCGCCAGCTGTACGCCCTGCTGCCGGGCCTGATCCAACGCGTTTTTGATTTTTGCGGCGTTCCGGCGTATATCACCCGAAACGGCAAACTGACAGGCGGCGATCTTCATGTGCCTTGTCCTTTCTTTTCCTTTATCCGTTTTTCCGTACAGCCCTGCCTGACGCGGCAGCCTGCGGCGCTTCCGTATCCTTCATGGCGCAATGACCGCAAAAAGCATGTCAGGTGGTTCCGCGGACGATCAGTTCGGGGGCGGTAATGAAGGTTTGTACCTGTACTTTGGGGTTCTTCAGCTTTTTCAGTATCAGCCGTCCCGCTTCCTGCCCCATTTCATACATATTGATATCGACGACCGTCATTTGCGGCTCGGTCAGGGAGGAGAAGGGATAGCTGTCAAAGGTGATCAGCGCCATATCCTCCGGTATCCGTATCCCCTTGCTCTGCAGTGACTGCAGCACGCCAAAGGCGATGGGGTTATTCGCGCAGATCACGGCATCCGGCCTTGATGACATTTTCAACAGCTTTTTGGCCGCGCGTACTCCGTCGGAGAGCAGGGAGTTACTGTTGATGATCCTTTCCTGCGGCAGTTCCAGGCCGTGCTCTTTCATGGCATTGCGCACTCCCTGCAGCCTGCGCCAGCAGATCATATCATCCGCTTTTCCGCTCACAAATGCGATGTCTTTATGATCCCGTTCGATCAGGTGCAGCGCCGCCAGCTCTCCGGACAGACAATTGTCGGCGTCGATCCAGCATAAACGCGTTTCGAAATTCGGTTTGCCGATAACGATATGAGGGATCTCATCGTGGATGATCTGCGCGGCCAGCTTTTTTGTTATGACGGACATATGCAGAACAAAACCGTCCGCCTGATGGCGCTCATACATCATGTTTATCCTGGCGGGAGCATCTTTGGCGGTTGTCTGCTCCATCGTCAGCATATAACCCTGCTTGGAAAGCGTATGCTGTACGCCCCTCATGATCTCAAAGAGATGCGGGTTGACAAAAGCGGCGTCGAAAGGAAAATCAGCCAGAAAAAAGATATGATGGTTTGCTTTGGTTGCAAGACTTCGCGCGCGTTCATTTGGTTCATAATGAAGTGCGGCGGCCGCGTCATGTATATGCTTTGCCGTGGCTTCAGATACAGAGCCGGTACCGTTGAGCGCCTTGGACACTGTAGACACTGAGACACCTGCCATTTTAGCCACATCATGTATACTGACCGCCAATACTGTCACCTCTTCATTACAACGAATCCATACGCGTTCAGTATACCATTATTCGATCCCGATTTCCATAGGATATTCTGAGTGGTTTCTATCGATTTTGGAGTCCCGGACAGGTTCATTGCAATGGTGATCGTTTCTCCTCCGTAGGTGCGCCTGTAGATGAACAAGCCGTCCTCGGCGGTCTCACAGAAGAAATCACCGCGGCGCAGCGCGGGTTCCGACCGGCGCAGCAGGATCGCTTTCCGGTAGAATTCACGCATCGGATGCTCCTGCTTGTCCCACGGCATCGGATGGCGGTATTCCTCTTCCAGAACACCCTGCATCCCCAGTTCATCACCGTAAAATACACAGGGCATCCCTACGAATGTCATTTGCAGCAGAACAGCCAGCCGCAGCCTTCGCTCATCTCCTTTGCACACGGACAGGAACCGGCTGACATCGTGACTGTCAAGCAGATTCATCTGGCCGGCTGTTACGGGTTTTCGATAGCGCATCAGCATATTTGTTACGCGATGGTTAAAATCCGCCGCGTCCGGTTCCTTTGCCGCAAAGAAGGAACCGGCATGCTTTCTGAAATCATAATTCATCGTACTGTCAAACATGCTTCCGTCAAGCCAGTGCCCGGCGCTTTCCCACACTTCACCGATCAGCGCGCACCCGGGCTTTACAGCCTTGACGGCATTCCGGAAGGCTCTCCAGAAACCGTCATGGATCTCGCTGGCTACATCCAGTCGCCAGCCGTCGATATCATACCGGCTTACCCAGAAAGCGCCTACTTTGCAGAAATAATCCTGTACCTCAGGGTCATCCGTTGCGAGCTTCGGCATCATGCGTTCATAACCGAAGCATTCATAATTCGGATAGTCCTCCATATCCTCCGGAACGGTCACCGGCTCCGTCAACCGGTAGAACCAGTTCCAGTAGGGAGATCTGGTACCGTGCTTTTTTACATCTTCAAAAGCAAAGAAATGCCATCCGCAATGATTGAAAACGCCGTCAATGATCACCCTGATGCCCATTCTGTGGGCCGTTTTGACAAGCTGATCAAAGTCCTCATCTGTTCCGAAGGCCGGATCGATGTGATAGTAATCGATCAGATCATACTTGTGATATTCTCCCGCGGAAAATATCGGGTTCAGATAGATACAATTGAATCCCATATCCCCGATGTAATCAAGGTTTTCGAGGATACCGCGGATCGTTCCGCCGAGCCTGCCCCGTGTGATCTGATCTTTGTGGCGGCATTCCTTCGGCTTCCCGCTGATGAAATGCTTCGCGGTCGCGAAGCTGTCGGGAAAAATGTTGTAGATCACCGCGTCCTGCATCCAGCCCGGTATACATACACGATCCGCGCGGTGGTTGATGGGAAGCTGAAAATACGCGGAGCGGTCATCCGTCAACCGGTCAAAAAACAGGTCGCTGTAATAGAATGTCTGCTCTCCGTTATGATCGACTAATTCAAACGCGTAGCAAACACGATTGAAATTCGTATGAAGCTCGATCTCCCACCAGTCAAACAGCGTATCAAACGCAGTGATGACCATATCCTCCCGAAAATAGTCGACCGGTGTGCGCCGGCACGCACGATCTCCGTATATGAGTGATACCCTGCTCATGTCATTTCGCGCGGTCCTGATCCGGAAGACGATATGATCTTCGTCCAGCCCATACGCATATTGTGACATGGGAATATGCAAAACTGCCTGTTTGTTCATTTATCCTTTAACACCTCCGGATGTCAGACCGGATACCATATATTTCTGTGACCAGAAGAAGATGATCAGTACGGGAAAGCTGACGATCAGAGAAGCGGCGGCAAATACCGGCCAGCTTCCGCTGGTTTCAGTCGCCTGCAGTGAATACAGCCCCGACGCGAGGGTCATGTTTCTGCTTCCCGTCAGAAAATTGATGGAAAAGATGTATTCATTCCATACAAAGTTGACGATCATTATACCGGTCACGATCAATGTAGGCCGCGCGAGCGGCAGAACGATTTTCAGCACGATGTCAAGATCACGGCAGCCGTCGATGCGCCCCGCTTCTTCGATCTCCACAGGAATGGCGTCAAAATAGCCCTTCATGTTCAGCAGAGCGAAAACGGACATCGTGCCCGCGTAGATGATGATCAGCCCGATATGCGTATTCACCAGGCTCATGGAGCTCATCAGCTTATAGATCGCGAACATGGACAGGACCGACGGAAATGAATACAGAAGGAGAAGAATACGCAGTATGGCTTTTCTTCCGGCAAAGTTCCTGCGGGAAAAGGTATACGCCGCGGGAACGCCGGCCATCATGGCAACGCCGACAGTGGCGGCGGTCAGCAGCAATGTATTGAACAGCCACTGCAAAACCGGCTCTTGTGTGAATACCTTCCGGTAGTTATCCAAGGTGATCTCTTCCGGGATGAAGCGGAAATGGGATGATAACAGGGAACCGTGAGCATCCAGGGATACCGACAATGCATAGAGGATCGGCAGCAGTGCCAGAAAACAGCACATCACGAAAAACGCGTTGATCAGAACAGAACCGCCGATCCGGCGGAGGCGTTTGCGCGAGGTCATGCTTTTTCCTCCTTTCTGCGGCGGTTCGTCAGCTGCGCGAATACGATCAGCAGGGCAAAGATCACGATGGAAACGGCGGATGAGTATCCGTAATTGTTGGTAATAAAGGCATTCTCATAGGAATAGGTGATGATCGTATGAATGTGTGCGCCTGTCTGCGCCCCCACTTGCTGTGTCATCAGGTAGATGATATCGAACTGCTTGAAGGTGGTAAAGACCGTGATGATCACAGAGGGGCCGATGATCGGCTTCAGGCAGGGCAGCGTAATGGATACGGCCTGTCGTACAGGCCCCGCTCCGTCCAGCGTGGCCGATTCATAGTAGCTGCGGTCAATGGATTTGAGCCCGCCGTCCATGATCATGATCATGAAGGGCAGGGCCAGCCAGAGATTGACGGCCGTACAGCACAGAAACGCGCTTACATCGTTTTGCAGCCAGCGTACCATCGTACCGGACAATTCGTTCATCCACTGGGTCAGCAGCCCGAACTGGCTGTTGAACATGCCGGTTTTCCAGAGGAGGATGCTCACATATCCCGGCATGGCCCAGGGAAACATCAGGATCGTTTTGTACACATTTCTCAGCGGGAGACGCCTGACATTCAGCAAATTGGCAAGCAGAAACGCGATCGCCAGCTGCAGCGCCATGTTGACAAATGTCCACACGATCGTGTTTCCGAGCGCGGACAGAAATCCGGAATCAAGCACCAGAACTGCCCTGCGGTAATTATCAAGACCGATCACCGAATAATTGAACCAGTGATAGGTGTTCATATTGGTCAGCGAAATGTACCCGGTATACAGGATCGGAAATACAACGATCAAACCGATCAGGATCAGACAGGGCGCGGAAACAAGATAGGATATCATTGTTCCCTTTATCGCCCTGCGTTTTTTAGCGGAGCTGTTTTTCATCATTTCATTGCCTCGATCAGTTCAACTGCTTTCCGCTGGGCGTTTTCTGCTGCCTGAGCGGGATCATAGCCGCTCATGTTTACATCCGTCAGCAGAGATCCCGCCACGGTAAACATCACATCCATTTCCGGTATGTTGGGCATGGGAACGGCTGTTTCAGCGGTCTTTCGCATTGCCATGATCAGCGGATCGTTAGATACGGCTTCATCCTCATAGCAGCTTTCCAGAGCGGGTGCGCATCCGCTGACCTGTGCCAGCCTGATCTGCGTGGAAGGCTTCATCAGGATATCGAATACCTTTGTGATCGCGTCCCGCTTCTCATCAGCATGCACCTTCAGCACATGAAAGCCCTGAATGCCCGAGAAGGGAGCCAACGGCAGACCGGTTTCATCAACAACAGGCATAGGCGCTATGCCGACATCGATGCCGGCATTTCTTACCGTGGGAACAAACCACGGGCCGGCGATCGTCGCGTGAGCCATTCCTTCGGTAAAGAGCGTGTTGACCGTCGCGTATTCTGTTTCACCGGGCATCAATTCGGTGAATTTCTTATGGTACTCAAGCGCGGAAAGGACCTCCGGCGAATTCAGGCAGGGGGTACCGTCTTCACTGATCATTGTGCCCCCGAAGCCGTGGATCCACCCGGCGGCATAGTATGGGGTCGAATGCTGCTCAACAAAGCCATAGTGCCCGTATTTTGTTTTGCGCTGCATATAGCTGTATAGCTCTTCCGTTGTTGCCGGTATATCCGCTTCGCTCATGTATTTTTTGTTGTACATAAACAGAAGCGTCTCAAAATAGACCGGCAGCTGATACTGAACGCCCTTGTATGTTGCGCCCTTTACTGTCAGCGGCAGATACCCGGCCATGGCGTCCGCGCCGATAAAGTCGCTGACGGGTGCCAGGATCCCCATTTCGGCGTATACGCCGATCTTGTCATGGGCAAAGAAATACAGATCGGGAGCCGCGTTCCTGTCATTGCCGATCAGCTTCAGCGACTCCGTCAGGCCGGATTTTTTTTCAAATTCCACATGGATATCCGGTTCAAGCACAGCCAGCTCAGCTGTCAGGGCATCAATAACGGGAGCTTCCTTGTCGTGCCATACAGTGATCGTGACAGGGCCGGATGAGGATGTGTTTGCCTGATCCGGGACGGAAGATGAGCAGCCGCCCAACACCAGCATGGATATGATAAGCAAACAGCAGATCGCTTTGCGCATGATGATCCCTCCATACAAGCAAAGGGGGAGCGGTCTGTGTGCTCCGCTCCCCTTAAGGTCGATTTCAATCAGGGCTTTTCATAGGAAACGACAGCTTCTTCAGCACCGGCTACGGTAACATACAGGTCCACACCGGCATCTACACGGAGGTCGGTCGTTTGAACAGAACCGCCATTGGCATTTATGATGATACTGTTGATCCAGCCGGGAACAGTGATGGCGTACCATCCGTCTTCGCCCGCTGTCAGTGCTTCTCCGGGCCAGGAAACGAAGGCATTGGTCCCGTCGGGATGGCTCCAAGCCCACAGGCAGGGCTCTGCCCAGTCCTCGGGTACCCTGGCATAAACGGTGATATCCTCCGCTACGGGAGCCGTAGGATCATCATAGGTCACATCATAGGCGGCCTCAGCGTCAATAGTCACCCACAGGTCAGCGGGGTCCAGATCCTTGATATCCGCGGTTTGTACAGCGCCGCTGTTGCCGTTGATAATGATGCTGTTGCACCATACAGGAACCATCGCGCTGTACCAGCCGTTTTCGGCGGGCTTCATCGCGCGGCCCGGCCAGGCGGCAAAGGCATTGGTCCCGGCAGGATCCGCCCATGCCCATATGCAGGGAGCTTCCCATGAAGCATCTACCTGCGCGTAAACGGTGAAGCGCTCAGTATAGGCAGGAATTTCGCCCGCGGTCTGCGCTTCAAAGGATACGGCCGCAGTTTTGTCATCCGCTGCGGTGATCCAGACTGTCTGCTTGTTGATGGCCACGGCATCCGTCTGAACAGAGCCGTCATTGGCATTGATGATCACGCTTTCCATTCCGGACGGTACATAAATGTAATACCATCCCTTATTGGCGGTATCAGGCTCCATCATGTCTCCGGGCCAGGCGGCAAATGCGTTTTCTCCGGCTTCATTCCATGCCCACGCGCAGGGGAACTGCCAATCGTCAGGAACCTGTGCATGTACAGCGATCATTTCGGGTGTCTCTTCCGCGACGGATACGAGGGGAAGCAGCAGCAGACAGAGAATCAGCGCGATCCATTTTTTCATGATCTATTCCTCCAGTGAATTATTATTGGCTCGCCGAGCAATTTGAGTATATTATTGCGAACAGTAATTGTCAACACACAAAAACGGAAACCGTTTTCCTACCTGAAAGCATTGAAAAATAACGAAATCGATCATATGAAATGAAAAAAGAAAATATATTTCCCGCCATTTTCCTGCTGCTGCGGCCGCCTTTTTCGAAATTTCAAAAGCACCCTGCCGGGAGGGCAGGGTGCTGTAAGGGATCTTTGATCATTTTCAGTATCTTTCCGATGATCAGGGGTCACCGGTCCCGTGATCGCTTTTATTGCTCCGGTCCGGATTTGTTTCTCTGCCGGGATCGGGCGTGCCGCTTATGGTGAAGGCCGGACGGATACACCGCGGGAGCGGATCCTTTTTTCACGCGTGTCTGTCGCTGCCCGCGGGCGGGAATGCCCGGCCCGTCACATTGAGATGTGAAATACCTTTTCCGCGAGGCGGACGGTTTCCTCCTCGCTTCTGTTTTCATCCCTGTATATCACGCTGAATCCGGAATGCTCAAGCTCTCTGAAGCTCTCCGGAGAACATATTCTTGTAAGGATCTCGCGGTAATTATCCAGCGCGGCCTGAGGATCCGGCTCCTCCAGCATGAGCCGGTAAAGGAACTGCTTTTCCGGGTCCGGCCTGTCAAAGAAACGCGTGATGCTTATTTCGGGATCGGACAGCATGACCAGCACATGACCGGTATCGCTGATCCGGTGCAGGGTGCCGGTGCTGATATTGGTATCAACAAAGATCTTTTTTCCCTGCGTTTCCGGTTTTTCAAGCAGCTCATCAAGGATCTGCAGTTCAACAAGCTCGCACTCTTTTTTTACATTGTTGATCCATGTGGCATATTCGTCCGGTGTTCTGCGGATAAACTCATGCCAGTCCTGAAGGTCTCGGGTATAGGTCAGGTTGGGAAACTCCCTGCTGTCCAGCCCGGGCAGCTTTACATCGTGATAGTTTTCCTCAAGAGCGATGCCTCCGTGCTTTTTCGCCAGATTCTTTACCGCGGTGGATTTTCCCGCGTAGGAGGTACCGATGATAAAATACACATTATCAAGGCGGTCCTTCAGCTTTTCTTCCGGATAGATCATAATGTACTTCCTTCCTGCGGCGAAAAACGCGTTCCCGCCGAAATGTGAAGAACGGCCGCGGCTGTTTATAGCCGCTTCCTGCAGATATACAAAAGATGGCTTGAGCTTCCCAGCAGCTCCCGCTTTTCGGAAAACGCCAGATGCCATTTCGCAAAGGACGCAAACTCCTCATCTGAAAGGGAAAAATCCGGGCGATCTTCGATCGCTTCCAGCATCCCGTCCGCGCCTGCCGTTGTCAGCCATTCCACCGGTTTATTGTGAAAAAGCGCCTCAAACTCCTTTACATCATAGCCGGTAAAGAGCTGCTCCTTGAAATGCCTTACCTTGAAGCCGTCCGTAAAGTTTTCCTTCAGCCCGTCTGCCCATTCTCCGTAAAAATAATTGGCGTACATGATCGCATAAACAGAAATGAAGGCGAATATCATCACGCCGCCGGGTCTGGTCACGCGGATCGCCTCATCGATCGCGCGGTCAATTTCATCCGCCTCATAAAGGTGATACATCGGGCCGAGGGACAGGGTGATATCAAAGGAACCGTCTGCAAACCGGCTGAGATCGGAGGCGTCGCCCTGATAAGCTTCGATCTTTCCGGCTCCTTTGCTGTTTTCCCGCAGAACGGCAAGGTTGCTTTCCACCAGTTCTACCGCTGTCACATCCATGCCTTCCCTGGCAAGGGCCAGCGAGTAACGGCCGGTGCCTGCTCCCAGCTCCAGCAGCTTTGCTCCTTTACCGGCATAGCGATGGATGAATGCCATGGTCGTCAGGTACTCAAGCTGTCCGTGCCTGCTTTTCAAAAGTCTGTGATCCTCGTTGATGCTGCCGTAAAAGCCGCTGATGATCTCTTCTCTTGTATTCATACGCGATGCGCTCCTTTTCATGCTGTCCTGTATGTGCTGCCGTCTGTATCCGTTCTGCCGGGCCCGGGATGACCATATGCGCGGCAGCGGGGGAGGGATGTGTCCTCTGTGCAGCTTCCGTTAAGGCAATACCGCACAAATGAGTTAGTGCGGTATTGCCTTAAAACGCACCGGATTTCGGAAATTGCCTTTTTCACGCCCGCTGTATCACTGTGGTTGATCACGTTCCGGCAAAGGATGCAGCCGAAGCTGTCATCCGCATAGGGAAGCTCCGGCATATCTCCAGTTTTGCTGTCAGGCTTCAGCCCTTCCGAGGCTGCCCATCTTTGGGTGCTTTCGATGCCGTATTCACTGATATCGAAGCAGGATACATGAAATCCGTTTTTTCCGAAAAGGATCGAATGCCTTCCGAGCCCGCAGCCCAGATCCGGAAAATTCTTCTTTCCCATGCCTCCCCGGCGGTCCATCAGCCCGTAACTTTCCGGAACAGGGCTTTTTCCGCACCGAATCTCTGTCTTCAAATTCCATGTTTCATATCCGGCCTTTTGATTCGATCATTTCATTTCTCCCCTCTCAGGCTTCTTCCCGCACGGCCGCTATTGATCCATTTTCCCGTAAAAAAGTGACTCATCGTTCACACACATTATAGTGAGCTTTGAGTCACCTGTCAATAGTATCAGCCCGCCCCATGCGCGTGCCGTATCATCTGTCTTTGCCGGTACAAAAGACGGTTTACCGTTATCCGGTCATCCGTATGCATACCGGCGGCGGAATCTCGGGCGCCGGTTTATGAGAAAAACGCAGGTCAAATGAGCCTGCCGGACGGATCAGCGTTTCTCTGAATGGCTGCCGATCAGCCCCTGTATCGTTTCAAACAGCGTCTTCACATCAATGGGCTTTGCGACATGGGCGTTCATGCCGGCCGCAAGCGATCTGTCCGTATCCTCTTTGAAGGCATTGGCGCTCAGCGCGATGATCGGAACCTTGTCAGCCCCCGGAAGCTTTCTGATCTCGGCTGTTGCTTCATAACCGTCCATGACAGGCATCTGGATATCCATCAGGATAAAGTCATAATACGATGTGCCTTTCTCCATTACCTTTCTTACCGCGATTGCGCCGTCTTCCGCCGTATCGATGCTCAGCCCTGCTTCTTCCAGGATCTCTGTCGCGATCTCGCGGTTCATTTCGTTGTCTTCCACAAGAAGCACCTTCTGACCGTCAAACGAGATCTCGTCTACTGCCGCGGCGTCTTTTTTGCGGGATGCTTCAAATGCCTCGATCGCTTTTTCGTCCATCACCCGAAGAGGCAGTTCAACAACGAATACAGAGCCTTCGCCCGGCTTGCTTTGCACAGTGATCGTGCCGTTCATCATATCTACGATCCTTTTTACAATGGCAAGGCCAAGCCCGGCGCCCTCCTGCTTGGAAACCGTGGTGCTCTGCTCTCTGGAAAAGCTCTCGAACAGGTGCTTCTGGAACTCTTCGGACATACCGATCCCGTTATCCTTCACCGTGACCCGGTAGTTTGCCGTACCGTCCTGAGGATCGCTGATCTGCTCAATGCTGTAGTCCACGGTCCCGCCGGGGTTTGTATACTTGATCGCGTTTGAAATCAGGTTTATGATGATCTGGTTGGTATGAAGCTCATCCGAATAGATGTACGGGTTTTTCAAATCGTTCGCGTGTACATTCAGGGTAATGCTTTTCGCCGCGGCAAGAGAGCGGCTCATGGTGACAACCCCTTCCGTTACCTCATACGCGTTCAGCGGTGCTGTGACGATTTCCATCTTGCCGGCTTCTATCCGGCTCATCTCAAGAATATCATTGATCAGATTGAGCAGATGTCCTCCGGAAAGCTTGATCTTTTTCAGGCTGTCGCTTACTCTGTCATATTCATCGATATGGTTCATCGCGATATCCGTATAGCCGAGGATCGCGTTCATCGGTGTGCGGATATCGTGAGACATATTGAACAGGAACGTGGTCTTTGCGTTGCTTGCCTCTTCAGCTCTTTCTCTTGCTTCTTTAAGCAGTCTTTGATGCTGTTCCTCGGATGTTACATCAAGCACGCCGATGACCAGCTTTTTCGTTCCGTCATCGTCATCAAACGGAACAAGACGATTTTTCATGTATACGCATTCGTCACCGTTACCGGTTGGCCATCTGATGATGAACTCTGTTGGCTGTCCGGATTCAAGAACGGCAATCAGGTTTCCGCGCGAATACATTTTATCGATAAGCGGCTTATCGTCCGGATGAACGATAGTCCCGCTTCTGTCTGCTACATCCTGATAGAAGTTGATCTGGCTGTAATCCCGGTTATCGTCACCGTCAAACGCATTGCCGGCATAAGAACTGAATTTTCCGGTATACGGATCAAGGAAATACACCTGCAGGAAATTATCTGCAAGAGACGCCAGCAGGTCCGTGAGGTTCCGTTTCTCGTAATGCGTCAATGCCGTCACGTTCTGATGGGTACCCTCGATACGGATGCCCTTTGTGTAGGCATAGTTGCGGACGCCGCCGCAGCGGACGATCCAGGTATCACCACGTGGGCAGTGCCAGGGATACTGCACCTCCGCGTGGATACCGGCGGTCATCTTCTCTACTGCTTCGGTCACTTCGCCATAATGCTCCGGATCAATGTTGTCGTACCACGCATGGTAGGTTTCTTCGGGCGAAATCTGATGGTCGAGTCCGATCAGTTTCAGCATCGCGTCATCGGCGTACATTCTCGGCGCGCAGCCTTCGTCCAGCTCAAATGCCCACAGACCGATGCTTGCCTTGGTGAGGATATCACGGTCAAGCGCGATCGTGCCAAGCTTTGCCTTCTGAAAATGCGCGACATCTGTTACGTTCTGATGCGTACCTTCGATACGGATGCCTTTGGTATATTTATAATTTCGCACACCGCCGCAGCGAACGATCCAGGTTTCGCCGTTTGGATGATGCCACGGATACTGCACTTCCGCGTGTACCCCGGCGGTCATCTTCTCCACAGAAGCGGACACTTCATCATAGTGCTCCGGATCGATGTGATCATACCATGCATGATAGGTCTCTTCCGGAGAGATCTGATGATCCAGCCCGATCAGCCTCAGCATGGCTTCATCGGCATACATTCTCGGTTCGCAGCCTTCATCCAGTTCAAAGGACCAAAGACCGATATTCGCCTTTGTAAAGATATCGGATGAAAGCGGGATCGCGCCCAGCAGCCGGCTCTGCTGCTCGCGGTATTCATCCGTTACATCGATGAAGCCGAACGCTGCGTGATGCGCATCCACTCCGCGAATGATCTGCAACCTGTAGTGCTTTTCCTTATTGCCGGAAATATCCCGGAATATATGCACAAAATCAGATACTTCCTTCAGCTTTCTTTTCAGATTTTCCGGAGACATGATGCGGAGCAACTCAGCGCGGTCATCCGGATGCACATCCCGGTTGATATACTCCGTAAGCCCGTCAAGATAGTTATCAATAACGGGATAGTTCTTTTTGAGCTCCTCTGTGCGCATATACACCTGGCAGGCGCAGGTATCAAGGTTAACAAAATAGGCCGATACATAAGTGTTCAGGAAGAAATTTGTAAAGGTGAGCGATTCTTCAAGCTGCTTTGCCATGGTCTGCTTTTCTATGATATCCTGAATATCAAAAGCAACACCGTCGATACGGACCGGTGAACCGTCTTCGCGTCTTTCAACATGGCCGCTGTCGTGGATCCAGTGATATCCCTGCTTTGTTATGATGCGGTACTCAGCATCATATTCCATGCCTTCGGGATGCTTTGACTCAAGATCCGCGATATAGCGGAACAGGCCCGGCAGATCATCCGGGTGGATCGCGTCCTCCCATGTAACATGGGCATTGTCATATTCTTCCCTTGACGCATATCCGAGAAGCCTGATCGTCGAATCCTCATAGACATGAGTGACACGATCACCGTTTTCGTTATACTCTATATACCACTTTCCGGGTTCTATCAGCTTGGTATCCTTCATTGTTATATCCCCCTTACCTTTTCCGGGACAACAGCCGTTTTCACCGTCCGCGCCGGCATGGAAAACGCCGGCCGGCCCGGCTGGATCATATGATCAGTGCTTCCCTGTAAGCGTTCAGCTTCTTTTTGAATTTGATAAAGAACAGAGGAAATATGCTCCGGTCAGGTATCTGCCGTATTCCCTTTGCTTATGTGAAAGCACTTTGGCTTGATCCGCATCAGTATGCTGTGATCCGCCGTATCCTTTCCGCAAAGCGGGAAGGATATCTGCCGGTCTCCGGCATGCTTACTGTATTCATACGCCCGGATGCTCTGTTCAGATGGCGGATCCGCTGTCCAGTATATTATAATACAAAAACGAAAGCTTTGCAACGGCGGAACGATCGGCGTTTTTGATAACAGGAATAAGCCGCGTGTTTGCTTTCATCAATCAAACACGCGGCCAGCGGGTTATCGGGCAGGCTGTGAACGGCTGCCTGTTATTTGCCTGCTGAGGAGTTCATACGGAACACCATAACCCCGGCGGGTCATTCGGGCAGCGAGATCTCGATGCCGACAACGCCGTATTTCATTTGCTCCTGCACGGAATAGTACGCTTCCATATCAGACGGCTTCGCGGCGGGGAGAGTCTCCTCTGTATATCCGCACCTGAGCAGCGGCAAAGCGCGGTATAATTCATCAAAGCTGTCAAAGCGATGCAGCTTTTCCACCCTGACGCTCAGCTTTTCTCCCGTTTCAGTTTCGGTAAAGACGATGCTGTCATCGGCCTTGATCTTCTGCCGCTTTTCATCAAACAGACGAAGCTCGATCGTTTTCTGCCCGCTCCTGATCATCGCGAAAGGTTCGGGGGCCAGCTTCATTTCGTGTAAAGTGTTTTCACCCGTCAAATGCATATATCCTCCACACGCTCCGGAAAGTTTCCGCGCGATTGGGCATTTGTGAAAGTGCAACATATCATCCGTGCTTCTGATACCTTAACTTTTGCGCGCTTTTTTCCACCAGCACGCAAATCGGCAGGCTTGCGACGATCATAAAGGCATCTGCAACAAAGGATGTCAGATTCTTTGAAAATCTCACGATAAACGGCTGTGCAACCACAATACTGTCGATCAAGGATTTCACAAGCAGAATTCCGACAAATGTCGCTGCGATCGCGACCACAGCCGTTAATACTACCTGCAGCACCTTGTTGCCGACTTTTTTAATGTATCTGAGAGCAAACCCGACGATCAGCCCGATGAAGATATTGCCTGCAGACCAGCCGGGCATGCCGTTGAACCCAAGGCTGCCTACGAGGCAGTACAGTATGACGCCGAAGAAGCCGACGATCGCCCCTTCGTACCATTTGAAACACCAGATATAAACCGTCATTACCGCGTAGCCAAGACACAGATAATAGTTATGGCAATACCGCACAATTCGTCAGCACGCTGAGCGGTGCCTTTTCCAACATCTTCATCTTGCAGAAATTTCGATTTACATTCAGTAAGCCTTCAATTTCTGCAAGCGAATCTGTTAAAAAATTCACTCGCCATCGTACTAACTCATTTGTGCGGTATTGCCTTAAGCCATATTGAAAACCATGCCGGATATAAGTTAGGCAATGGTCTCGGCACATTTCCAAACAGACATCGGTGCCTCTTCCGGAGGGCGGACAATAAATATGGATCAGATCACCTTGTCTTCCGGGCAAAACACGAAAGCGCGGGGAAGGGTTTTTGCCTCCCCGCGCTTTCGCGATCCCGCGGCAGATGCCGCGCTTTTTTATTTTACGCAGATCACCAGGTCCGATATGCTTACGGTGTTTTCCGCATCCTGCGTGTTCCCGCCGCAGTTGAATACCAGCGCGGCGTTGTTTTCGGTGGCGCGGCTCATGTAGAAAATGAAGGAAAAGGTGTCCTCCTCCTCCTTCAGCAGTGCCTTCGTGCCCGACAGGGTCTCGTAGGTGCCGTAATCCCGCTGCAGGTATACCCGGATCTCTGTTTGCTTTTCCGCCTTTGCTTTAAAGGACACGCGGTAGGTGCCGCCCTTTTCCAGCGTGAGCGGCTTGTAGGAGGCCTGCACGCTCCAGGGATCTCTTCCGCCGTTTTTGATATGCACCGTGACGCCGTTTTCACTGAGCTCATATTCCGCGTCGGCGCCGGCGGAGCGGTCCGCCCAGAAGGTGTAATTGCCCATGGTGTCACACAGGTTGTCTGTCTTTGTTTCGGCTTCGGTATAGGTGTAGTCTGCTCCGTTTGCCGCCGCGAACAGGGCCTTCACGATCTCCGGCTCGCATACCTTGCCGGTGCGCGGGTTGACGATCCTGAACAGCACGCCGTTATCCCACCACACGCATTTGATGCCCTGTGTGCGGGCTTTTTTGACAAAATAGTAGGCCCATTCGGCGCGCTCGCGCGGGTTGTTCTTGCCCTCGGCGCCAAACTCGCCCACCAGCACGGGAATGCCCCTGCGCTGCAGGAAGAGCTGTACATTGGCAAAGGCGCTGTTGATGGAGGACATGCTCCAGGTCTTCTGATCGCGATAATCCGCGCTGGTGAATTCCCACGGCTGGTAGATATGCACGCTCACCGCGAGGCATCCCTCCGCGCTGTCCTCGGGCAGCTTCAGGCCGGCCAACACATTTTGCACGGTGGAGGCGGCGTAGGGGTTGACGATCAGCACACGCCCGGCATTGTTGCCTCCCGAGGCGCGCACGGTTTCCACAAACAGGCGGTTGTATTCGTTCACGGCGGCGATGGCGTCCGCGCGGGGGCTGTTCCATTCACCGCGTTCATCCAGCAGCTCGTTGAAGCCCTCAAAGATCAGATGATCGCCGAAATCGCGGAATCTCCCGGCGATCTGCTGCCACACGGATACGAAGATCCGCTTCATTTCTTCCACGGAAAGCGCCCCTTCCGCAGGACGGTCTGTGGCGCGCATCCAGCCCTTGGAGCCGGTATCGTGATGCACATTGATGATGCACCAGGTGTTCTCATCGATCACCCAGGAAGCGATCTGCGCGGCGCGGTCCAGCCAGGCGGGGTCGATCACATAGTTTTCATCCATATGGTTGTACCAGGTCACGGGCACACGGATCAGGTTGAACCCTGCTTCCTTCACGGCGCTGATCATTTCCTCGGTCACTGGCGGGTTGCCCCAGCAGGTCTCCTGAGAAAGGCCGGCGTTTTCAAACTGCGAGCGGGAATTGCTGTCCAGACGGTTGCCCAGGTTCCACCCCAGGGTGATGCTGTCCACAAACTGCTGCGCCTTCGTTTTGCCCTCAGCGGGGGCAAAGGCAGGCAGCAGCAGGCAAAGTATAAGCGTGAAGCACACAAGACCGCGCTTTGATAAATGCATTCTTTTTATCCTCCTTCATATGAGATCTGATGAGCCGTTTGATGACCGGCCGTACATGTTTACAGATATTCGCCTTTGGGAAACGCCGTTCTGCCCGGGCTGCGCGTCCGCGCCGACGGAGCCGGGTCTCCTTTCGCTGTGATTATACCTTTTCCGCCGCCGCATCGCAAGGGAGGAAAATGTATAAACAAAAAGGATACCTGTAAAAAACGATAAATGCCCGTAAGCGGTTTGCGTTACGGCGTTTTGTGTATTAAAATAGATGCATATCGTACAGAGAAGGAGGGAACGGCGGTTTGAAGCTGATCGCAAGATATCTCAGGCCTTATCTGAAAAGGATCTCCTTCGGGATGAGCATCAAGTTTCTGGGCACGGTGGCGGAGCTGCTTTTGCCCTGGATGCTTACATGGGTGCTCAAGGAGGTCGTGCCCCGCGTGCCTGCGGAGGGCAGGGGGCTGATCTGGTTCTGGGGCGCGCTGATGCTGCTCTGCAGCCTGGCGGTGCTTGTGTTCAATGTACTTGCAAACCGCACGGCGGCGTCCGTCGCGCGGGATTCCACAAGGCAGCTGCGCCATGACCTGTTTGACAAGATCACCCGCCTCACCTCCAGAGAGACAGACCGCTTTACCGTGCCCTCCCTGATCTCCCGCATGACCACTGATACCTATTATGTATACCGCATGACCGGTATGCTGCAGCGCATCGGTATCCGCGCACCCATCCTGATCATCGGCGGGGTGATCATCACCATGCTGCAGGACAGCGCGCTTTCCTCTCTTTTGCTTGTGCTTCTGCCCTTCATGGGGCTGGGCGTGTGGCTGATCAGCAAAAAGGGCGTGCCTCTTTATAACAGCGTGCAGAAAAAGACCGATACGCTGGTGCGTATCGTGCGTGAAAACTTGAGCGGCGCGCGTGTGGTGCGCGCGCTGAATACCGCCGGGCGGGAGGTGCGGCGCTTTGACGCCATGAATGCCGATGCCGCCCGCACTGAAACGAAGGCCGCGTCCGTGATGGCCGTCAACGGGCCGTCCATGCAGTTTCTGCTCAATATGGGGCTGGTGCTCATCATCTGGCTGGGCGGCCACCGCGTGCAGGCCGGGCTGACGGACAGCGCGGATCTGATCGCCTTTCTGCAGTATTTCACCATCATCCTGAACGCGATGCTCACCGTTACCCGCGTAGTGACCATGTATTCCAAGGCTGTGGCCAGCGCGAACCGCATCGACGAGGTGATGAAGGCGGAAGAAGAAAGCAGCACGGACGCGGAATGCGCGTTTCTCAAGGATCTGCCGCATATCGAATTCGATCATGTATCCTTTTCCTATAACGGCCGCCGCAATGACGCGGAGGATGTTTCCTTCCGCCTCATGCAGGGCGAGCGGCTGGGCATTCTGGGGCCGACCGGCGCCGGCAAGACCACGCTGATCCGGCTGCTTCTGCGCCTTTATGAGGCGGATTCCGGCTCGATACGCGTATGGGGGCAGGATATCCGGAGCATCCCGCTGGATACACTGCGCGGCATGTTCGGCACGGTGTTCCAGAATGACGCGGTGTTTCGCGGAAACGCCGGGGAAAACATCCGGCTGGGCAGAGATATCACCGATGCGGATGTCATGAAGGGCATGCGGTGCGCGCAGGCGGAGGCTTTCCTCAGCGAAAAGGGCGGCCAAAATGCCGAGATCCAGAGCCGGGCGCGAAATCTTTCGGGCGGGCAGGCACAGCGCCTGCTTCTGTCCAGAGCGCTTTCGGGGCACAGCGATATCCTGATACTGGATGACGCCACCAGCGCGCTGGATTTCAAGACCGAGGCGCAGCTTCGCGCGGCGCTGAACAGCGAATACGCCGGTGTTACAACGGTACTCATTGCCCAGCGCATTTCCGCCGTGATGCACTGTGACAGGATCCTCGTGATGGAGGACGGAAAAATGATGGGGTTCGGCACACACAGAGAGCTGATGGAAAGCTGCGCGCTCTATAAAGAGATCGCGCGCCTGCAGCTGGGAGGTGACGCGGATGCCGCCGAGAGCTGATGTGCCCGGGAAGGGTTCGCGCGAGGATACGCGCCCGGTCAACAAAAAGGCCACTGTGCTGAGACTGCTCAGATACATGATGAAATTCCGCTGGCTGCTCCTGCTGGCGCTGGTGCTCACGGTGGCGGCCAATGTGCTGGCGCTGATGGGCCCCAGCCTTGCCGGTGACGCGGTGGATGTGATCGCGGAGCATTCAAAAACGGGGCTGGATGTGGATCTTGCCCGGGTAGGCAGGCTGGCGGGGCAGATGCTGGCCGTTTATCTGCTGTCCTCCGTGCTCAATTTTCTTCTGCAGATCCTGATGGTGAATATTTCGCGTAAGGTCACCATGCGCATGCGCAGTGACATGTTCGCGCGTCTTTCCTCGCTGCCGGTGGGCTATTCCGACACCCATCCCGCGGGAGATCTTATCAGCCGTGTGTTTTACGATACCGATACCGTAAACACTTCCCTTTCCTCCGATATCGTGAATGTGCTGGCAAGCACGGTCACGCTGACGGGCAGCCTGGTGATGATGATCCGCATCAGCCCGCTGCTCACGCTCATCTTCGCGTTCATCGTGCCGCTCAGCATCCTGATCACCACCGTACTCACCAAGAAAACGCAGCCGCTTTTCCGCCTGCGCTCCCGCAAGATGGGCGAGCTGAATGATTTTTCGGAGGAGCGTATCAGCGGCGCGCAGACGGTGAAGGCCTACTGCAGAGAGCGGTATGTGCTGGCGCAGCTGGATAAGCTGAACGAGGAGGTGTGCGACAGCTACTATAAGTCGGAATACTGGTCCTCCGTGATGGGGCCGAGCGTGAACCTGATCAATAACATCGCGCTCACCATGATCTCGGTGTTTTCAACGCTTCTGTACCTTTCCGGCGGCATCAGCCTGGGCAGTATCGCCGGCTTTGTGCAGTACAGCCGCAAGTTTTCGGGCCCCATCCGCGAGATCGCCGATATCTTCGGCGAGCTGCAGAGCGCCATCGCCGCGGCAGACCGTGTGTTCCGCCTGATGGACGAGGAGAGCGAAACGGCGGACGCACCGGACGCGCTCGCCCTGCCGCGGCCGGAAGGCCATGTGCGGGCGGAGCATGTCTCCTTTGGCTATGAAAAGGATAAGATCATCCTGAAGGACCTGTCCTTTGAGGCAAAGCAGGGGCAGATGATCGCCGTGGTGGGCCCCACCGGAGCGGGAAAGACCACGCTAATCAACCTGCTGATGCGCTTTTATGATGTGTCGGACGGGCGCGTGCTGATGGACGGGCACGATGTGAGGGATATACGGCGCCGGGATGTGCGCGCCGCCTACGCGATGGTGCTGCAGGATACCTGGCTGTTCAACGGCACGGTGTATGACAACATCGCCTATGCCCGCCCGGATGCCGCCCGTGAGGAGGTGGAGGCCGCCGCGAAGGCCGCGCACATCCATTCCTTCATCATGGGCCTGCCCGAGGGCTATGATACCGTGATCTCCGATGACGGCACCAACATCTCAAAGGGGCAAAAGCAACTGCTCACCGTAGCCCGGGCCATGCTGACGGACGCGGGCATGCTCATTCTGGATGAAGCCACAAGCAATGTGGATACCCGCACCGAGGTGCGCATCCAGAAGGCGATGCGCGCCCTCATGCGGGACAAGACCTGCTTTGTGGTGGCTCACCGTCTTTCCACCGTGCGCCACGCGGACCTGATCCTGGTGGTCAGGGACGGCAATGTGGTGGAGCGCGGCACGCATGACAGCCTGATGGCGGGCGACACCTTCTACAGAGAAATGTACAACGCGCAGTTTTCCTGACGCAGATGGAGGGATGTCATACAGATATTCTGAATGAAAGCGGGCATGTCCCGCTTTTTTGATGCTTCCCGGGAGCATTTTCTGCGGTCAGGCAGAATCTAGGGTGTGTTTCTGATATGTAATGACCTTTGTCAACCCCTAAATTGGGGAAAA
>CALGBY010000043.1 GCA_937886445.1 uncultured Clostridia bacterium | reverse complement strand
AATGCATCGTTTTGAATTTAGAAACACACCCTAACTCATTTGTGCGGTATTGCCTTGACACGGCCTCCGCTTCCCCGAAAGCGGAGGCCGTGTCTGTTACAGGCGCTTTCGTCCTTCACGGAAGCGCTTTTTTCGGTTTTCAGCCGCGGCGTTCCCATGCGGCAGACGCCGGCCGGCACCGTTATCTGATGCTGTTCACCTTTCCGATAAAGAGCGGCAGCTCCTGCTCCCCCTCGATCACGAACAGGAAGGGACGGTCCAGCCTGAAATCAATGATCTTTTCGGGCGGCTTTACGGCTCCCGCCATCATCATGACTGTGTAGGCGGCCGCTTCGCAGCCTTCCTCATTGATTTTGACCCGCGCGTCATGGTGCACAGAGCTTGCGTAGATCTCCTTTTCATCCGAAAGCGGCGTAAAATCCGCCCTGTCCGGGCTGAACACATCCGTCAGGCCCAGCGCCTGCAGCATGTCCTTCATTTCAAGGGAGGAAGTGACATCAAATTTGGGCAAAGAAAGGTTCACGCGCGCGGTCTCGCTGTTTTTCCAGCGGAAACGGGGAGAAAAGAGAAAATCATACAGCTCCGTATCCCCGGCAAGCTCCTCCGCGGTCACACCCTCCGCGGGCAGGATGAAGAGCATGCTCCCCAGCGTTTCCATGGTAAGCTCCATCGCGGAAAAGTTTTTTCCGTAATATACGATATCGGTACGGGTGCGGTGCATGAAGGGAACGGTGCTGCTCCCTCCGGCGGCGCGGAATACTTCATTATAGGTTTCGCTTTCCGAAAAGGTATCGCTCCAGCGGGAACGGAAATACAGCGTTTCCGCCAGCGCGAGCGCGGTATTGCCGGGCAGGCTCAGCCCGCCGGCCTGCGAAGAGAGCAGCCCGCCGGTGCTGCTGTTCAGCCACTGCCGGAACAGCCTGTCCGTTTCCTCGCTGCCCATTTTGACCGCGTAGGAGGAGGCGCGCAGCCTTTGCGCGGCCGTATCCAGCACGGGCAGCTTCCATTTTCCGGTGTCATTCAGCCACAGGGAGGCGGCAGGCAGGCAGGAGGTGGCCCCGTCCGAAAAGCTGACGGCCTTCAGCAACCGCTCCGCCTGAAGAAGCGTATCCTCCGCGCTGCCGCTGCCGAGCAGAGAAAGGATCTGCTCCCGCGTTTCACCGCCGGTGAGCTGCGAAAGCAGCGAAAGCGCGAGGTACACATTCACCGGGGATACAACGCTATTTTCGCCCTCCCGCAGCGTTTCAGCCGCGATCTTCGCGAAAAAGAGGTTCAGCTCCGGTTTGCCCGGGATCTCCGTTTTGCGCATCTCACGCAGATAATCATCCCACGCCGCGAATTTTTTCTGATCCTCTCCGGGATAAGCCGGCACATTCCCGAACGGCTCCGCCTCGCGCAGCGTTTCTGACAGCGAGCGCGCGAAGGGCGAAACCAGCAGGCACAGCATCAGCACGGCAGCCAGTACACTTTTCATGATCGTTCTCCTTTTCCGGCCGGGCACGATGCCCGAAAGCCTTGTTGTTCATCCATCAAACGAAAAGGCCTTCCGTTCTGTTCCCGAAGGAAAAAAACGGAAGGCTGCGTATCATTTCTGCAGGGCAAATTCAGCCAGTTCCTCATCATCCAGCAGGCCTATGCTGCGGCGTGCCTCCCGGCCGTTTTCAAAAACGATCAGCGTGGGAATGGAAGAAACGCGAAAACGCATGGCAAGCCCGGGAGCGTCGTCAATATTCACCTTTCCCACAATGATCTTGTCCGCGTGCTCCTCCGCCAGTTCCTCCACAGCCGGGGCCAGCATACGGCAGGGCGCGCACCAGGGCGCCCAAAAATCCACAAGCACGGGCTTTTGGGCTTCGGTCATCTGCTGATCAAAATTATCGTTTGTCAAAATAAGCTCCATTTAATTTTCCTCCGTATTTTTGTCATCCTTCATAATAAACAGAAATTTAGGCATATAGGCTTCGTTTCCGGAAAGCTTCTTATCCGCCCCGCGAAGAAGGACATACCCTCCCGCCATCAGCGCGAGGCCGATGAGCGCACCGGCAAGATCACTGCCAAGCACGAGACACCCGAAAACAAGCCCGGCAAGCAGCAGCGCCAGCGGAACGGCATATACAAGCAGGCTGATCTTCAGCACTCTTGAATCCGGCATTTCAACAGCCACCCGGTCGCCTACCTCCGCCTCGCCCTTTACACGGGCCAGATGGGTATGCCCTCCGGAACAGGCGCCGCATTTTTCACACGCCTCGGGCCTTTCAAAGCAGATCTCCAGCGTATCTCCGCTTTTTGCCTTCACAATGCCTTCTCGGATCATCCCGGTGCCCTCCTTTCGCTGTACATAAGTATTATAACATATCATATAGAAAAATTACAGTACCCGTTTTTGCAGGAAAGGCAGTATTGAAAAAGAATTATAATATATCATATCAAATCACCGGAGGCTGCCATGACATACCGTAAGCTGATCAATGACCGCTGGCGTTTCGCAAAAATATTTGTTGAGGGCGCGGAGGAAGACCCTGCCGTGCCGGAGGAAAGCCGCTTTGAACGGGTGGACCTGCCCCACGACATGTGTATCTCGAAAACGGACGATTTTTACAGAAGCGCCGTGGGCTTTTACCGCACGGAGATCACAAGGAGCGAGCTGCGCGGGGATACACGGCACGCGCTTTTGTGCTTTGACGGCGTATATTGCGACAGCACGCTGTATGTGAACGGGGTCAAAGCGGGAGGCCGGCGCTACGGCTACAGCGCCTTTTCGTTTGATATCTATCCCCTTCTGGACAGGGAGGTCAACAGCATCCTGCTCACCGTGCGCTATATCTGCCCCAACAGCCGCTGGTACTCCGGCGCCGGGATCTTTCGCGATGTGTATCTTACCGAGCAGGGTGAAAGCTATCTGAAAACGGACGGCGTCTACCTGCACTCCGAAAAAACGGCAGACGGCTGGCGAATGACGCTCAGCGCCGAGGCGCACGGCGGGGATACCGTACGCTTCAGCGCGCTCGGGAAGGAAGCGGAAGCCCCCGTTATGGACGGAAAGGCCGGGGCAGAGCTGCTTTTCGGAAACGACGCGCCCGTGTGGGATACGGAGCATCCGGAATTGTTTACCGTTTCGGTGCGCCTGTTTGAAAACGGCAGGACCGCGGATGAACAGACGGTGCGCACCGGTCTCAGGGAAGCGCACTTTACGGCAGACCGCGGCTTTGTATTGAACGGGCGCGTGCTCAAATTGAACGGCGTGTGCCTGCATCATGATCTGGGCGCGCTGGGTGCCGCCTATAACCGGCAGGCAAGCCGCAGACAGCTTGAGCTGATGAAGGAAATGGGCGTGAACGCCATCCGCACCAGCCATAACATGCCCGCCGCCGCGATGATGGACCTGTGTGATGAGCTGGGGCTGCTTGTGGACAGCGAAGCCTTTGACATGTGGGAGATTCCCAAGACGGATCATGATTACGCCCGCTTCTTCCGGGAAAACATGCCGCTGGATGTGGAAAGCTGGATACGCAGAGACCGGAACCGCCCCAGCGTGATCCTGTGGAGCATGGGCAACGAGATCCCCGATACCCACGCCTCTGAGCACGGCAGAGAGGTCATGCTGCGCATCCGGGAGGAGGTATACCGGCACGACCCGCTCCGCAACGCCGAGGCGACCATCGGCAGCAACTACATGTGGTGGGAAAACACGCAGAAATGCGCGGATGAGCTGAAGCTGACCGGCTATAATTACGCGGAGGTGCTTTACGCTCCCCATCACGAAAAGCATCCGGACTGGATGATCTACGGCAGCGAGACCGCCTCCATCGTGATGAGCCGCGGGATCTACCATTTTCCCGCGAAGGAAAACATACTGGCCGAGGATGACCTGCAATGCTCCTCCCTCAATAACTCCTTTACCAGCTGGGGCGCGAAAAGCGTAGACTGGTGCATCACTGCGGACCGGGATACCCCCTTTTCCGCGGGACAGTTCCTGTGGAGCGGCACGGATTATCTGGGCGAGCCCACCCCCTATCACACCAAAAACAGCTATTTCGGCATGGCGGATACCGCCGGCTTCAAAAAAGACATCTTCTATATCTTCAAAGCGGCCTGGAACAAAAAAGCACCGCCGTTCGTACACCTGTGGCCCTACTGGGATTTCAACGAGGGCGAAACCGTGGATGTGCTTTCCGTGACCAACGGGCGTGAAACGGCGCTTTTCCTGAACGGAAGGGAGATCGGCCGCCAGAGGACGGATCTTGAGCACGGCGATACCGTGTGCGCGCACTGGACGCTCCCCTACGAAAAAGGCACGCTGGAAGCGGTGGCCTATGACGAAAACGGAAGAGAGATCGCGAGGGATACTAAGCGTTCCTTCACGAACGCGGTCCGTCTTCACGCCGAAGCGGATAAAACGAAAATGCGTGCCGACGGGCAGGATATGATCTTTATCACCGTAACAGCACTGGACAGGGACGGCCTGACAGTGGAAAACGCCGTTGACCGCGTGCATGTGAAAGTGGAGGGCGCCGCCCGCCTGGCCGGAACGGATGCCGGCGATTCCACGGATATGGAATCCTTCAGGCAGAACCACCGGCGTATGTTTTCCGGCAAGCTGCTCATCATGCTTTCCGCGCTGGACAGGGCGGGAGAGATCACCGTTACCCTCACCTCCCCCTCGCTTGAGGGCACGGTGCTGAAGCTTGAAAGCACAGAATGCCCGGAGGAGGAAAGACGCGGACGGGGCGTATATGAGCGTATAAGCGAAACGGAATGCCCCGCGGATATTCCGGTGAGAAAGGTGGAGCTTTCCTTCCCGGACGGCACACAGCTTACGAAGGAAAAGCCGCGCCTTCATGTACAGGCAAGGATCCTGCCGGAAAACGCGACCTGCAGGGATCTTGCATGGCGCGTAACAAATGACGCCGGCGTGGACAGCCCGCTGGCCTGTGTGGAGGCAGACGGCACATCCGCTTATGTGTCCGGGCGCTTTGACGGGGAATTCACGCTGCGCTGCACGGCCTCCTCCGGCGCGCCCCACGCGCGTGTGATCAGCCGGATGCCCCTGTGCTGCACCGGCTTCGGAGAGGCGATGCTGGATCCCTACAGCTTTATCAGCTTCTCGCTGAACACATACACAGAGGGCAGCGTATCCGCCGGCAACGAGCGCGGTATCGCGACCGGAAAGGATTCAGAAACGGTGATCGGCTTTGACGGGGTGGATTTCGGGCCGGACGGGAGCGATGAGGTACGCGTGCCCATCTTCTGCCTGAACAGTGAAGCCTACCCGGTAGAGATCTGGGACGGCATCCCCGGAAAGGGCGGAGAGCGCGTATGCGCCGCCGTCTATCAGAAAAAGAGCATATGGAATGTGTATCAGGAGGATACCTTCCGCCTCGAAAAACGGCTGAAGGGCATACATACCCTGTGCTTCGTGACCCACGACAAAATGCACCTGAAGGGCTTTATCTTTACAAAGCGTTCCCGCGCCTACAGCCCGCTTTACGCGGGCGATGCCGAAAATGTGTACGGCGACAGCTTTGAAAAAAGCGGAAACGCGCTGCTCGCGATCGGCAACAACACGGTGATAGACTACGGCACACTTGATTTTGAAAACGCCGCCTCTCTGCGGGTGCTTGTCACGGGTCGCTCCCCCATCCCGCTCAACACCCTGCACTTCCGCTTTACGGAGCAGGACGGCGCCTCCTTTACCGTGCCCGCGGAGTTTTGCTTCACCGAAGGCCCCGAGGAAAAAGAGTTTTCTCTCTCCGTGCCCGAAAAGTGCTTCGGCCGGCTGAAAACAGAGCTCGTTTTCCTGCCGGGCAGCCGGTTTGACCTGTACGGTATCCGGTTTATCCGGGATGTGTAACGGGCTGCGCGCGTTTGTTACAATCCGTCTCTTGCATTCATAAATGAACTGCGATAAAATAGGAATGAAAGGGCGTAAAACGCCCGTCCCTGCAAGGAGGAAATGAAAATGAAGAAAAATACCCGCGTACTCGCGCTTTTCGCCGCCGTACTGATGGTGCTCTGCACCGTATGCGCGGCATCCGCCGAGGAGGAAAACACACTGCCCGTCGTGGCGGACGGCTTTATCGATCTGGGCTCCCTCTCCTTCACGGAAGGCACGCTTGTGCTCACGCTGAAGCAGAGCGAAAGCACCGGCTATGCCTGGAAATTCGGCAACGATACCCAGGCGCTGGCCCTCGTGATGGATGATTGCAACGCTCCCTCCGAAAAGGAGGCCCTGATCGGCCTGCCCGGAGTACACCGCTTTGTGCTCATCCCGCAGCAGCCCGGAGACGGCATCGTATCCTTCTGGTTCGCCAAAAACTGGATCCATCAGAACGCCGCCATGTACACGGTGTGCGTTCCCTATCATGTGGACAACAGCCTGAAGATCACCGCCGGAGAAGCCTATGTGCTGAATGACCAGCTCATCCCGGACACCATAGAGGAACAGATGGCGAGCGATCCCCAATTCGGATCGATCACCTTCAAGTCCGATGTGCTGGAACTGTATGTAGGCAAAACCGGCACGCAGACGCCCAAGGCCTCTTCCTCCGCCATCAGCAAGAAGGGCTACACCTATGAGAGCAGCGATGTGAATGTGGCCACCGTGAACAGCGAAGGCAGGGTGAAGGGCGTAAGCCAGGGCCTGTGCACGATCCTTGTAAAGAGCAAGAACGATGAACGCGTGTGGGCCAGGTACCAGGTGAAGGTAAATGTACAGGTATCCAAGGTGACCGTGACCGGCGCTTCCGATACCCTGCTGGCCGGCGAACAGATGCAGTTGTTTGCAAATGTGGAGCCCGCAAACGCGGATTATCAGGATGTCACCTGGACTTCCTCCGATAAATCCCTTGCCACGGTGGATGAAAACGGCGTTGTGACCGCGCTCAAGAAGGGCACCGTCACCATCCGCGCGAAGAGCAAGGACAACACCAACGCTTCCGGTTCCTACAAGATCAACATCACGCAGGGCGTGACCGGCGTTTCCGTGGAAAAGCAGTATGTGCGCGTGGGCGTCAACTATAACGCCACCGTCACAGCCAAGCTGCAGCCCACCTCCGCCAGCAACAAGAACATGACCTGGTATTCCTCCGACCCGAATATCTGCACCGTATCCGGCACCAAAAACGAAGCGAAGATCGTGGGCAAAAACTGGGGTGAGTGCACCATCACCGGTGTTACCGAGGACGGCGGCTACGAATGCTCCTTTACGGCGCTGGTGGGAAGCGTAAGCAAGGCCATCAAGATCTCCAACACCGGCCGTTCAAGCCGCAACGGCGCTCCCCGTTTCACGATCAAGAACGACAGCAACCTCACCATGAAGAAGATCACTCTGGCGCTTTCCGTATATGACAACGAAGGTGCGGGCGTGATGATCGCGAACGGAAATAACCCCTATGTACTGTTCCTTGATTTCACAGACGGCATCGATCCCTTCTCCAGCGTGACGGTCGATTTCAACCAGATCTTCTACTATCTGCAGCTGCCCTGGTACGAATATTCCTACATGCAGATCGGCTGGCAGGAATGGGTAAGCTATGATACCTACACCACCACCTCCGGCACGCAGAGCGATCATTATTCTCTGTCCGCGAACGGCATCAGCTGGGTGGATATCGGCACGCCCATCACCCCCGTCAACAATGAAGGAAGCACGAACTGATCAGTGCTTCCCCTGAATTGATCACCTCATTTCTCCCGCGGAGCGCCGCAAAGGCGCTCCGCGTTTTGTTTGCTCTTTTTCCGCAATGCCTGTGCTTATCCCACTGTGCCGGGAAGACTCTCCTCTGCAACTGTGGCAATACAAATAGTTGCAAATCGATAACGAATATGTTACAATAATATTGCGATATTGTTTTTTGCCAAAAAAGGAGATGCTTTCATGCATAAATCAAAACAGATCATCCTCTTATCGCTGCTGGTGCTCGCGCTGAGCGGCATCTGTGCCGCCGCCTCCGCCGAAAACTATTCCTATGACGATTTCTGCGCCGCCTTCACCCTGCCCAAGGGCGTTTATTCAAAGGTGATCACAGATAAAAACATTGATGAAAACCTTGAATTCATCACTTCCCAGGGGCTGAACGCGGAGGAGATCAAGGATGATTTTGATCAGTACGGCCTGCGCATGATCGCGTTTGACACCAAAAACGGGCGCCGCTTCATGCTTACCGCCGTAAAGGATACCGACGCGATCAACTATTTTGACCTGAACCTGCAGGATGACAGCATGCGCAAGAAATTCCGCACCGGTCATACCGACGGAACGGTGTACGGCAAGCTGGGCTACAGCTATTCCACCGCCTCCTGGAAGAATTACGGCGGCACGGTGCTGCGCTTTCTGCAGACACGCTACACCCTCACCGAGAACGGAAATCTGCTCTGGTACGGCGCGCAGCGACGCACGATACGCAACGGCTTTACCATCACGCTGGATATGCAGGTGCCCGGCCGCAAAATGAACGATGACGATGTACGCGCGCTGGAAACCATCATGAAAAGCTTTTCCTTCACAAAGATCCTTGATCTGCCGGAGCTGCCCATCCAGCTGACGATCACCTCCGAGCCGCCCCAGGAAACGCACAGCGATACCTTCACGGTAAAGGGGACCACTCTTGAAAAGGCGAATATCGATATTTCCTGCGTCAACATGAGCAGCACGCAAAGCCAGCTGTTTACCGGCACGGCAAAGGGCAACGGCAAGTTTTCCGTCAATGTGAAGCTGCCCTCCCGCGGCGTGTATATCGTAACGGTAACGGTAAGCAAGGAAGGCTCTCTGGACGCGCAGACCTCCTATTCCGTATCATACGACCCCACCCGCATCATCTGCGGCGTTACACAGATCCCGCCGGATAATCTCGAAAAGGAAACGGTGATCGCCGGAACGACGGAAGCCGGCGTTTCCACCATGCTGGTGGTATCGGGCCCCGTTGAGATCATCAAGGAATCCTCCTCGCGAAATTTTTCCTTTAAGGTGGATACATCCCTTGAAGGCACCTATTCCTTCCGCCTTGTAATGACAAGAAAAGGCTACAACGAACGCATTTTTGAATACTCCGGCACCCGTGCCGTAACAGATGAGGAAAAGACCGCGCAGATGAAAAAGAGCGCGATCAAGCCGGAATACTCGAAGCTTGTGAAAAACAGCGAGGGCTATGACGGACGCCTGTTTGGCTACACCGGTTGGATCACCGAGATCCGTGAGGGCGAAGAAGACCTGCTGTACACGATCGCGCTCGCCAAAAACTCCAAGGGCTACAAAAACCTGATCTATGTGGTAACTCCCCTTGAGACCGCCTTCTCCGAAGGCGATAAGGTGAAGGTATACGCCGAAAAGAACGGCGATATCGTATCCATCGAAAACGGAAAATCGGTATCCGTTCCCCGCTTTGATCTGGTCCTGATGGAAAAAGCCAACTGACAAGGCAGACTGAAAACCGCATACACCTTCTTCACCGGGCTGCCGACCTCCCCCTGCCGGCAGCCCGGTATTTTCGTTTTCCGGCGCAAGTGGGACATTATTCGCCCGATGGGACAGAAAATGGTTATAGACTATTGCAAAAAATCAGAAAATCATATATAATCAGTAACGGCTCGGATCGGGCCTGTCAATTTTCAGTGTTTCTACACATATTTTAAGGAGGATTGATTCCTATGGTTAAGGTTGCTATCAACGGTTTCGGTCGCATCGGTCGTCTTGCTTTCCGCCAGATGTTTGGCGCGAAGGGCTATAAAGTAGTCGCCATCAACGATCTGACCAGCCCCGCCATGCTGGCCCATCTGCTCAAGTACGACACCGCCCAGAAGGGTTACTGCGGCGTGATCGGCGAAGGTCTGCACACTGTTGAGTCCACCGAGGATTCCATCATCGTGGACGGCAGCGAGATCAAGATCTATGCCGAAAAGGATGCCAACAACTGCCCCTGGAAGAAGCTGAAGGTAGACGTAGTTCTTGAGTGCACCGGTTTCTACACCACCAAGGAAAAGGCCATGGCTCATATCAACGCCGGCGCCAAGAAGGTCGTTATCTCCGCTCCCGCCGATAAAGAGACCAAGACCATCGTTTATTCCGTAAACAATGACACCCTCACCGCTGAGGATCAGGTCATTTCTGCCGCTTCCTGCACCACCAACTGCCTGGCCCCCATGGCCAAGGCCCTGAATGATACCTTCCCCATCCAGAGCGGTATCATGACCACCGTGCATGCTTACACCGGCGACCAGATGATCCTGGACGGCCCCCATCGCAAGGGTGACCTCCGCCGTGCCCGTGCCGGCGCTGCCAACATCGTTCCCAACTCCACCGGCGCCGCCAAGGCCATCGGTCTGGTCATTCCCGAGCTGAACGGCAAGCTGATCGGCTCCGCCCAGCGCGTTCCCGTATGCACCGGTTCCACCACCATCCTGGTAGCCGTTGTAAAGGGCAAGGACGTTACCAAGGAAGCCATCAACGCCGCCATGAAGGCCGCCGCTTCCGAGTCCTTCGGCTACAATGAGGATCCCATCGTATCCAGCGACGTCATCGGCATGAAGTTCGGCTCCCTGTTCGATGCCACCCAGACCATGGTCGCCAAGCTGGACGACGATACCTATCAGGTGCAGGTCGTGTCCTGGTATGACAACGAGAACAGCTACACCAGCCAGATGGTCCGCACCATCAAGTACTTCGCCGAGCTGTAATCAACTTCGGCTCAAAGCCGATCCGCCAGGATCGAATAGAATAATATTTTGATCTTTGGCAATCCCCCTCCGTGTGCCGGAAACAGCACACGAAGGGGGATTTATTTAGGGCAGCACCGAACGGCCACTATATGATCAGCTGAACAAACAGCTGTTCATTCCGTAATGACGGCTGCAATATAAGCCGGGTATAGAATGATTTTGTCCCCGTTCTTGAGCGGATGCGGCGGTTCCGTTCAGTCTGTCACATTGTCCGGAAAAGGACGCACGGTTTCTTCATTGGCACTGATAATAACTGTTTGTTCCATGTTCAACTGAAAACCCGGCGATCATTTTCGCCTTCAATAAGAACGGTTCATGGGCTGAAGCAGGCAGAGCCCAAATGTAGCTCGAGGGCAGCCGGATCATGCTGAGTTTTCCGGGGAGCATCCTGAAAATCGGTCAAAATGATCTGATCGATATTGAGTTCAAATGGGCAGATAACTATCAGAAGGATGAAAACGGCTGTCCGGACATTTTCTCCTTCTATACACACGGTGACGCGGCCCCCATGGGAAGGCTTACCTGCATATTCAGCGAAGTACAATAAGGATCGGTCGGTTACCCAACGGCATGCAGGTATTCGCAAGACGCTTTTCACCGCCGCGGCCGCCGCGCGGATTCTCAAACAAAAAAGGACACCGCAGAATGATCTCGTTCCGATTCATTCATTCTGTGCCGTGTCCTTTTTTCAATTCTGAAAGGCCGGTATCGTCCGTGCAAAAAATGCGGAAGCATATATGAATCCTGCCGTTTTCCCATACCGTGCCGAAAGCTTTTTCCCCGGGGCGCAGAAGGCTTTTCCGGGCAGGAAAGTACTCCCCGCAGCGATGATCCAAAGACGATGCAGAGCAGAAGGCGCCTTTCCTTATGCCTTCTCCGGAATGGAAACAGGGCAAACGCGACAGGGTGTGTTTCCGATCACTTCATTCATCATTTACCGCAGACACCGGCCTGCCGTCGCTCAACAGCTGCTGTGCTTATTCCTCACAGATCGCGGTCACCGTAAAGCCCTTGCTTTCGACTGCCGCTTTGATCGCGTCATCCGCCGCGCTGCCATTTACATAGGCAGTCTTCTTTTCCAGATCCACTTCGCATTCTGTTCCCAGTGCCTCCAGCACCTTCTTCACGCTCGCGGCGCAGTGCGGACAGCGCATTCCTTCAACCGTTACTTTTTTCATTTCATTCAGTCCTTTCCGCCCCGCCGGGGCCGGTCTCATTTTTCGAGGCGTTGTTTTCCTTTCTTTCTGTGATCCTTCCTGCTGCATACAGAGCGGCGCTCAGGATCCAGGTGAAAGCAAAGCCGTAGATCAGCACGGGAAAAGCCGCTTTGTTGTACTTTCTTTCTTCGCTCTCGATCCTGTCATACTCGTTTCTGCTTTCACGCGGGAGGTATTCGGCAAGCTCAAAAGCATACATGCCCTCTCTCTCCTCTTCGGAAAGCCCGGTCTCCTCAGCGTGCGCGAAGGCATACGCCTTTTTACGGTCCGTTTCCTTTTTCGCGCGGATAAGAAGCAGGGCGTTCGCCGCGGCGCAGACAGCCATCAGGCACACGCACACGATACAGGATGCTTTTTTCAGCTTTGCGCTCATCGTTCCGTTTCCTCTGTGGCAGTGAACATTTCAGAAAAATGGGCTTACTTACCTAATGCCGGTGCTGCCGAAACCGCCGCGATCGGGCCCGGTAAGGTGATCCACCGTTTCAAAGGTGACCTCCTCCATCTTCTTCATCAGGCGAAACTGACAGATACGGTCATCAAAATGCACCACGGTATCCCGTGTGGCATAGGCGTTGAAATACCAGATATCATTGTCTCCGCAATAGCTTCCGTCAATGATACCGCAGGAATTGGCAAGCAGCAGCCCGTAATTTTTAAATGTGGAGGAGCGGGGCAGCACATGCGCCTCATAGCCTTCAGGCATTCGGACCGATATGCCGAGGCTGATCAGCCGGTGCTCTCCCGCCTTCATTTCCACGGTTTCGGCGGCTCTCAGATCGATCCAGTCCCCTTTTTCCGTTTTGGCGACCGGGGTGACCGGCGCGTGATACCGGATGAGCATTTTCATCAGTATTTCCCCTTGCATACCTTTTTGATCAGCGCCTCGGCGCCGCCGTACTCCTCCTGGGGGATACGCAGGATCAGCGGCGCGATATGCGGTGTGCGGTACAGATAGATCCGCCCGCTCTGCGGGACAAATTTCACATTTCTGATATCCTTCCAGGCAAGGGTGACCTCCCCGGCCGGGGTAAGCAGCGTACCGTCCGGCTGAGGACAGGCCGCGTTTTCGTGGTAGCTCTGCAGCCGTGCCCAGGAATGCAGGCGCGAGGGCTTGTGCCATGTCTGCATCCTTACGCCGGTGTTTTCAAGAATGTACCATACGGTCTCCCTGCCCTGCAAAAGCAGCACGCACAGCACGGCAAACGCCCCCAGCGGCAGCACAGTGAGCAATACAGGCAGAGCCCCGAGAAAGCCGTCCATCCCCCTGCCCGAAAGCAGAGAGGAAAGCAGGGTGATCAGCGCGAGCAGGCCCACAGCGGAAAACAGCAGGCACAGCGCGCGCTTCCATATGAGGCCGTCCCCGGCGGGCACGCGCGCCACATTCCATATATCGCGCATGGAAGCGGCCGGCAGCTGCCGCCCGCAGGCGGTGCACTGACGGCCGGCACAGTTGGCAGCGCATTTTGCACAGTAATAGCTGATCATTTTATCAGGCTCTTACCGGTCATTTCAGCGGGAATGGCGACGCCCATCGCGTCAAGCATCGTGGGAGCGATATCAGCCAGTCTTCCGCCTTCCGCAAGCTCCTTCCCTACCAGAGCGGGATCGCAGGCGATGAAGGGCACCGGATTGGTGGTGTGGGCGGTGAAGGGGCCTCCGTTCTTCGGGTCGATCATCTGATCGGCATTGCCGTGATCCGCCGTCACAAAGGCGCGGCCGCCCATTTTCAGGATCTCGTTCACCAGCAGGCCTACATCCTTGTCGATCTCCTTTACGGCAGTCACAGCGGCATCCATCACGCCGGTATGGCCCACCATATCGCAGTTGGCAAAGTTCAGGATCATCACATCATATTTGCCGCTGTCGATCAGCTCCAGCGCCTTTTCGGTTACCTGAGGAGCGCTCATTTCGGGCTGCATATCAAAGGTGGCCACCTTGGGGCTGTCGATCAGGAAGCGCTCCTCTCCCTCGTTCGGGGCTTCCACACCGCCGTTGAAGAAGAAGGTGACATGGGCGTATTTCTGGGTCTCGGCAATGTGCGCCTGCGTCATGCCGATGGAGGAGAGATATTCGCCCAGCGTGTTTTTGGGCGTTTCGGGCGGATTGACCACCTTCAGTTCCGTAAAGGTGGCGTCATACTGCGTCATGGAAACGAACTGCACGGGGATCAGGCCCTTTTTGCGCTCAAAGCCGTTAAAATCCTGCTTGATGAAAGCGCGGGTGATCTGACGGGCGCGGTCCGGACGGAAGTTGAAGAACACGATGCTGTCTCCGCTTTCCACGGTGGCAACGGGCTTTCCGTTTTCGCAGATCACGGTGGGCAGCATGAATTCATCGGTCTTGCCGTTCTTATAGCTGTTCTTCACAGCCTCAACGGGATCTGTTTCCTGTACGCCCTCGCCCATCGCGATCGCGTTATAGCCCTTTTCCACGCGATCCCAGATGTTATCGCGGTCCATGCCCCAGAAGCGTCCCTGCACGGAGGCCACGCGGCCTGTGCCGATCTCGGCGATCTTATCCTGCAGTTGCTGCATATAATCCGCCGCGGAGGAGGGAGGCACATCGCGTCCGTCCAGCAGGCAGTGTACATATACCTTTTCAAGGCCGCGCATTTTGGCCATTTCAAGCAGCGCGTACAGATGGGTAATGTGGCTGTGCACACCGCCGTCTGAAAGCAGACCCATCAGATGCAGGCTGCCGCCGTTGTTCTTCACGCTGTCCATTGCCCAGATGAGCGGCTCCTTCTTAAAGAAAACACCGTCTTCGATATCCTTGGTGATATGGGTCAGCTCCTGATACATGATCCTGCCGGCGCCGATATTGAGATGACCTACCTCGCTGTTGCCCATCTGGCCGTCGGGAAGACCCACATCCAGGCCGCTCGCGCCCAGCTGGGTGGTGGGGAACCTTTTTTTCAGTTCGTCCAGATTGGGCGTGCCGGCGGCGTAAATGGCATTGCCGTTCGTTTCGGGATTGATGCCGAAACCGTCCATGATCAGCAGCGCGGTCATTTTCTTGCTCATAATGCTCTCCTTTTTCGGGCTGAGCGGGCTTATTGCCTGCCGCCCGGTCGTTTTTCAGGGTGCGGAACGCATATTCCGTCATGATGATTATAGCAGAAAACCGCCTTCTTTTCAAGCGTTTAGCAAAGAGACCGCGTGAAATGTGCCGGCCGGACGGAAACAGCAAAATAAGGTAATCATTGACAAAAAGCGCGTTTTGTATATGATATTAGAGGGGGTTTATACTTATTTGTACGGAACCCGATCAAAGTGCTGATCTGAAGGAGATTATTTCGTTGCAGATACCGCTTGAAAATATGGATATGTATCTCGCGCTTTTCGGCATGAATGAGCGCAACGCCGCCGTGATCGAGCAGGAACTGAATGTTTCCCTGCGTCTGCGCGGGCAGGAGCTGGACATCGGCGGCGAGGAGGAGGACAGGGAACTGGCGTACCGGTCGGTAATGAAGCTGGCGGAGCTGGCCCGCAGAGGCGAAAACATCGATCCCGCACGCATCCGCTACATCATCGCGCTGGTGCGCGAAGGAAAAGCGGACGAGGTGGACGAGATCCTGCGGGACACCGTGGCCGTTACCCACCGCGGCAGACAGATCCGCGCGAAAACGCTGGGGCAGAAGGAATATGTGGACAAGGTGAACACGAATACGCTCACCCTGGCCGTAGGCCCCGCCGGAACAGGGAAAACCTATCTTGCCATGGCGCTGGCCGTGGTGGCGCTGAAAAACAGAGATGTGGAAAAGATCGTGCTTACCCGCCCCGCGGTGGAAGCCGGTGAAAAGCTTGGCTTTCTGCCCGGAGACATGACGCAGAAGGTGGACCCCTATCTGCGCCCGCTGTTTGACGCGCTGTACGATATCATGGGTGTGGAGAGCTATCAGCGGCTCACGGAGCGCGGAACGCTGGAGATCGCTCCGCTCGCGTTCATGCGCGGAAGAACGATCAATAATGCCTTTATCATACTGGATGAAGCCCAGAACACGACGCCCGAGCAGATGAAGATGTTCCTGACCCGTCTCGGCGAGGGCAGCCGCTGCGTGGTGACCGGGGATATGACGCAGGCGGACCTGCCCCGCGGCAAGGTGAGCGGGCTTGAGGAAGCGCTGAAGGTACTGGAAAATGTGCCCGGCGTGGGCATACAGTACCTGAACGAAAAGGATGTCGTGCGCCACGAGCTGGTGCAGCGTATCGTACGCGCATACGATGAATATGAGAAAAAACGCTCGTCTGTTTCCGGGCAGTAAGGCACGCCCGTAAAAAGGAGAATCACCTTATGGAAAACGAAAACAGCAAAAAAGAAAACGGGAGCGCTCCCGTGAAAAAGGAAAGCCTGCAAAACAGTATCTCCGCATTTCTCAGGGGCGGCGCCTTTCAGCGCCTGCTGGTCGCGATCTGCGCGGGAACGCTCATCGCGATCCTGTTCATCATCTGCGTGTTCCCCGTGCGTTATGATCTGACGCCCGGCGCGGTAAGCCCGGTGGATATCAAGGTGACAGACAGCACATGGGAGGACCCGGCCGCCACAAAACAGCGCAGGGAGGAAGCCGAAAGCAGGGTGAAGACCACCTTCATCCGTGATGAAAGCATCACCACCGAAATACTTGAGCAGTTTGAGACCATCGTAAAGGCGCTTAACCAGATCACCAATGTATATGTCCCCTCGCTGGCCGGATATACGACGGGCGAGTTCACTCCGGAGGATATCCAGGGGGCCCGCGCGCTTTTGACCGTACCCGTTCCTGAAAGTGAGACCGGTGAGACCGCCGAGATCGTTCAGATGAGCAGCTATCAGCTGGAGCGTCTGATGCGGGAAGACCCCTCCGCGCTGAAAAGCATGTACAGCGCCCTTCGGAAAAAAATAAGCAACGCCAAGATCACCGAGGGCAACGAGGCGGAGGACATCACCGCGCTGGTGGATGAAAGCTACGCCTACAGCCCGCTGGACGACAAAACGCTTTTCACGCAGATCGGCCGTCCCATCCTGAAGGCCTGCGTACGGCCCAATTATGTGATAGATCACGAAAAGCTGGAAGCGGAAAAAGAAGCTGCCCGCGACGCTGTGGACCCGGTGATCTACAAATTCGGGCAGATCATCATCCATGAAGGGGAAACAGTGACGCAGGAGCAGTATGACCTGCTGAACGCGCACAGCATGCTGCGCGGCGGCAGTCTCAACCGCTCTCTGTATCTGGGAAGCCTCATCATGTGCGCAGCGCTGCTCGTATGCACCTGCATACTGCTGCACATCGCGGTACCGTCACTTGCCGGAGACACCCAGAAAACAACGCTCTGCGCGCTGATATGCGTACTCACCTTCGCGGTATGCGCGGGCGCGGAGCGAATCAGCACGCTCCTTTGCCCCGTGCTGCTTTCCGCCATCCTGCTTACAGCCATGACCGGCATCCGCAGCGGACTGATCATGAACACCATCCTTTCCCTGCTGTGCGCGATACTGTTTGTCAACAGCGGGGAAAACAACCCGGGCCAGTCCATCCTGTTTACCGTGTGCAGCATTTCCTCCGGCGCGCTCTGTGTTGCCGTGATGCGCGGCAAGCACACCCGCCTGCGCGCGCTGGTATGTCTGCCGCCGGTGATCGTGTGCGACGCTGTGCTCACCGCCGCCTTCTGCATGATCACCGATGTGGAAATGAGAGACGGGCTGATCCTGCTCGCATGGCTGACGGGCGGCGCGGTATGCGCCTCGCTGCTGGCGCTTGCTCTGCAGCCGCTGCTGGAAATGCTGTTCAACCTGCCAACGCCCTATAAGCTGATGGAGCTGTCCAACCCCAACCATCCCCTGCTGCGTAGGCTTCTTCTGGAAGCACCCGGCACCTATCATCACTCGCTGATCGTAGCCAACCTTTCGGAAGCCTCCGCGGAGGCGATCGGGGCCGATCCGCTGCTTGCCCGCGTTGGCGGATATTATCACGATGTGGGCAAGCTGAAGCGTCCCCTGTTCTTCAAGGAAAACCAGACCGGCGATGAAAACGCCCACGATCATACCGACCCGCAGGTATCCGCCGCCATCCTTACAGCGCATCCCGGCGACGGTGTGGAGATCGCCCGCAAGTACCGCCTGCCCAAGGCCATATTGCAGATCATCGGAAGCCATCACGGCAATACGGCCGTCATGTACTTTTATCATAAAGCACTGCAGCAGGCGGGCGGAAAGCCTGTGGATATTTCCCGGTTCCGCTACAGCGCGGAAACACCGTCCACAAAGGAATGCGCCATCATCATGATCTGCGATACCGTGGAAGCGGCCGTACGAAGCATGAAGAGCCCCACCTCCGAGGAGGTGGACGCGTTTATCAGAAAGCTGATCCGCCAGAAGCTGGAGGACGGTCAGCTGGACAGAACGCCTCTTACCCTGAAGGATCTGGATCTGATACGCGAAAGCTGCGTTACAGTGCTGACCGGCGTGTTCCATGAGCGTATCGAATACCCCACCATGCCGGGCACAGCCGCCGGAGCCGATCCCGCGCCCGCGGCTGAAGTAAAGGAGAGCGCCGCCCCCGAGCAGGAAAGCCTCCCCGCGGAAGCTGAAAAAGCGACTGAGCTTCCCGAAGCCAAAGAGGTTTCCGTTCAGGAAAGCGCGAACGGCATCCTAGTAGTGGCTCCGAAGCCGGAATCTCCTCTGCCACCGCTTGAAATGCCGGAGGATCTGAAGGGAACACTGGTGGTGGACGATCTGCTGAAGGGGCCTTCTCTCACGGAAACGGCCGAGATCCCCGACAGCGTGCTCGCGGTAAATCAGGAAGAAAGCAAAGAATGAACCAAAGAAAGGCAAAGAGATGCTGATACTTTCCTATGACGAAGGGGTGGGAAAGATCCCGTGCCCTGAGAAAACCGCTCAGAAGACCGCCGCGTGCTGCTTCGGCACAGAAGGCATCACGCTGAACGCGGCCGCGCAGGTCACCTTTACCGATGACGCGCGCATCCGCGTATTGAACCGCGAAATGCGCGATACCGACCGGGCGACCGATGTGCTCTCCTTCCCCACGGTGAACTACGCGCCCGGAAAAACGGCAAAGGACAGTGAAAAAAAGCTTCGCATGGAGTATGACCCCGAGCTAAAGGCCTGTTATCTGGGCGATATTGTGATCAGTATCGAGCACGCCGAGGCTCAGGCCGCTGAATACGGCCACAGCACAGAGCGGGAGATCATGTACCTGATCTGTCACGGCCTGTTCCATCTTATGGGCTATGACCACATGAATGAAAACGACAAGGAAAGGATGCGCGCTATGGAGGAAAAGGCATTGAATGCCGCGGGTGAAAACCGTGTAACCGATACAGAGCTGATCCGGATGGCGAATGAAGCCATGCAGTTTTCCTATTCTCCCTATTCCGGGTTCAAGGTAGGCGCCGCCCTGCTGTGCAGGGACGGAAAGGTATACACCGGCTGCAATATCGAAAACGCCAGCTACGGCGCTACCAACTGTGCTGAGCGTACCGCGCTTTTCAAGGCTGTCAGCGAAGGCGAGCGGGAGTTTACCGTTATCGCGGTCACAGCTGAAAAGACGCTGGCCTGGCCCTGCGGCATCTGCCGTCAGGCGCTGAGCGAGTTTGCCCCGGATCTGCGCGTGATCGCCGCCTGCGGCGACCGCAGAGAGGAAATGAGCCTCCGGGAGCTGCTGCCCGGTATGTTCTGTCCCGCCGAAGGGATCAGCGATATCCTCGGAAAGGACTGACCTGTTATGCTGCCCGATCCGGCCGCGCGCCGGATGATCATCTTTATCTGAAAAGGAAGAAAAACAATGAGTGAAAAGAAAGCGTTCCGTTCCGGCTTCGCGGCCATCGTAGGCCGTCCCAATGTAGGCAAATCCACCCTGCTGAACACATTGGTGGGTGAAAAAGTGGCCATCGTATCCTCCCGCCCGCAAACCACCCGCAACCGCCTGATGGGCGTAGTAGGCGGGGATGGCTACCAGATCGTGTTTGTGGATACACCGGGAATGCATACTCCCAGAACACGCCTCGGCGAGTTTATGGTCAATTCCATCAATGAGGCCATGGATGGCATCGACGCGCTGATCGTGATGCTGGATGTGACCGCCATCGGCCCCCATGACAGGACCATCGTTCAGGAAATGGGCGGCAAAAATGTGTTCAAGCTGCTTGTGCTCAACAAGACGGACCTGAAGGAACCCAAGGATCTGCTGGCGGTGATCGACGAATTCCGCAGCGCCGGCTATGATGCCATCCTGCCCGTAAGCGCCAAAACGGGAGACGGAATGGATGAGCTGGTAAAGGAACTCACAGACCATCTGCCGGAAGGCCCCAAATATTTCCCGGACGATATGCTTACCGATCAGCCCGAACGGGATATCTGCGCCGAACTGATCCGCGAAAAGGCGCTGCTCAATCTGCACGATGAGGTACCCCACGGCATCGGTGTGGAAATGATGCGCATCGAAAAGAAAAACGACCATTTTATGGAGATCAGCGCTACGGTGTACTGCGAAAAGCAGAGCCACAAGGGCATCATCATCGGCAAAAAGGGCGCGATGCTGCAATTGATCGGCAGTCAGGCCCGCGCCGATATCGAAAACCTGCTGGGCATGCATGTCAACCTGCAGCTTTGGGTCAAGGTACGCCCCGACTGGCGCAATAACGCCGAAGACCTGAAAACACTGGGCTACACGGAGAACAGATAATATGTCACACACCGTTACCGCCGTACGCCCCGGCAGCATCGCAGCGAGGCACGGCATCCGTCCCGGTGATCTTCTTTTGTCCATCAACGGCGAGGAAATACTGGACGAGATAGACTATCAGGCGCTCAGCACAAAAGCGCGTACCGATCTTTTGATCGTACGGGACGGGCAGGAAAAAAAGGTGCAGCTGCTCAAGGCAAAGGGCTCTCCTCTCGGGATCACGCTGGACGGCATGGAGCTTGTGCCCCGCCATTGCCGCAATAAATGCGTTTTCTGCTTTATCGACCAGATGCCGAAGGGAATGCGCGAGACGCTGTATGTGAAGGATGACGACTGGCGCATGAGCCTGATGATGGGCAACTACATCACGCTCACCAATGTGGATGACGCCGAGTTCGCGCGCATACTGAAGCGCAGGGTAAGCCCTCTGTATATCTCCGTTCACGCGACAGACCCCGAGCTGCGCGTAAAAATGATGCGCAACCCGAACGCCGCGCTGCTGCTTCCCCGTCTGAACGCGCTGCGGGATGCCGGGCTGAGCTTTCATTGCCAGATCGTGCTTTGCCCGGGGCTGAACGACGGGAAAGCGCTGGAGGATACGCTGAGCACCCTTGCCTCACTGCACCCCGCCGCGAAAAGCGCCGCCATCGTGCCGGTAGGGCTGACAAAACACAGGGAAGGCCTGTACCCGCTTGAAACAGTTTCCCGGGACAAGGCAAAAGAGGTGCTGTCCTTCGCGCGCGCCTTCCAGCAGAAATGTCTCGACACGCTGGGCACCCGCTTCGTTTACCCGTCGGATGAGTTTTACCTGACCGCCGGCGAAGACCTTCCCGAAGACGCGGAATATGAGGATTATCCGCAGATCGAGAACGGCGTAGGGTCTCTCAGGCTGTTTGAAAGCAGCCTGAAGCAGGCCGCCGCTGAAAACACCTGCCCGGCCGCGGCGCGCCGGGTGATGATCGCCTGCGGTACAGCCGTAGCGCCCATGATGCAAAAATGGGTCGATCAGTATGCCCCGGAGGGGGTAAAGGTGACCGTACGCGCCGTTGAAAACACCTTTTTCGGCCCGTCCGTCACCGTAACAGGCCTGCTGACAGGAGGAGACCTGCTGAGAAGCCTAAAGGACGCCGGCGAATACGCCGATGAGCTTCTGCTCTCATCCGTCACGCTTCGCAGTGAAAAGGACTTGTTTCTGGACGGCATGAGCCTTGATGAACTGAAAAAAGCCCTGCCTGTACCGCTTACGCTCACAGATAATACCGCGGAGGGGCTGTACAGAGCACTGCTGGGCGCCGGAGCCTGAACAAGCCCGGACGCAGCATCCTTTTTAACGATTTTCACCAGCAAAATACCCGGAGGATCCGTATTATGCAAAACACGAAACCCCTTGTTGCCATCGTTGGCAGACCCAATGTGGGAAAATCCACTTTCTTTAACAAAATTTCCGGCCGCCGCATCGCCATCGTAGAGGATGTTCCCGGTGTGACGAGAGACCGTATCTATGCCGATACCGACTGGAACGGCCGCCGCTTCACCATGATCGATACCGGCGGGATCGATCCCCGCAGTGAGGATGTTCTGCTCAGCCAGATGCGCCGTCAGGCGGAGATCGCCATGGAAACGGCCGATGTGATCTGCTTCTTTACCGATTTCAAAACGGGCGTCACCAGTGATGACCATGAGGTAGCCCAGCTACTGCGCCGCACGCGCAAGCCCGTGATCCTTGTTGTAAACAAGGCGGACCGTCCCGGAACGCCCGATACCCTGTACGAGTTTTACGAGCTGGGTCTCGGCGATCCCTTTGCCATTTCAAGCACCAACATGCTCGGGCTGGGCGATCTGCTGGATGAGATCGTCCGTCTGCTTCCTCCGAAGACCGGCGCGGAAGAGGAAACAGAAGAAGACCATGAGATCCAGCTGGCCGTGGTAGGCCGTCCCAATGTGGGCAAATCCAGCCTGGTCAATCGCCTGCTCGGGCAGGAACGCACCATGGTAAGCAATATTCCCGGTACCACAAGGGACGCCATCGACACCTCCTTCACCGGCGCGGACGGAACGAGGTATAACATCATCGATACCGCCGGCATCCGCAGGAAAAATGTGATCGAGGATGAAAGCCTGGAGCGCTACAGTGTGCTGCGTTCCATCGCCGCCATCCGCCGCTGCGATGTGGCGATGATCCTGATCGACGCGAACGACGGCGTGACTGAGCAGGACGCGCGTATTGCCGGCATGATCAATGAGGAAGGCAAGGCCGCGGTGGTGATCGTCAATAAATGGGACGCCATTGAAAAAGAGACCGGAACGCTTGAAAAATTCCGGAAGCAGGTGCTGGAAGATCTGAAATTTATGGACTGGGCGCCCGTGCTGTTCATTTCAGCCCTCACAGGCAAGCGCGCCGACACCGTGCTGGACGCGGTCAACGCCGTATGGGCGCAGGCCAGCCGCAGAGTGGGCACCGGAGCGCTCAACGATGTGCTGGGAGACGCCATGATCAGCCAGCAGCCGCCCACCATCGGCGGCAGAAAGCTGAAGCTGTACTATGCCACGCAGCAGGGCGTCTGCCCGCCCAACTTTGTGCTGTTCATCAATTCCGAAGAACTGATGCATTTTTCCTTCCAGCGCTATCTGGAAAACTGTCTGCGCCGTTCCTTTGGCTTTGAAGGCACCCCCATCCGCTTTACGCTGCGGGAAAAGAAAAAAGAGAACTGATCCGACTACGTCTCCTGACCGGATGATGAAAGAGGTTGATCCGCATGAATGTCTTTCTGCCTGTCCTGTGCCTGTTCATCGGGTATCTGCTGGGAAATTTTTCTATGGGTATGATCCTTGCCGCCAAATCCGGAACGGATATCCGTCATGAAGGCAGCGGCAACCCCGGCTCCACCAATGTACTGCGGGTACTCGGCGCCCGTGCCGGCGCCCTCACCTTTGCCGGAGATTTTCTCAAAGCGGTGCTTGCCGTGCTGATCGGGCGGTGGATCGGCGGGGAAAGCGTAGGATGGTGTTCCCTCGCCGCTTCTCTCGGTGTGATCATCGGGCATAACTGGCCCTTTCTCTACGGTTTCAAAGGCGGAAAAGGCGTTGCCTGCTCCTCAGCCATCGTGCTTCTGATGTTTCCCGGTTGGGGAATCGTATCTGCCCTGTGCTGTATCGCGGTGATCGTGCTCACAAAATATGTATCCGCGGGCAGTCTGATCCTGGTGTTCAGCTATTTTTTGATGATCATCGTTTCCGGACAGCCGTGGTATATCATCCTTTGGGCAGGTATCATCTGTATGATGTGCATTCTGCGTCACAAAGCCAATATCAGACGCCTGCTGAGCGGCACAGAGAACCGTCTGCTGATAACCAAGCACTGACAGGATATAAAGCATGCCCTTTCTCTGCCGCGATGACCGCAGACCGTGTCACATCAGAGCGGTTTTTAGGAGCACATATATCAAAAAGCCATGAAAAGGATCACGCGATCCGCTTTTCATGGCTTTTTGTTATGGCATACCGGTAAACAGCATCACATCAGAAGATATGCCCAATTTATGAACGATGCCTTTGCTCATGCACCGTGCGCCCGCCCGCGACAGTCGGAAAGCCCTGCCGCATGTCTCACCGCTTTTCCGCTGAAAACGGGCATCTTCTTCCGAGGCACTGGCTGTTATCCGCGGAATGAGTGCAGACGATATGCGGCTTTTCCATCTCAACACTGAAATGCTCCTTCACAAAATCTACAGCCGCAAGAACAGATAAATACGAATCTCTTTTGCAGCAGCGCGGCCCGCCCACCCGGCCGATCTCCTCCAGCGCGCGTGAGGTCATCCTGTTTGACAAGCCCCAGGGCTCGCAGGCAAGCGGTGTGGAGCCTGTGATGATGGAAACGAACATACCCGCGCTGATGCCCGCGCCGCAGGCACCCCAGAATCCGCACGCGCCGCCCGGTACAGACCGGCCTCTTCTCATCATTTCCTCAAGCGCCGGCTTCAGATCAATATCACCTCCCGCGTTTTTGTACGCGGTAAGCAGCGCGGCACCCACCATCACATGGTGTTCAGGGCCGTGCATATGGCAGAATGGCCGTGCCATCATTTTTTCAAGAATGGCGGCAGGGTTCCGGGATGTCTCGGAAAGGCATATCTCCGCAATAGCATCCATCCCCCTCACATGGCACTCATTGCAGACATAATGCCCGTTCACACATCGCGTCTTGCTGTTTTCCTTCCTGTGGCAAAAAACACATTCCATCATTTCATCCGCCTGCAGGTACTCCAGCGGCGCTCTACAGATCAGGCATTCCTCTTTCATGTCCGCTTCCTCCTTTTCTGTTCCCGCTGCCCTTCACGATCATCACACATCAGCTGCCGGTCAGCTCAAACCGTTCCGGCCGCCCATTTAAGAACGCGGCCGTTCTTTCTCACCCGTTATAAAGCATCAGGACAACACGGATGCTCCCGCATTGTCCTGACACGATGATCAAGTGATATCATGCTCTGAAAGGCATCAGTCATCCCCGAGGATCTCTTTTCCGGTCATCTCATAATACTGCTGCCGGGTCATCAGCGTTTTGCGGGGCTTACTGCCCTCCGCTTTGCTGATGATGCCGCGTTTTTCCATTTCATCGATCAGACGGCCGGCTCTCGCGTATCCTACGCGCAGTCTGCGCTGCAGCATACTGGTGCTGGCCTGTTCATCCTCCACGGCGATCTCAATGGCCTTTTCCAGCATTTCGTCCAGGCTGCCGTCGGAATCGTCATCGGTTATGAGATCGCGTCCCGGTCCTTCATCCTCATCGGGCTGCTCGTTGATATTATCCAGCTGCTCCTGAATGTTCACATCATAGTTGGTCTCATACCGGTCGGAGACATACTGCGCGATCGCCTCCACCTCTCCGTCCGATACAAAGCATCCCTGCACACGCCGCGGGTTCTGCGCTCCGGCAGGCTTATACAGCATATCTCCCCTGCCCACCAGCTTCTCCGCACCGTTCTGGTCAATGATCGTGCGGCTGTCGGTACCGGAGGACACCATAAAGGCGATACGGCTGGGGATGTTGTTCTTGATCACACCGGTGATAACATCTACGGACGGGCGCTGTGTGGCCAGCACCATATAGATACCGGCGGCACGGGCCAACGCGGCCAGACGGCGGATGTATTCCTCAACATCCTTTTTGCAGGTATCCATCAGATCGGCCATTTCATCGATGATCACCACGATATTGGGCATCTCTTCCTCGGTGCCTTCCTTCAGCTTGTTGTAGCCGTTCAGGTTGCGCACCTTGTTCGCGGCAAACTTGCTGTAGCGCTCCGTCATCTCATTGACCACCCAGTTGAGCACACCGGCGGCCTTGCGCGGATCGCTTACCACAGGCGTAAGCAAATGCGGGATGCCGTTATACACCTGCAGCTCCACCTGCTTGGGGTCCACCATGATCAGGCGCACATCCTTCGGCCGAGCGCGATAGATCAGGCTGCACACAATGGAGTTGATGCATACGGATTTACCGCTGCCCGTAGCACCGGCGATCAGCAGATGCGGCATTTTGGAAAGGTCACAGGTAACAGGCGTACCGGCAATATCCTTTCCGAGGGCCACAACGAGCGGATTGGGATCGTTGCGCATTTCATCGCTGTCCAGCACCTCGCGAAGCACGACCGGCGTCACTTTCTGGTTCGGCACCTCTATTCCGATATAGTTGGTGCCCTGAATGGGGCTTTCTATACGGATCAGGCTGTTTCCCAGATCCAGCGCCAGGTTCTTTTCGGCAGCCAGCACCTGTCCTACGCGCACGCCGGGATCGATCTGAATGGCAAAGCGTGTGATCGCGGGCCCGTGGATGATCTGCTTCATTTCACAAGGCACCTTAAAGGAGGCCAGCGTATACACGATCTTGTTTGCCCTGCTCTCATCCTCCGCGGCGTTTCCGCTGTTCACGCTCACACGCGGAACAGTCAGCAGCGTTATCGGCGGAGGATTATAAGGCTCGGTAATGTTCATTTCGATCTGGATACCGGCCTTCTGGCTGTCACGCCCGTCAATACCGGCGTCCTTTGAGATCACGCCGTGGGTCTGGGTAACGATCTCCACCTTTTCCCCTGTCAGCGGCACGGCCGCGTCTGTATACACAGGTTTCGGTTTATCGTCCATTGCCATTTTCGGCTTATCCAGCTGTCTGCGGGCTCTGCTTGTCAGATCCGCCCATCCGGCGGGGTCGGCCGCCATCCGCGGAGCAGGCTCCTTCTTCTCATCGGGTACAAGTTCTTTTTCGCGGGAAGCAGTCTCATCACGCGCGGGCGAAGTCTCGAAAGCCTCCGGCGTGCCCGCGGCGCTCTTCGGCGCTTCTGCTTTTACGGCAGGCGCGATCACTTCCACCGCGTCCTCTTCCACATCCCATACCTGTTTTTCTTCTTCCTCGGCAGGCCGTTTGGCAGCCGCCCTGCGGGGAGCCGTGCTCTGGGTACTCTGTTTCACATTGCCTCCGGCAGGCACGGACGCGGCGCTTCTTCTTTCCGTATGCGCGGCGGCCGCGGCACGGGCGGGCGCGGATACAGGTCTGCACGTATCTTCATACGCGGGGATCTCCTCTTCCTCCGGAACAGGATAGAATTCCTCGCCCGCGTAGCCGCCGCGAAGGGCAGGCTGAGCAGTCTGCTCTGCACCCGGCACGCTCACGCCCCGGCGGGCATAAGCATCGCGGGGCAGACCCGCGGGCGTAAAGGGCACCGCGTTCCCGCTCTCATACTGATCCGGTACAGGCGCGTCTCCCGGCATATCAGGCATGCCGTCCTCAAAGGCATATTCATCGCGCACGCGGGCTGGCACAGCCGCCGGGCCGGAGAATCGCGGCGCGGCGGAAGGGACAAATGAAGCTGTTGAAGTGTATCCATTGCGGATATTCTGCCGCGTTCTGCCGTCAGCGGCAGGCTCATCCTCCGCATAGACCGGTTCATCCATTGCCGCCTGCTCATTCTTTTTTACACGCCTCGCCTCAAGCAGATCGGAGATCCTGCTGAAAAGTTTCACAGGACTGCAGCGCAAAAACGCGAACAGGCAAACCAATATCAGCACAATACCAACGGCCACACCGAACGCGGTCCCAAGCGTTCCGAGCGGATACGCGACCGCCATGGCCAGTGCGCCGCATCCGAGAACATTTTTGCCGTTCGTTCCCGCGGTGATCAGAGCAGACCAGTAGTTACCGCTCATGATCACGCTTTCCACATGATATTTACCGGGGCCTGTGGTAGGCGTAAGCAGATCGATCACCGCACAGATCAGAACCGCCGCCGCAGCCGCCAGCAAACACCCGCGGAAGGATACCGGATGGTAGGCGCTGGCCAATACAAGCACGCCCGCCCAGATGAAAAGAGGAGACAAAAAGCCTGCTGCCTTTCCGAACAGCGTAAGCGCGGCTTCACGCATCGGCTGAAACACGCTTCCGGACGGCAGAACAGTACCGATCAAAAAGCCGATCCCCACCGTAAGCAGCACCAGACCGGCGGATATCTTCAGCACCGCGTGAGCGGACGAGCTCCGGATGACATTTTTTACTTTTTTGTTCTTTTTCTTATCTGACAAGGCTTTCCTCCGTTACATTTCCGCAAGCAGGGCGCAAAGCAGCCCATCCGCGTCAAAGTAATACACACATTTTACGCCCTCACACATGCCGTCCATGGCCGTGCAGGCGTTTTCAACGGTCTCTGTTATGCTTTCCCCCGCTTCCCTTTCACCGGAAAGGCCGGCAAGCTCATTTCTGTCTGTTTTGCCCGCGGTAAGCCCGGACGGGAAGAGCCCGGTCATCAATACCGCATTCACCGTTTCGCCGCTCTCATCCGTGATCAGATACGCGCCGCGCAAAAGCGGTTCCTCGGTAAGGTACATTTCCGTTCCGTCAAAGTAAAAGGAATCCAGCGGGGATTTGTATTCTTCCAACACTGTCTGCGCGTCCTCACCCGGAAGCGTGAGCGGAAGGAACACCTTATCCGGGCTTTCGGCGCGCGCGAGCACCCCGGTCTGAGAAAGGTCAAACGCCCCGCCGGCCTCATCCGGAGAAAAGGCAAAGGACCCCGGCTGACCGGAAAGGAAGGAAAAGGCATTCTTCTCGTACAGTATCACGATATGCCCGCATCCGTCCAGCACCCAGCTGTCGACCGGCACAGGCAGCAGTTCCCGGTTTTCCATGTAATCCGAAATCGTGCTCTCCCCGACTGCCTCCGCGTACTCGGCAAGAAAATCCTCCGCCGCGGTCTCATCGGCGCAAAGCGCGGAAAAGCTCAGCTCCTCCCCGCTTTCAAGATCCACATTCACGGTATAAAAGACGGTTCCGGGTCTTCCCTGTGGCTGTCTGCCGTCCGCCCGGATCAGAATGCTCAGTACCTCCGGGCAGCTTCCGTCAGGCGCGGTGTTCGCAGTAAAGGTCACGCGCAGTCCGCTGCCTCCGGAAATGCCGGACAGCGTATTCTCATACCGCGCAAGCATCGCGGTATCCCGGATCAGTGCGTTCACTGTATCACATATCATCGTGCTGCCGCCGGTCAGCACCGGACAGTCGATAAAGCTGCCCTCCGGGCCCTCCGTCCTTTGGCTTACCAGCAAATAACCGTTTTCCTCCGAAATTGCCGCCGGCATCAGAAAGCAAACGAGCAGAACCGATACGATAAAGATCCTGAAAAAACTGAATAACTTCATACTGCATCCTCCGTCCTCTATTATACCTTCATTTGTTACATTTTTCAAGCGAGATTAAATACTTTTGTAACACATTTGACAAACATTCTCCTTATGCTCCTGTCCTCCGGATGAGGCGCCAATGTCTGTTCGAAAATGATCCGTATACATTCTCAAGCTTACCCCGTTTCGCCGGATCTGCTCCCTTACTTAACGCGCCAAAGGAGACATTTCATCCCGGCAAAACAAAAAAAGACCTTCGAAATGCGCTTCCGAAGGTCATTTTCACTTATTTATCAATCATTTATCGCTTATGATCTCAGTTCCTTCCGTCTCTGCGGGGAGGACGGTTGGTATTGCCGGCCGGGCGGGCAAAGGTGGCGTTATCATAGGTGATATCGGTACGGATCAGGTTGATGCGTCCCTGGCTGTCGATCTCATTGACCTTTACATGCAGTTCGTCGCCTACCTTCACCACATCCTCCACCTTTTCAACACGCTTGTTGTCCAGCTTGGAAATGTGGATCATGCCGTCCTTGCCGTTGACCAGCTCCACAAAGGCGCCGAAGTTCATGATGCGGACGACCTTGCCGATGAATTCATCGCCCACTTCGATATCCTTGGCAATTCCCATGATGATGGACTTGGCCTTATCGGCGGCTTCCTGATCGGCGGTGGAAATAAACACGCGTCCGTCATCCTCGATATCGATCTTCACGCCGGTCTCCTCAACGATCTTGTTGATCATCTTGCCGCGCGGTCCGATCACTTCACCGATCTTTTCGGGATCGATCATGAAGGAGATGATCTTGGGAGCGAACTTGCTCAGGTTCTTGCGGGGCTCGCCGATGGTATCCAGCATGATGCCCAGAATATGCAGCCTTCCCTTGAGGGCCTGGCTGAGGGCACGGGACAGGATATCACGGTTGATACCCTTGATCTTGATATCCATCTGGATGGCGGTGATACCGTTCATGGTACCGGCCACCTTGAAGTCCATATCGCCGAGGAAGTCTTCAAGACCCTGAATATCGGTCAGCACGGCGATCTTGTCGCTTTCGGTATCCTGGATCAGACCCATGGCCACACCGGCTACGGGAGCATGGATGGGCACACCGGCGTCCATCAGGCTCAGAGTGCTGCCGCACACGGAAGCCATGGAGGAGGAACCGTTGCTGCCCAGGATCTCGCTCACCAGACGCAGCGCGTAGGGGAACTCATCCTCGGAAGGAATGACGGGCACGAGAGCACGCTCCGCCAGAGCGCCGTGACCGATCTCGCGGCGGTTGGGGCTGCGCAGACGGCCGGCCTCGCCGGTGGCGTAGGAGGGCATATTGTACTGGTGGATATAGCGCTTGCTTTCTTCATTGGACAGGCCGTCCAGCTGCTGCGCTTCGCTTACCATGCCCAGCGTGGTCACGGTGAGGGCCTGCGTTTCGCCTCTGGTAAAGATGGCGCTGCCGTGCGTACGGGGCAGCACGCCCACTTCGCACCAGATGGGACGCACTTCATCCAGCTTACGGCCGTCGGCACGGATGCCTTCGTCCAGAATGCGGCGGCGCATCACTTCTTTGTTGAGATAATACAGAGCGTCCTGTACCTCGCTGTCGCGGTCGGGGAAGATCTCGGCAAAATGCTCGCCCACTTCCTGAGCGACCTCGGCTTCACGGGCCTGGCGTTCCTTGCGTACGGTGGTGGAATATACCCAGCGGCACTTATCCAGCGCGTATTCACGCACAGCGGCCTTCACATCATCACCGGTGGTGATGAGCGGGAAATCGCTTTTGGGCTTGCCGATCTCGGCGGTGATCATTTCCTGCCATTCCACCAGCTGCTTGATGAACTGATGTCCGTACAGGATGGCGTCCATCATCGCGTCTTCGCTTACTTCCTTCGCGCCGGCTTCCACCATCATGATGGCATCCTTGGTTCCGGCCACGGTCACATGCATATCGGAAGCGGCGCTCTGGGCTTCATTGGGGTTGATCACAAATTCGCCGTTCACGCGTCCTACCACCACAGCCGCGGTGGGGCCGCCCCAGGGAATATTGGAGATCATCAGCGCGATGGAGGAACCCAGCATCGCGGGGAATTCAGGGGGTGTATCGGGATCAACGGACAGCGTCTGGGCAACCACCTGTACATCATTGCGCATACCCTTGTTGAAGAGGGGGCGCAGGGGGCGGTCGATCAGGCGGCAGGTGAGCGTCGCTTTCTCGGTGGGACGGCCTTCACGCTTGATGAAGCCGCCGGGGATCTTGCCTACGGCATACTGCTTTTCTTCAAAGTCCACAGTGAGCGGGAAAAAATCCACGCCCTCACGGGGAGTGTCGGAAGCGGTCGCGTTCACCAGCACCACGGTATCACCGTAGCGTACCAGCGCGCTGCCGCCCGCCTGCTGAGCGTACTTGCCGAATTCCAGAGTAAGCGTACGTCCTGCGAATTCCATTGAGTAAGATTTGTAGTCCATTTTCTTCTTCTCCTCACACACACACTGTCTCCGCGGCCCCTGCCGCGGAAACGAATATCTCTCCGGAATCATCTCCGGGAGAAACAAAAGGCTACCGGCTGAAAATGCCTTTCGCCGATAGCCGAATGTCCGTTACTTGCGCAGACCCAGTTTGGCAATCAGAGCACGATAGCGCTCGATGTCCGTCTTCTTCAGGTATTCCAGCAGACCGCGGCGCTGACCTACCATCAGCAGAAGGCCGCGACGGGAATGATGGTCCTTCTTGTTGAGCTTGAGATGCTCGTTCAGGTGGTTGATGCGTTCGGTGAGCAGAGCGACCTGTACTTCGGGGGATCCGGTATCACCCTCGTGACGGGCATACTCTTTCATGATGTTGCTCTTCAGTTCCTTATCCATGATCTTCTCCTCTTGGGGGTGGCTGCCCCATCTTCAATCGCCTTCGGGCACAGCAGCGCGTTGGAGGAACGCAGCCCCGTGCAGGAGGTTAAAAGCCACAGCGATAATTATAACACAGGCCATACGATTTGTAAATACCAAAAAACAGTTTCATATTTCGTTCTTGCATGAACCCTCCCCCAAAACACGGTGCTGCCCCGAACCGTCCTTTTCATCACCGGAGAGCCATACGGACCGTTCGTATTCTCACGTTCCGGAAAGCATCGTGTTTTCCGCGCAGTTCACACCGCGTGATCAGCGCACGCGCCTTTTCAGGCCCGCCGCGGCCGCAAACAGCATCACCGCACCGCAGACAAGCAGCAGCGCGTACAGACCGAGCGGAGTATCATCCCCCGTGTCGGGCGGCAAAGGAACGGAATCACCGTACACATGCAGAGAATCGGGGGAATCCGATATCCTGAAAACGCCGATCTGCACCGCTCTGCCCGTCGTCTGCGGCTCGCAGGAGAAAGCGTGATAGATACACATTTTCTGCGTACCTGTCGACAGCTTGAAGCCGGTCACATTTCCGGTCAGCCCGGGATCCTTCACATATCTGCATACCAGATCATCCCCTTTGAACAGATGATCGATATATTTCAAAGGATATTCCGCCGTGTCAATGATCCATTCGGCGCTTTGCCATTCGCTGTCGCCGAAGGCAGGCTTTGCAAAAGCGCCCTCACTGTCGCTGAAAAAGATATCCCATAGGGACTTTTTGCCGTCATAATCATGATAGATATCATTCAGCAGGGAATAGCTCGTCAGATAGGAGGCGCTCCTGTAGGTGACAAAATTTTTCCAGAATTCGGTCCTGATCTCCAGCGAATGCTTATTTACATAAAGCCCCTCAGGAAACGGATTTCCGAATTCGGTATTCAATGCCGCCTTCTTATTCTCCTGCGGGATCTGCGTATTGCCCGGCTCCGTATAGAACATGATATCGTATCTTCCCTGATACCAGTAGTGCCGGTATCCGTCCTCCAGCTTCCTGACGGTTCTTTCCTTCAGGCCCTTTACCTTCGCGGTATGCTCCTGTAGCGTTTCCAGACGGGTATCAAACTGGGAATAATAGGGGATCGCCCGGTCATCGCACAGCTGCCTTCTTGCGTGAACAGAGGCCTCATCCACAAAGATGAGAAGCGTCACATAATCAAGCAGATCATTTTCCGCGGCGATCCACTCCTCATATGCCTGATTTTCCCAATGATATTTGAACATCATCAGGTAATGCAGCACTTCCATAATGTCCATCTGATAGGTTTTTCCGCTCAGTGTCACCTCATATTTTTCTGTAAAAAGCTTTACAACATAATCCGTATATTCATCAAAGTCCGTCTGTGCCAGTGTATACTGATCCTCTGTGATCCCGAGAGAGGTGGTCATGCTTGACAGGCGGGCGCCCTTCACATCGGAAAACTGATCCGCCTTCAGGAAATCCTTCATGGCTTCCCCGGCCTTTGTGCTGTACATGGAGGTCCTCACAGTGTTGACGATCTGGGTCAATTGAGCGCAGTCCAGTGTGGCGGAGGCGGAGGAAAGCATATCCGCGATCCCCGCCAGCTGGTCGTTCATTTCCTTCATCATATCGCTCATTTTATCAACCGTACTTTCCCCAAGTCCGGGAAACATCGTCTTCAGGATTTCCTTCGCGCCCCAGGCCGCCGCCTTTTTGCCAAGCCCGGCCAGCCCGTCCGTACACGCGTCAACAAGAGCATCCAGTACATCCTCATTATCGATATTGTTCCCGGTACGGTAAAGGGATACATAGTCCGGGCTGATCTTCTGCGCGAGCGCGGGCAGTACCGTCAGTACAGACAGCGCAAGCACCAAAAGAACGGACAACACACGCTTCGCATTCCTCATATCTGCTTCTCCTTTTTCCGCTTATCCCTGCCGCGGCTTCAAAAATCCCCCATGTTTTCGGTTTATATGATCACTTTTTCACGTTACGGGTGCTGTTGCCGGTCACGGCATCGGCTCATTGGGCTGAGCGGCATAAAACACATATTTGTTCTCCATCGCGAAGCTGTGTCCCGCCGTTCCGGTCACGCAGAGCACGGTCAGCTTTCCGCAGCCCTCAAAGGCATCCCCGGTGATCGAGGTCACGGAAGCGGGGATCGTCACCATCCTCAGCGCCGTGCAATCGCGGAATGCCCCGGAGGCGATCGCGGTCACGCCCTCCGGAAGCACCGCTTCCTCAAAGGCGGTACCGGAAAAGGTTTCGCTGTTCACCTCGCTTACCCCCTCCGGCACATACAGCGCGTCCGGGCTGTGAACAAACACGGCGCAGGAATGGCGCACATAATAATCATCGGAGGGAACGCGCGCCATGATCACACACAGGCCGGGCTTCAGCGCCGTCACCTTCAGCGTATAGACACCTTCACCCTTTTTGCTTTCGCCGAGCGTGACGCAATCCTCCATCCCGTCGATCACGGAAAACGCAAGGCCGCCATACTCCCTGTCGTACGCTTCCGGGTCCCCGCCCTTCAGCGTTACGGTGAGCACCGTTTCCTCCCCGGCAAGCAGGCTTACCTTTTCGCTTGCGAAGCGGATCTTATCTGGCACGCAGCTCTCCTCCTCTTCGGCGCCCGCCTGAACGCACGCGCACAGAAGCAAAAGCACTGCAAGAGAAAGAACAGCATATTTCAAAGCAGTATTCCGCGGTGATTTTTTCATTTTGTTTGCTCCCTTCACGATCTTTACTCCGTTTTCCCGGTCCATCAACTGTATTTTATGGATATATTATAGCGCAAAACCGTTTCACTCCGCAAGCGTTTTTCGGTGTCTGAAAGCGGTTCTTCCATTGTATTTGTGCAGTATTTGCGCTGCCCGTATTTTCATATCAAAGTCTTCTGCAGATCATCGGTCCGCAGTTTGTATCAGGTACGACCCGGGATCGAACCGGAAGCATACGGTACCGGACAGCCGTAAAATTCACAGTATGTTCACACTTTGTCTGTTGCAAATTTCTGATATCTGCAGATAATGGAAACCGTCCGGACGAGCGGGCTGAAAAGAAGGGAGAAGTGAAAATGGAAAACAATGAGTCTCCGGAAAAAAAGTTGAGAAAGAAAAAAAGAAAAAAGCGGATCCGCAGGATCATCATCACGCTGGTCGTGTTATTGCTCCTTGCCGTCGCGGTGCTTATGCTGATAGACGGAATGAAAGCAAAATACACCGTTTCCTATCAGCCCTACACCGTTACACAGGGCACGATATCCAACGCCCTGTCCTTTTCCGGCACCCTGCAGGCTGTCAATAACGAAACGCTGACCGCTCCGGCGGATTGCACCGTACGCACTCTTTTCGTGAAGGAAGGCGACAGTGTAACAAAGGGGCAAAAGCTGATGCGTCTGTCCAGCGGCAAAACGCTCACAGCCTCATTTGACGGAACTGTCAATACCCTGTTCGTCAGCAGCGGCGACAGCGCGGTATCCGGCGACAGCCTGATCCAGATCGTCGATTTTTCACACATGAAGGTCTCCATCCGTGTAGATGAATACGATATCAATTCGGTAAAGACCGGAGATCCCTGCAGGATCACGGTCACGGCTACTGAGGATACCTTTACTTCATCCGTTTCCTCTGTAAGCCATGTTTCCTCCTCCAGCGGTAATGTGGCCTACTACACGGCGACCGCCTTCGCCGATGTAACGGAAAATGTGTACCCCGGCATGCAGGTCACGGTATCGGTGCCCAGAGAAGAAGCGGAAAATGTGATCATTCTCAAGGCAGACGCCCTCAGCTTTGATATCAACAACAACGCCTTTGTGTATATCCAGGGTGAAGGCGATACCATGAGTGAGAAGCAGGTGACCTGCGGTATCAGCAACGGCAACTATGTTGAGATCACATCCGGCCTTGACGCCGGTGAAACCGTGTACGCGCGTGTGACACAGGAGGAAGGCTCCACGGTAAGCAGCATGCTCTCCTCTCTCTTCGGCGGCAGCAGGGTAATGGGCGGTTCCCCCTCCTCAGGGCGAAATAATTATCAGGGCGGCTTCGGAGGCGGCAATTCCCGCGGGAACGGCTTCGGAGGCACAAGATGACCGACAGCGAGGTATTGCTGGACATGCGGTCCATCAACAAGGTATATCCCATGGGTGATGAAACGCTGCATGTGCTGAAGGATATCTGTCTCACCGTGAAGCGCGGGGAATATCTGAGCATCCTCGGCCCTTCCGGAAGCGGAAAATCCACACTGATGAACATGATCGGCTGCCTTGATACCCCCACCTCGGGCTCCTATACGCTGCACGGAATGCAGATCGAAACGCTGAGTGAAAAGGAACTGGCTCATATCCGTTCCGCTGAGATCGGCTTCGTGTTTCAGCAAAGCCAGCTGCTGACGCGTCTGACCGCGCTGAAGAATGTGGAACTGCCCCTGATCTACGCGGGCGTCAACGCAAAGGAAAGAAAGCGGCGCGCGGAGGAAATGCTTGAGCGCGTCGGCCTGAAGGACAGGATGGGGCATTACCCGTCCCAGCTGTCGGGCGGACAGCAGCAGCGCGTAGCTGTGGCACGCGCGCTGGTGGGAAACCCCTCCATCCTGCTGGCGGATGAGCCGACAGGCGCGCTGGATCAGGCGACCGGCCGTCAGGTAATGACGCTTTTCAAAGAGCTGAACGATGAAGGGCGTACCGTGATCATGATCACACATGATATCACGATCGCGGCCATGGCCGGGCGCACCGTTCATATCATCGACGGTGTGCTTACGGAGGGAGGCGGTACGGATCATGCTTAAGAGGATCCGAAGCGGGTTTTCCGTGTTTTCGGAATGCCTGAAGATGTCCATGAGCAACATCATGGGCAGCCGTGTACGCTCTTTCCTTACGGTGCTGGGGATCATGATCGGCGTTTCCGCCGTCATTGCCCTGATCACCACGGTTTCCGGCTTTTCAGGCGCCCTGTCCTCCAGGTTCAAAAGCATGGGTGTAGGCACCCTGACCGTGAGTGTGACCGGAAGCGACCTCAAGACCGGCATGACGGACGCGGACCTTGCCGAGCTCACCGGGCTCGACATCGTTCAGGGCATCACGCCCTCCATTTCCCTGCGTTCACGCGTTTCACGGGGCGGCAGCTACAAAAGCAATGTGAGCGTTTCGGGGCGCAACGGCTTTTACTTCTCAAAAAATCCCGATGTACTGGAACGCGGACGCGCGCTCAACATCGTGGATGAAAACAACATGTCCTTTGTGTGCCTGATCAGCCACAGCCTGATGGAAGAGCTTTTCTTCGGTACGGACCCCGTCGGCAGCAGTGTGTATGTAGACGGCGTGCCCTTTCTGGTGGCAGGCGTGATCAATGAAAGCTATACCGCCAATATATCGGATATGATGAGCGGAAGCGTCGGTCTGATGATCCCCTGCGCCACCGCGCTGAAAATGAGCAACGCGAATGAATATACTTCCTTCACGGTTTACCTCAGCGACGGTGTCGATTCCGATACCGCGGCCGAGCTGCTGGAGGAAACGATGGACCGGATGTTCAGTTACGAAGAGGACTGCTTCAAGATCACTAAAATGAGCAGCATCGAGGATACCATGGAGGAAATGCTCTCCATGGTAAGCGCCCTGCTTGCCGGTATCGCGTCCATCGCGCTGGTGGTAGGCGGCATCGGCATCATGAACATGATGCTTACCACTGTTACCGAGCGCACCGCCGAGATCGGTCTCAAAAAGGCACTGGGCGCTCTGCCCGGGCAGATCCAGCTGCAGTTTCTCACCGAAAGCTTTCTGCTCAGCATGCTCGGCGGTCTGCTGGGCGTGCTGTTCGGCCTGGGGCTCTCCCTCATCCTGTGCAGCGCGATGGGCAGCACCTTTACCTTCTCAGGCGAGGCGGTGGCGCTGGGCGCCGGTTTTTCCGCAGCGGTGGGCATCGTGTTCGGCTGGGCGCCCGCCAGAAAAGCAAGCAGGCTGAACCCGATAGACGCTCTCAGAAGTATGTGATACGGAGGATCAAAAAGATGATGAAAAGAATACTGGTTTTCATTGCTGCCGCAATGTTCCTGTTCTCCTGTGCCTGTGCCGAGGGTGGCGGCGCGTTTGTTCTGGACGGCAAGGTGACCAATGATTCCCCCTCAAAGCTTTACACGGTTTTCGGCGGAACGCTGCAAAGCGTGAATGTCAAAGCCGGACAGCGTGTCAGGGCCGGAGACGCGGCGGCAAGGATGGCGGTGCAGAAGGTGTTTGCCAAGCAGAGCGGTACGGTATATATCTCCGGCTCCGTCGGAGACAGCGCCGGCACCGCCGGAGATGACGCCGCTGCTGCGGAAACCGGAAATGCCGTGCTTTATATCGAGCCCGATGTACGCTACACCGTAAGCGCAAGCACCCGCAACGCCTATGACGCGGAAGACAACCGCGTCATCCATCCGGGAGAGACGGTGTATATCCGTGCTACCGATTCCGTCAAGTGCAAGGGCACCGGCATCGTGACCGCGGTCACCTCTTCCTCCGCCTATACGGTGGAGATCACAGGCGGAGATATGATCTCCTCCGCCGGCGTATATATCTTCCGTTCACCGGATTATGTGCAGAGTTCCCGCATCGGCAAGGGCACCATCACGCTGTCTGCCCCCGAGGCCTACACCGCCGAGGGTGTGATCATCCGCTATACAGCGGAAAACGGCAGCCATGTAAACAAAGGCGACGAGCTGTTCGAGGTAATGACAGGCTTCTCCGCGGGGCCCATTGAAAACGCCGATACCGTGATCGTGCCCGAGAACGGCGTGATCGCGGAGATCGCCGTAAACGAAGGGGACATACTGGAGGCAGGCAGTGTCGTTATGACATTCTGGCCCGACCGCGCGCTTACCGTGACCGCGTACGCGTACGAGGAGGATCTGACGCAGCTTTCCGTCGGCATGACCGCCCGGATCACCCCCGCCGGATCAGACAAAGAGATCACAGGCACCGTAACAGAGATCTCCGCCGTACCGGAAACGAACGATGACGGCGCGCAGGTCTGGCCTGTCACACTGATCCCCGAAAGCACCGGGGATCTGTACTACGGAGTCAGCTGTGAAATAAAATTCTGATACATGAACATTCGCCCCGGTACCGCCGTCTGAAGCATTGTCTTCTGGCCGGTACCGGGGCTTATTGCATACGAAAAGCGGAAAAAGTGTGTTTGGGGATAAGTATTTCGGCCCGCGCGGCTTCGTCCGGGCGTGACAGCCGGGCTTTCCATTCATCACAAAAAGCAGCCCGCCGTAGCCGGAGAGCCGCCTGAAATATGAGTCATTATGTTTTGCGCGTCAGCAGAGCTCGGCTTCTACAAGGCCGCCCTCATATACTCTCAGCAGGGCATACCGGCCTTCGGAGGCGCTGCCCGGGTTCATGAGCAGTATACCGCCGCGCTCCTCCATATGCTGCTCATGCGTATGGCCGAACAGCGCCGCTTTGGCTTCTCTTGCCGCCGCCTCCATCCAGAGGTAATCCGTGTTTTGCTTTACATGATACCGGTGCCCGTGGGTAATAAAGATCCTCACCCCGCCGATCATGATCTCCTGTTCGTTTTCCTCACCGTACAGGTCACAGTTGCCCTTCACGCGGTACGCGCCGCGCGGAAAAGCCGTTTCGAAGGGCTCGATATCCAAATAGCCGTCGCCCAGATGGATGATCCCCTCAACGCCTTTGTATTCCAGCATCAGCATGATATTGGACAGCGCGCCGCGGTCCCCGTGAGAATCGCTCACCACGCCCCAGAGATGACATTTCGCGTTCATGCTCCTGCCCTCATCAAAGCGTTTCCACGATCATGGGGATCATCTGCTTCATCGCCCGCGCGCGGTGGCTAACAAGGTTCTTTTCCTCCGCGTCCATTTCGGCAAAGGTCCTTCCGCTTTCGTAAAGGAAATAAGGGTCATAGCCAAAGCCGCCGTTGCCCCTCGCCTCATGGATGATCACGCCGGGGCAGCGGCCTTCCGCCGTCTTTTCCTCGCCCCAGGGGCATACCAGTGCCACGCTGCTCACAAAGGAAGCGGTGCGTTTTTCATCAGGCACATTTTTCATATTCCTGATCAGCAGCTCATTATTGGCCCGATCGTCCCCGTGATATCCGCAGTATCTGGCGGAATGCACACCGGGTGCTCCCGAAAGCGCGTCCACAGCCAGCCCGCTGTCATCCGCCAGCGCGGGCAGACCGGTCTTTTCACACACAAAGCGGGCCTTGATCAGCGCGTTGTCGCGGAAGGTCTCACCGTTTTCATCCGGCTCCTCCGTTACGCCCGCTTCCTTCATACTGATGACCTCATAGCGGTCCCCCAGCATGTTTTTCAGTTCGGTGATCTTGTGGGCGTTATTACTGGCCAGTACCAGCTTTCTTTTGCCGCACACAGCGCTGTTTCGCTCCCCCAGAGCCTGCTTTTGCAATTCATGCAGCTCCTTCACGCCCTTTTCTCCCAGTGCGAGCAGCGCGTCCAGCTCTCCGCGGGCAAAGGAGCGTCCCTCGCCGGTGCCCTGCAGCTCAACAAAGCTGCCGGTCTCATCCATCACAAAGTTCATATCCACCTGAGCGGAGGAATCCTGCGTGTAGCACAGATCCAGCGTGGGAACCTCATCGCAGATACCGGCGCTCACGGCGGCGATGCGGTGAATGACGGGGCTCTGCTTCAGCTTTCCGGCCTTCAGCAGCTTATCCACCGCGCACACTAGCGCCACATAGCCGCCGGTCACACTGGCGGTACGGGTACCGCCGTCCGCCTCCAGCACATCGCAGTCCACCGTGATGGTAAAGCCGTCCATATAGCGGCGGTCCACCGCCTGACGCAGCGCGCGACCGATCAGCCTGCCGATCTCCACCCCGCGTCCGTCCTTCTTCACGCCGTCGCGGGCCTTTCTTTTTCCCGTAGAGGCAGGCAGCATCGCGTATTCCGCGGTCACCCAGCCCATCCCCTTGCCCTTCAGGAAGGGGGGCACCGATTCCTCGACCGACGCGGTGCAGATCACCTTGGTACCTCCGGTCACGATCAGGCAGCTGCCATCCGCCGTTTTCACAAAATCGGGGATGATCTCATGCTCTCTCAATTCATCATTCGCGCGCATATTTCTTTCTCCTTAGCTGTAATATCAGTCCGGTCAAAAGATCCTTCGTCCTATTATAACACATTTTTTCTGATCATAAACGCATTTTCGCCGTTTTTCGTTCACAATGCGGTATCCCGCGGCTTCGCTCTCCGCGCGAACAGGACAAAAGCACGATGCTTTTTCGGCATACTCCTGCCGCCACAGCATCGAAAGCCGAACGAAGCTGTTGCCTGACCGGCCCACGGCGTGCTATAATCACACTGACACAGCGCCCGAAAGGGCAGCACCATGTGAAAGGAAAGCAGCCATGAGTACATCCGTTACTTCGTTCTGCCCTGTCTGTAAAAAAGAGCTTCCGGCGGAGGGGCTTTCCTTCTGCCCCTACTGCGCCGCTCCGCTTTCCCCCCTGCCGGACGGGAAGGACAGCGGGACCGATAAACGGCTGCAGGAATACCTGATAAAGGCGGACGGGATCACAGACCTGAGAAAGCGCAAAGATGTGCTGCTGGAGGCGCGCGCCGCTTTCCCGGATGAACTGATGATCGAGCGTGAGCTGCTCATGATCGGCACCCCCCGTCCCCGGAAGCGCGCGGTGGATTTTTTCATCATCAAATGCTATCTGCTGCAGATGTACCTTACGCCGGAGGAGTTTCCGGAGGAGATGAAGGCAGAGCTGAGAGATGAGCTTTTTCAGGGCGAACAGCTGCAAAAATGCATGTCTCTCGCGCCCGACGCGGACGCGTTTTTCAGCGATTATCTGCTTCGCCTCTCGGCGGATTTCATCCGCGTCTTCCTGAAGGATTCCACGGTTTATAACCGCAGTATCTTCGGCTTCCGTCTTGAAAGGAAGCCGGAGCGCGGCCTGGCCGCCCCGGTCGCGAAAATGATCCTCTCGGTAAGAGAGGACGGCGCGCTCACGGCGCAGCAGAAAACGATTCTTGAACGGTCTCTTTATCAGGGCTTTCGCAGAGAGCTGGGCGGCAAAACGCTTTATCTGGATGAACTGCTTTCATAATTTCCGTCTTTTCATCGCGCCGGATCACCGGCGCGGTTTGTTTTTCCCCGGCTTTCCCGTTTTTTATCCGTTTTCGCCTCATTTTCGCCATTCCCTGCATTGTCACACACGGGTTGAAATGATATAATGACAGCGTATCCTGTATTCTTTATGTGTTTGCAACGGAGGAATTCACATGCCGGTTACCCAGTTTGACAAAGAATCCATCAAAAACGCCATCATCGGCAAGCTTCAGCGCTACAACGGGCGCACCCTCGCCGATGCCACCCCTCAGCAGATATACAATGCCGTCGCCACCACCGTGCGTGACCAGATCATGCAGAAGTGGACGGAATACCGTGAAAAGGACAAGCAGTATCAGGGCAAGCGCCTGTATTACCTGAGTGTGGAATTTCTCACCGGGCGCAGCCTTTACTGCAATATTCTCAACCTGTGCGCCAGTAAAAATTATGTGGACGCCCTCAAGGAGCTGGGGCTCAACTGGCGCGATGTGATGCATGAAGAGCCCGAACCGGGTCTGGGAAACGGCGGTCTGGGGCGTCTGGCTGCCTGCTTTATGGACAGCCTTGCCTCTCTGGAGCTGCCGGCGATGGGCTGCACCATCCGCTACGAATACGGCCTGTTCCGCCAGAAACTGATCGGCGGCCAGCAGGCGGAGCTGCCCGACAGCTGGCTTGAAAACGGCAATGTGTGGGAGGTCGCCTGCCCTGAGGATACCATGAAGATCCACTTTTACGGGCATGTGGAAGAAGGCATGCGCAACGGCCGTCAGGTATTCGAACTGAAGGATTACCGCACTGTGCTGGCCGTTCCCTACGATATGCCCGTGATCGGCTACGACTGTGACACCGTAAACACGCTGCGTACCTGGCGTGCCAAATCCCCCAACCCCACCGGTCTGCCCCAGTTCGGCAACGGCAATTACCTGCGCACCATGCAGGAGGAGGATCTGGCCACCGTGATCAGCCGTTTCCTCTACCCCGATGACAACCACTATGAAGGCCGCGAGCTGCGCCTCAAGCAGCATTACTTCTTCACCAGCGCCACGCTGCAGTACGCGCTGAAGGATTTCAAGCGTCGTTTCGGCACCAACTGGCAGCTGCTGCCCGAAAAGATGACTGTGCACATCAACGACACGCATCCCGGCCTTGCCATTCCCGAGCTGATGCGTCTCCTGATCGATGAAGAAGGCCTGGGATGGGACGAAGCCAGCCAGATCGTGCAGAAGACCATCGCCTATACCAACCACACCGTAATGAGCGAAGCGCTGGAGCGCTGGCCCGAGGAAATGGTGCGCAATCTGCTGCCCCGCGTCTATATGATCCTGCAGGAGATCAACCGCCGCGTATGCGAACGGCTGGCGCACCGCTACAACAACGGCTGCGACCCGCGTATTGCCGGCATGGCCGTGACCGCCTATGATATGGTGCAGATGGCCAACCTGTGCGTAAGCATGAGCTACAGCGTGAACGGCGTAAGCCAGCTGCACGGCAACATCCTGAAAGAGGACACCTTCAGGGATTACTATGAAGTGATGCCTGAAAAATTCTCCGCCATTACCAACGGCATCACGCACCGCCGCTGGCTGATGGCCGCCAACCGCAACCTGAAGCATCTTCTGCTGGACACCATCGGCGACAGATGGATCAAGGAGCCCGAGCATCTTTCCGATCTGCTTCCCTACCGGGACGATCCCGCTTTCCTTGAAAAGTTTGCTCAGGTGAAGCGCAGCAACAAGGAAGCCTTCAACCATATGCTGATGCAGCGTCAGGGCATGACGGTGGATCCGGACTTTATGTTTGACGTACAGGCCAAGCGTCTGCATGAATACAAGCGCCAGCTGCTGAACGCCCTGCATATCCTGGTATTGTACAACCGCATCATGGACGACCCCAACTACACGATGACGCCCCGCGTATTCATCTTCGGCGCCAAGGCCAGCCCCTCCTATTATATGGCCAAGCAGATCATTCGCCTGATCATCGCGATCAGCAAGCTGATCGACAAGAGCCCCCGCGCCCGCAGGCTGCTGAAGGTGGTATTCCTTGAGAACTACGATGTTTCCTCCGCCGAAATGCTGATGCCGGCGGCAGACCTTTCCGAGCAGCTTTCCACCGCCGGCAAGGAAGCCAGCGGCACAGGCAACATGAAGTTCATGATGAACGGCGCGGTCACCCTGGGCACGATGGACGGCGCGAATGTGGAGATCGCGGATGCTGTCGGCGAGGACAATATCTACATCTTCGGCATGCGCGCGGATACCGTGGCTGCCCTCACCAAGGAAGGCAACTACAACCCGATGCACATTTTTGAAACCAACGGTGAGCTGCGCCGTGCCCTTACCCAGATCATTGACGGCACCCTCTTCCCGGATTCTCCCGCGGCTGTACAGGATATCTACCACAACCTGCTCTTCTCCGACAGCTACTATGTACTGAAGGATTTCGGCAGCTATTCCATGGCGCAGCGCCGGATCGACCGGGATTACACGGATAAGGACAAGTGGATGCGTATGGCCGTTACCAATACCGCCTGTTCCGGCATCTTCTCTTCCGACCGCACCATCAAGGAATACAACGATAAGATCTGGCATCTGAAATAATTCTCAGAAAACGGACTGATCCTGCCTGAAAAAAGGCAGGATCAGCCCGTTTTTTTGATCACGGACGCGTCTTTTTTTCAGTAAGCGCTTTCATTTCATATAAAGGTGTGCTATAATCCCCTTGTGTGAATACCGCTCCCGCGGGAGCGTAACGGAGGAATTTTTATGAGCAGGATCGTATGCTTCGGTGAAATCATGCTGAGACTGAACCCGGAAGGCTATCGCCGTTTTGTACAGGTGGAAGAAATGGAAGCCACCTACGGCGGCGGAGAAGCCAATGTGAGCGTATCCCTTGCCAACTACGGCCATGACGCCGCCTATGTTACCAAGCTTCCCGAGCACGAGATCGGTCAGAGCGCCGTAAACAGCCTGCGCCGTTACGGCGTGGACACCTCTCTCATCGTGCGCGGCGGCCCGCGCGTGGGCATCTACTTCTGCGAAAAGGGCGCTTCCCAGCGCGGCAGCAAGGTGATCTATGACCGCGCCGGTTCTTCCATCGCGCTGGCAAAGAGAGAAGACTTTGACTGGGATAAGATCCTTGACGGAGCAGACTGGTTCCACTTTACCGGTATCACCCCCGCTATCGGCGGCGAGCTGCCCGAGATCTGCCTGGACGCGCTGAAAAAGTGCCGTGAAAAGGGCATCACCGTATCCTGCGACCTGAACTATCGCGGCAAAATGTGGACACGCGAAAAGGCCGGCGAGGTCATGAGCAAGCTGGTTCCCTATGTGGATGTCTGCATCGCCAATGAAGAGGACGCGGCCGATGTGTTCGGGATCCGCGCCGAGGGCACCGATGTTGCCGGCGGCAAGCTGAACAAGGAGGGCTATGTTTCCGTAGCCCAGCAGCTGATGGACCGCTTTGGCTGCAAGAAGGTGGCCATCACCCTGCGCGGAAGCATTTCCGCCAATGACAATAACTGGGCCGGCATGCTGTATGACGGCGAAAAGGCCTGCTTCAGCAAGAACTACCTGATCCACATCGTAGACCGCGTCGGCGGCGGCGACAGTTTCGGCGGCGGCCTCATCCATGCCCTGCTGAAGGGCTGGGACAACCAGAGCGTGATCGAATACGCCGTGGCTGCCTCCTGCCTCAAGCAAACCATCGAGCATGACTACAACCTTGTTTCCGAAAAGGAAGTGCTGGCTCTGGCGGGCGGAAATGCCACCGGAAGAGTGCAGAGATAAGCAACATCGCGGAAGGGCGCGTTTCCTTAGCAGCCCTTCCGCTTTTTTATTTCAAGGAGACGTCATATGAAAAAACTGACAGCGCTTGTGATCTGCGTCATGCTGGTCTTCTCTCTCCTCCCCTCCGCCTCCGCCGACTGGTGGCAGGACTTGAAAAGCGGGAGCTTTGAGGGAGCGGAAACGCTGTGGGACAGTGTGAAGGAGGGTACCGGCAGCCTGTGGAATGAGGCAAAGGACGAAGCCGTCAGGCTGTGGGGCGGTTTTTCTTCCGACGCAAAGGAACTGTGGAGCAAATATTCCGGAGATATCAAGTCTTTCTTTTCCGGGCTGTACGGCTTCGCGCTGGACAGCTGGGATAAAGCAAAGGTATTCGGTACCGATGCCTGGCTGCAGATCAAAAACAGCGCGGCTCCCCTGTATGAAAAAATCGCCGAAGAGGCGGACAATGTGTGGAAAAGCGTCAGCGGCAATGCCGCCGATGCCTGGGACTGGCTGAAGGACGAAGCGAAAAGTGTATCGCAGGAGGTCAGGACCGATTACCTGACCGTGCTCGACTGGCTTAAGGACACCGTGCCGGAGGATCCTGCTGAGGGGCTGAGCCGGCTGCTGCGGCGGTACGGTATTTCCGAAGACAAGATCAGCAATATCATCAACTACCTGATCTGTCTGGCCGCTGAAAAGGGTCTTGATCAAAACCGCATCCTTTCCGCCGCGTCTCCCGTGATCATATATCTCATCAACAGAGCAGCAAAAGCGGAACCGGGCACGGATCTTGCGGAGCTGCCCATGGATGAGCTGATCATCAGTCTTGTAAACCCCTGGATGGAGAAGCTCGGGCTGACCGGTGAAGAAAACCTGGAAAAGCTTTTGCCGGAATTGATCGATACACTTGAAAACGCATTTTGAGTAAGGGAAAAAACAACGAACGGAGCCCCGTGCGGGGCTCCGTTCGTTGCTTTATCCGTTTTGCTCTGTTCAGGCCTTTCACGGCCTTCAGAGTACTGTTTATTCCGACAGGATCACTTGCCTGCGGAAGCTTCCCTCAGCTCCGCGCCGGCCGTTTTGCGCTTTTTGCTGCCTTTCCAGGCATACAGCACCAGCGCGACGGCGATCACGCCGTAAGAGAGGAAGGCACGCAGATATTCGGTGATATCGGTATTGTTGGGGAACAGCTTCGCCATGGCGCTCTGCACGGTGATGAACACCAGATGGAACAGGAAGGTGCCCAGCAACGCCTGTCCGTTCGTGGCGCGGTCGATGGACGCGCCGCCCACCAGGATGGCGGCACCGGCATACAGGCCTACCTGTTCATGCGCGGCATAGGAGGCCATGACGCACATACCGTCGCTCTGCAGGAAGATGATCTGTCCGAAGGCGGCCAGTACAGTGGAGATCATGATGGCGATCACACGCACCCGGTCCACATTGATACCGGAGGCGTTGGCCACCACGCGGTTCTGACCGACAGCACGGAATTCCTGACCGAGCTTGGTCTTCATAATGATGACATTGAAGCCACACAGCAGAAGCACCAGCAGCCAGGTGATGACAGGCACGGTGATGGGCTTGCCGTTGATGTTGTCGGTTCCGTCAAACACATGGGCAACAGAGGGCGCGCTGATGGCTACGATGACGAAGATGCCGAGGACGATCATCACGATCGCTTTGGAAAGCTTCATTTTGCGCATCACATCGGCAAAGCTCATGCCCTTGTTTTTCATCATTCCGCGTACGATGCTGAACATGCCGTAGGCCACCATCAGGCCGCAGATGACATACATGACGGGCAGGATCGGCATGGTCCAGATATCGTCAATGGAGCGTCCCAGCATACCCACCTTCAGGTCAATGGTATTCTTGACACCGCTGGAGTTGGTGCTGTTGATGATCACATTGTCATTCAGCTTGATGATATTGCCGAAGATGAACTTGAACAGCAGCTGATACAGACCGTTCGCGAAGAAGCCCAGGATCATGGAGCCGATGGTCTCCTGTCCCTTCATCTTGTTGAGCAGCTTACCGATCAGGAAGCCGAAGATCAATGCCAGCGGCAGGGTGATCGCGGCAGCCAGCAGCGCGCTGACAGGCCCGCTGATCTCCCAGGAGACCACCAGCAGAATGCCAATCTGCGCCGCCATGGCGCCGATGGTAATGGCAAAGTTGATACCCATACCGGCTACCACGGGGATGATCAGAGCGAGCACGAGGAAAGCGTTGCGGGTAATACGCTTGATGAGCTCAGAAGACAGATAATTGGTATTTACACCGCTGACCGCGATGAAGAACACACTGATGATGATAAAAAGATAGGTGACCGCGTATTTACGCAGGTGCTCGGCAGCATTAAAACGGTTCTTATTCACGAGAATCACCTCCGGACTGGGCAAGCGCGTAGAGAATGATGCCGTTGGAGATCAGGATACGCATGACCTCGCTCAGGCCGCCGCCGGCGATGGCCGCGTTGGCCACCTGCTGGCCCAGAGTAAGCACGCCTTCAAACAGGAAGGTACCGATGAGCACATGGCTCACCTTGGCCTTGGACACCGTAGCGCCGCCGATAAGGATGGCGGAAGCGGCGATGAAGCCCAGCTGACGGGGCGCGTTATAGATCTGCGCGTAGCCGAAGGCGGAGGAGTAAATGACGATGCCCACAGCGGCCAGCACGGTGGAAATGGTGGTACCCAGAATACGCATGCTGTCCACATTGATACCGCCGGCCTCGGCAAAGCGGGGGTTGGAGCCCACCGCGCTCATGGCGATCCCGAGACGCGAACAGGAGAACAGCCACACCACGCCGCACAGCAGCAATACAGCCAGCAGCAGACCGGTGGGCACCTCCAGGTTGGTGCCGGGGATCTTGAACGCCAGGAATTCATTCAGCTTATAGGCATAGCTGTTCAGAAGGCTGTGCGTCACGCGCAGGCCGTAGCCCAGCTGCAGGTTGAGCAGCGTCTTCTTTGTGAAGGGCAGCATCAGCCAGAAAATGCACATCAGGGCTACAAAGGAGTAACCCACATAGGTGGTGATGGTCATTTCGCTGCCCTTCATGCGGTTGAGCAGCAGGGCATAGGCAATGCCCATCGGAATAGCGATCACGATACTCATCAGACAGGTGAGGATCAATCCGCCTGTGCCGGTAAAATCCCACTGCAGGCCCAGCATGGTGGCAAGCAGACCGGCGATGCAGCCGATGGTCATACCCATGTTGAGGCCGATGCCGCACTGGATGCCGGGCACCATGGCCAATACCAGGATACCGTACATACCCACGCGCATCAGCACATCACCCAGCAGCATGGAAACATCCATTCTGAAGTAGGCGGCGGCCAGGCACAGGTAGATGAAGAACAAAAGGATGATGGTACGGGGGATCCCCAAACGGGCCGTAACGGGCTTCCAATACATCACCAGCAGGGTGAACAGGACGACCGCGATGGCCAGCAGCAGCAGTGTAGCGGCGTTGGCGGCCAGCTTGACCTTCATCAGATCAAGACCGGTCAGTTCGCTGATGGCATTGGCGTTTTCATAGGCCTCGTACTGCTCGCTGAAACCGAGGTCAGAGGAGTAGATGATGCTGATCAGCTTGTCCTTGGCCTTGTTCTTCTGGCTCTTTTTCAGGTTGTTCAGCTCAGGGACACGGCGCACGAGCTCATCCCAAAGGTCATTGACGGCGGCGTCCGAGTTCTTTTTCAGGCTCTTCAGCTCAGCGGATTCAACAAAATAGGTCTCATCCACGGTGATGCTGCTGTCTTCCGATACCATTTCGGTATCGCTTTCCGCAGCGGCAGTCTCGCCCGCTTCTTCTCCCTCCGCCTCGGCAGCGGCGGCAGCAGCGGCCTTTTCATCCTCGGCATACTTCTTTGCCATTTTGACAAAGCTCTTGGTCAGGTCGGGCTGATCGGCCAGTGAGGGCATGAGAGCGATGAGTGAGGCGGAGATCGCCTCATCGGAGGCGACCTTCTCAATGTCCCCCCCGTCGGAGGTAAGGGCGGTCCAGGAGGTTTCACGGCTTACGGCGGTGCAAAGCGTGGTATACGCTTCACTGTAGGCCGCCATTTCCTTCTCCTGAAGCTGTCCGGCGGGGCGGTAGGCCTCCTCCAGCGCCGCGATCTTTTCTTCCAGTTCCCCGGTGCCGGTCATGTCGATCTCACCGAACTGGGAACGCGCCTCAGCGGCAGCCTCATCATACTTTTCCTGGCACAGGATATCAAACTGTCCCTGTCCCATGGTACGGTTGAGCATGAGTCCCGTCTCGGGGTCACGCGTTTTGGTCATATAAGTGAAATATTCGTTCTTTGCCTCGGTAGCGATGCTGTCGATCACGCCGTCGGAAGCGGTACGCAGCACAGCGGCCGTACGCACACGCAGCATGTCGCTTTCAACATCGTTTGTTCCCCTCAGGATATAGCCGCCCACAGAGGCAAGCACCAAAACCGCCGAGAGCGCGATGAGCACAATGGATATGATGCGCTTCTTCAAAGGCATTTTTTCTGCATCGGTTTTCGCGTTCTTCATGCCTTTTCTCCTTCCTCCACATCCTCACCGCTCATTGCCAGACCGTAGCTGACAGAAGAACTGTCGGGACGCAGGATACACGATACCTTTCCTTCCGATACAACAGCGATCCTGTCGCAGATGCTGCGCAGCTCCTGCAGCTCGGAGGAAACGACCACCACAGTCAGCCCCTTTTCGCGGTTCAGGCGCACAAGGGTCTCAAGCACCAACTGCTTCGCACCGATATCGATACCGCGGGTAGGCTCGGATACAAACAGGAATTTCGGATCCAGCGCCAGCGCTCTGGCCACGCATACCTTCTGCTGGTTGCCGCCCGAAAGCGTACCGGCAGCCTGTGTGGCTGAGAAGCAGCGTATATCCAGCGCCTTGATCATTTCATTGGCGTATTTGCGGATCTCCTTGCCGCTTCTGAGCGGCAGGCCCTTCATTCTGAACTTGCCGTTGATCTGCATGGCGTTGAAGGCGATATTGTCCTCAATGCTCTGATCCAGAAGCAGACCTACGCCCTTTCTGTCCTCAGATACCATGGCGAGACCGGCCTTCAGCGCTCCGCGCGGATCATTCAGCTGCAGCGCTTCGCCAAACAGCGTCACCTCGCCGCTCGCGGGGTAAAGACCCATTACGCCGTTGGGAATGCCGATCTTTCCCTGCCCTGCCAGGCCGCCGATGCCGATGATCTCCCCCTCGCGGATGTCCAGATTAACGCCGTTCACCATCTCGCCCGGCATATCCACATACAGGTCGCGGATGCGCATGGCGATCCTGGAATCGGAGGTCTCGTTCCTTTCACCCTTGTCAATGGTGATCAGGCTTTCATCGCCGCGGCCGATCATCAGCCCGGCCAGCTCTTCCATATTGGTCTGAGCCGTGCTGAGCGAGGTGACAAGCTTGCCGTCACGAAGGATGGTAACGCTGTCGCATACCTCCATCACCTCAGCCAGGCGGTGAGTGATGAATATGATGGCGATGCCTTTCGCGCTGATATCGCGCATAACACTCAGCAGCTGTTCCGCCTCGCTTTCGGTAAGCACGGCGGTGGGCTCGTCAAACACCAGAAGCTTGATGCCCTCTTTATCGATCTCGCGGGCGATCTCAACAAACTGCTGGTGACCGATCGGTAATATTTTAACACGCTCCTCCGCGTCCAGGCTCATGCCCACGGCATTCAGGGCCGTGACAGCATCATCATGCATCGCCGGCTCATCCAGAAAGTCAAGGCTTTTGACCGCCTTGCTCACGAACCAGGATTTTGTCTTTTCACGGTTGAGCTTGATGTTTTCGGTAATCGTAAAGCCGGGGATCAGCATAAACTCCTGATGTACCATACCGATCCCGAGGTTCATCGCGTCCATAGGCGAACGGACATCCGCCTTCCGGCCGTCTACAAGTACTTCTCCTTCAAAACCGCCGGTGGAATGGATCACCGGCATGCCAAACAGCACATTCATCAGGGTCGATTTGCCGGCGCCGTTCTCGCCCAACAGTGCGTGGATCTCGCCGGGACGCACCTTCAGTGATACATTCTCCAGCACGGTATTCATACCATACCGTTTTGTGATATTGTTCATTTCAAGAACATAATTATCGGCAGCCAAAATCAGTCCCCCCTGCGCGTAAACGCGTATTATCAAGAATAACCCGGGCCGGATAGGCCGACCCGGGTATTTAGGGCAATACCGCACAAGTGAGTCAGTACGACGGCGAGTGAATTTTTCAACAGATCCGCCTGCGGAAATTGAAGGTTTACTGAATGTAAACCGGAAACTTCCGCAAGATGAAGATGGTGGAAAAGGCCCCGTTCAGCGTGCTGACGAATTGTGCGGTATTGCCTTAGTTCATATTGGATCAGTCAGCGTAGTCGTTGAAATCAAGAGGATCGAAAGCGATGAGCAGGTAGTTGGCATATTCAACACCGTTGTTGTCGATGTAGGTGCCGAATACAGGCTGAGCGCCGGCGGCCTTGGTGAAGCATTCCTGCAGCTTGGCCACATCGAGCTTTTCGGTCAGAGCACCCTCGGCCCACGCGCAGGCATATTCGAAGGAGCCCAGGATCATGCTCATGTTGACGGGGATGGCCCAGGTGGAGAAACGATCGGCAGCGCCGTTGGCCTTCAGATAGTTGGCCAGGATCTTCAGAGTGCCGGGGATATCGCCGTAGCTGCTCTCAAGACCGAAGGCTTCCTGGAATCCGTGATAGGGAGAGGGGCAGCAGGGCAGAGCATAGTAGGCGTTCTCTTCCTTGACGATCGCCTGCTGCAGAGCGACCTGCAGACCGCAGTTGGTGCAGTAGAAGCAAACTTTCTTTCCTTCATATTCCTGCATGACCTTGGGAATGTCCTCGAGAACGAAGGCCTGAGCACCGCTCATGCCGGCATCACCGGTAGGATCGGGGCAGTCACGGTCTACGAATTCGATTTCCTTGGTCTCGGCAGCCAGCTTCATGGCGTCATGCTTGGCAACGATGGTCTCGTAGCTCATATGACGGGCGAAGGAATAGTGGATGATGACGTCGCATTCCCACTTTTCGGCCATGTCGGCAACCTGATAGCCGCAGCCGATCTCGTCGTTCGCAAGAACGATGTCAGCGGCAGCGGAGATGGGAGCGGGATCCTCAGCGGGCACACCGGCGACCAGAAGGATGTCGGGGCGCATTTCTTTGATCTGGTTGAAAGCGGAGGTAGCACCCTGCACGCCCTGAACAAAGATGATCGCCTTTACTTCGGGATCGTTGGCGAAGGCCAGCAGCTTGGAAATGGTGGTCTCAACTTCAGAAGAGAAGTTGTCGGGATAGGTGTCGGTGATGACGATGTCGGGATAAGCGGCGGCCAGTTTCTGGGCGGCGCTGATTTCTTCATCGCCCTGAGAAGCGGTACCGGTCATAATAGCGATCTTGTAGCCCTTGCCTTCTTCAGCGGAAGCGAAGGAGCACAGGCTCAGGATCATCATGACGGCCATCAAAGCAGCAAGCAGTTTCTTCATAATGATTCCCCTTTTCATACTGTGTCCGGAAAGGACACTATTTTCCGCAGGAAACTGCGGAATGTGGGTTTATTTTATCATTGTCCATTTTGCATGTCAATCATGAATGAGCCCGATATTGTATTTATATTGTTTTGAATATGCATTTTCGCTCTACAATAATAGAAATTATGCGATGTTTATGTATATATGCATGCATGATTATGCATTATCCGGTGCATGTGCGCCGGAATTCAAAAGGAGCCGCGAAGAAACCCGGTGTTCTTCGCGGCTCCTCATGGATCATTTCTGTTCAGTTTACTCTGTTTCTGATCTCACCGTTCAAAAACGCGTACAGATTGTCAAACACGATCCGGGCGCGATCCTGCATGCTTTCCCTTGTCGCGAAAGCGATATGCGGGGTAAGCAGGGTGTTTTTCGCGGAAAGCAGCGGCTCGCTTTCATCAAGAGGAGGCTCCTTTTCAAACACATCGCTCGCCGCGGCGGCGATCACGCCCGCATCAAGCGCCGCTTTCAGATCCGCGCTGTTCACCACCGGCCCGCGGGCAAGATTGATCAGCACGGCGGTATTTTTCATCACGGCAAGCTGCTCCGCCGCGATCATGTTCCGCGTGGACGCATTCAGCGGGCAATGCAGGAACACGATATCGCTTTCCCTGAGCAGCGTATCCAGATCCGTCTGTTCCACATAATCCGGGCACACCTCATGACGCGTCCTGCTCACCGCAAGCACCCTGCAGCGAAACGCGTGCAGCAGCTCGGCTGTTCTTGTGCCGATATGGCCAAGGCCCACGATCCCGCAGGTCTTTCCGGCCAGCTCCGTGCCCACAAGGCCTGCCTTGGTGCCGCCCTCACGGCATTTCGCCTCCGTTTCGCGCATATTGCGCAGCACGGAAAGCGCCATACCGATGCCCAGCTCCGCCACTGCTTCGGTGGAATAGCCGCTGGCGTTGGAGAAGGGGATGTTCCTTTCTCTCAGTACATCCACCGCCACATGATCTACGCCGGTAAAGGCGATATCCACATATTTCAGGTTTTCGCACTGTGAAAGCACCTGCGCGGGCATGGGCATGTTCGCCAGCATGATCACATCGGCGTCCTTTACTTCCTGCGCAAGCCGTCCGGTATCCGTTGTTTTTTCATAAAAGACAAAGGAATGGCCCTGCTTTTCAAGCGGTTCCGCCAGCTCCGCGAGCTCCTTTTCCGGGATCCCCAGACTTTCAGTCAGTACGATTTTCATTTTTTACGCTTCCTTCCGCTTCCGCGTTACAGGTGCCGGTCGTACGGCTCCTTCAGTTTTTCCAGCTTCTTGTACTTTCCGGGGCGCATCCCGTACACCTCGTTGAACAGCCGGCTGAAATAGGAGGGATCCTGAAAACCGGTCTTGTACGCCACATCGCTGATGGAATATTTACCGGTATACAGCAGATCCCCCGCCGCGTTCAGACGGGTGTTGAGAAGATAGCGCTGGAAAGAAACACCGGTATGCTTTTTGAACAGCATGCCTAGATACACCTTGTTCAGCCCAAACTGGTCGGCAAAGCCCTCCAGAGAAAGATTCTCCGCGTAATGGATGGAGATGACCGTCATCATCGTGCGGATGCGTTCGTCACTTCCGGACACCGCGCAGTCCGCCCCGCCGCCTGAGGTGATCGCTGTGCTGATGAGCAATTGGAGCAGCCCCTTCAGCTTCAGCATATAATACGGCGCTTTCTGGTTCCAGTTCACATTCATTCTGTTGAAGATCTCATTCAGCGCCGTGCTGTCCGTAAGCCGGCTCACAAAGGGAAGGGGCAGATCCACCTTCGTTCCGTCCGGCGCGGTAAGGCTGAAATCCACACTGCAGCAGTGCATCATCTCCCCCTCCGGGAGGGTCGCCTGCCGCTTTCCGCCATGCGGCACATAGATCAGGCTTCCGGCTTCCGCCCTGTAGGACTGCCCGCCAAGCACATAATCCGCCGCGCCACCGGTGATCAAAGTAAGGTTGCTTCCGGAAAGCGTTTCCTCCGGAATGCTCCAGCCGTCGGCGCACTGACAGTATACCACATTATCGATCTGTATGCAAAAATTACCGTTTTCAAGGTTTCCGGTGCATCTGTCCGCCTGCATTTTTTCCTCCGCCCGGTCCCGAAAGACCGATCTTCTGATATTTCAGGATTGATTATAGCATAATCCTTTTGTCATATGGATGACTGTATTTTGTCCTTTCTTCATGGGTTACAAATCAGTTACATGTGTCGGCAGCCCTTCTTCCGCTGTTCAAAGCAGCCTTACCGAAAAGGACCGCGCCCCGGGGAAAAACCCCGGGGCGCGGTCCCATATCTGTCTTTACGCCGCGGAAGACCGTCTTTTGTCAGTAAAGCGGGAAGCGGGCGGTCAGACGCTCCACCCTTTCCTTCACATCGGGCACAGCCGCCTCTCCCTTTTCGATCATATCGGCAATAAAGCCGGCGATCTCCTCCATTTCCTTCTCCCTGAAGCCGCGGGTGGTCACGGCAGGCGTGCCTACGCGGATACCGCTGGTCTCATTGGGCTTACGGGTATCACGGGGCACCATGTTTTTATTGACGGTGATGTTGGCCTCGCCCAGCCAGGTTTCCAGCTGCTTTCCGGAAACGGGGGTGTCCACCAGATCCAGCAGAAGAAGGTGGTTATCCGTGCCGCCCGATACCATGCGCACGCCCAGCGCACGCAGCGCGTTTTCAAGCGCCTTGGCGTTCTTTACGATCTGCTCCTGATACTTTTTGAATTCCGGCTTCATGGCCTCTCCGAAGCATACCGCCTTTGCCGCCACGATGTGGCACAGCGGGCCGCCCTGCGTGCCCGGAAAGATGGCCTTGTCAATGGCCTTCGCGTACTGCTCTCTGCACAGGATCATACCGCCTCTCGGCCCGCGCAGCGTTTTATGGGTGGTGGTGGTCACCACATCGGCATAGGGCACCGGGCTCATGTGTACACCGGCGGCCACAAGGCCGGCGATGTGCGCCATATCCACCATCATCAGCGCTCCGGTCTCATCGGCGATCTCCCTGATCCTCTTAAAATCGATCTCTCTGGGATAGGCGGAGGCGCCCGCCACGATCAGCCTGGGCTTTACCTCCTTCGCCTTTTGGAGCAGACCGTCATAGTCGATCCGCTCGGTCTCACTGTCAAGCCCGTAGGCAACAAAATTGAAATATTTTCCGGAAATGTTCACGGGGCTGCCGTGTGTAAGGTGTCCGCCGTCGTTCAGGCTCATGCCGAGAACCGTATCACCGGGGTTCAGCAGCGCAAAATATACAGCCATATTGGCCTGGCTTCCGCTGTGCGGCTGTACATTGGCATGATCCGCCCCGTACAGCGCGCAGGCGCGCTCACGGGCAAGCTCCTCCGCCCTGTCCACACAGGCACAGCCGCCGTAATAGCGGTGTCCCGGATAGCCCTCGGCATATTTATTGGTAAGCGGGCTGCCCATCGCGGCCATCACCGCCGGGCTGACGAAGTTTTCACTGGCGATCAGCTCAATATGCGCCTCCTGCCGCAGGCATTCGCTTTCAACAGCGCTGTAGATCTCCTCATCCGCCTTCAATGCTTCAGGTATCCGCCACATATCGATATCCTCCCGTCGATCAGCCGACAAATTTTTGTATCGGTATAAAAAATACCGCTGTGTAACAACAGACTTTGCCGCAGCACACGCCCCAAAATGCTTACTGCTGCTTCCTTCCGGACCTGACAGGGTTCACACCGGTTCATCGCACGGGGCCCGCTGCTACACAACGGCTTGTAAAGTATAACGCAAAATCGCCGGAAGCGCAAGGGGGCTGAACGGTATTTTCGTTTTTTTACGGTTTTTTGCCGCGCATTACCCGCCGTTACACGCGCGTATCGCCAAAACGCTCTCTTTTTGTGCGTATATGCAGCATTACCGCGATCGCGCCCAGCTTGCTGCGGTACAGACGGCGGTATATGCCGGGGATGCTTCCGTGAGGGATGCTGCCGGAGCACTGAAACGCCAGCAGCCGGTACGGCACACCGTAGGTGACCGCCGCGGTGCCGGTGTAAACGGCTCCGGCGGCGGTATAAAAGCGCAGACGGCGCTCCATCGTATCGCGTTCCGAGCGCGTTTTTGCCCGGCGTTCGTCCTCCACCTCCAGCAAAATAAAGTTATAGTCCTTCGCGTAATCGCTGAAAAAACGCAGCATCTCACTGCCGATCCCCCTGCCCCGCCGTTCCTTTGTCACCGCGAGATATTCGATAAACAGGCAGCCGCTCCTGCTGTCAGCCACGGAAACGGCATAGCCGAGCAGCGCTTCGCCTCCGTAGAAGCAATGGCAGCGCAGTATCCCTTTTTCCCGCAGGCGCGCGCACTGTTCCTCGGTCATCCGCTCCTCGGGCGGAAAATCCGCGGTGATATACTGCCGGTAAAGCAGCCTGAACTGCTCCGTATCCGGAACGCGTACCTCTGTTATGCTTTGGGTGTTCTCACTTGCCTTCATAGATCCATTCAATGCCCTTTACGATATATTTGCTCCAGAACGCCATATCGTGGATACCGGGTCCTTCGATATAGGTATGCTCCACCTGCTCTGCCGAAAGGAAGGCGTGCATCTCACGGTTTTCCCTCAGCAGAAAGTCCTCCGTCCCGCAGGCCATAAAGATCCCCGGGAAAAGCTTTTCTTCTTTTTTGAGACGCATTACCTGGTTTTTCGGATCATTTTCACTTGTTTCAAGCGCGGCAGGCTCTCCGAAGCATTCGCGGTAGTATTCGAAATTGGCAAAGCCGTCCGAAAAGCCGGGCGTCATTTGGCGGACATTATCCTGAATAAAGGCGGAAGACAGGCAGACGGCCTTTCCGAAGGTCTCCGGATAGGCCAGTGCCGTATGCAGCGCGCCGAAGCCGCCCATGCTGAGGCCGGCGATAAAGGTGTGTTCCCTGCCGTTTGCCAGGCGGAAGGTGCGGCGCACATAATCGACCAGTTCCTCCCCCACCATCGTCTGAAACGCGTGTCCCGCTGAAAGGCCGTTCAGATAAAAGCTGTTTTCCCCGTTCGGCATCACAATGGCAAAACGGTATTTTTCACACAGATATTCCGGCACCCAGTTGCCGGCGTTTCCGGTATAGCCATGCAGCAGGAACAGCGTATCCAGCGGGGCGTTTTCATCAAATTCCGTTCCCTCTCTCGGGTCATTCGGGATCAGCAGCTTAAAGGAAGTCTGCCTGCGCAGCGCGCGGGAATAGTACTCGATATTCATGAAAGCCATAAGTATCCCCTCATTTCTGTATTTATTTCGCGGTAAATTCAACATGGCCGGACGGGAAATCCACACCCGTTCCGTCAAAGATCAGTTTTTCATCTTCGGTATAGAATACACCTTCACAGCAGGCGGGTCCGCAAAGGCAGCGCAGCGAAACGTGCAGCCTTCCGTTCCTGCCCGCGCAGCAGCCGAAAAACGGCTGCTGCATACCGGCGTATACGATGCCGCACAGCGCCGCGCTGCCGCGGGGCAGATAAAAGCGTTGGTATTCATCGCTTCCGAAGGAGATATCCAGCACTACCAGCCCGTACACGCCTTTTTCAAACGCAACAGTCAGCTCTGTTCCTTCATATTTCACGGCATATGTGCCGGCAGGCAGCGAGAAAGCGCTGCCGTCATCTTGCGGCAGATCATAGAAAAGGCCGGCGATCCTGTTTTTCAGCTCCGCCTCAGCCTCGTCACTGTCCTCCGGCAACGCGCCGTCCAGCGCGGGGATCAGGTATTCCCGTATCAGCCGGTATTCCTCTCCCATATCGCCTGTCCCGCAGGTAACAGCCAGTACCGCGTCATGCGCCTCATCCACAAGGCACAATTGGCCCATCGCGCCGTCGCCGCGGTAGCGTCCGCCTATGCAGCGCCAGAACTGAAAGCCGTAGCCCTGTGCCCATTCATTGCCGGGTTCGGGAACACCGGTGTAGTTGGCGATATGCTCGCGGGTGGCCAGCTCCGTCCAGCCCTCCGGAAGCACCTGTTCCCCGTTGTACCGGCCGCCATCCAGCAGACACTGACCGAAGTGGGAGATGCTTTCAGCCGAAAGATACAGGCCGAAGCCTCCGCAGCAGATACCCTCCGGGCTTTTTTCCCACACAGGTTTTTCAATGCCGAGTTTGTCAAACAGGCGCGGGGCAAGATAATCCGTCAGGCTCTGTCCCGCCGCCTTCTCCACCATACAGGATATGAGATAGGTTCCGAAGGTGTTGTAATGAAAATGCGTCATGGGCGGGTATTTGACGGGAAAGCTCAGCACATGGCGTGCCCAGGTCACTTTGGGATCGGGCGACGGCGAGTCGCTTGCCTCATCCAGGCCGCTTCCCATCACGAGCAGGCTTTCCAGCGTGACCTGCTTCAGTTCTTCCTCTCTGCCCTCCGGGATCTCCTCCCGGAGGAGATCAGTGACCGGGGTATCCCAGCGAAACAATCCCTCGCTTACGGCAAAGCCTGCCGCCGCGGAGGTAAAGCTTTTGGAAAGGGAAAACAGCATGTGCGCTGTCGTACTGTCATAAGGGGAAAAATCCGCTGTCATCACATGTTTTCCGTGCCGCAGGAGCACCATGGAATGAAACTGCACCTTTTCCTTTACCTTTTCCCATTCCGTAAAAAACCTGTTCAGCAGCGAAGCGCTTACACCCGCTTCGCGAAAAGAACGGTATTCATCCATGTGACATCCTCCTTATATTATCCGGTATGACGGGGCAAAACCCCGCCGGGGTATCATTGACCGCCGTTTTCCTCCTCCGCCCGCCTCTGGATCGCATCCCTGATCCAGTAGGCAAAGGCGGTGCCGGACAGCCGCTTTTCATGCGGAAGGATACGCCTGTACGCCTCCGCTCCGTCCTCCTCGCCCTCCCAGATATCGGCATAGCAAAAATCAAAATCACCGTCCCGCACGGTCTCAAGATAGCTGAACGCGTCCGCCTGCACCACCGTGAGCTTCTCCCTGTGTTCAAACTGCGGCAGGATATACGCGCTGAACAGATCGATGATCTCCTTTTGCAGTTCCACGATCACGATGCTTTCCACATCCTCCTTCAGCGACAGGATGTACGGATAGTATCCCAGTCCCAGCCCCAGCACAAGCACCTTTCCGTGCGCGGGCACGGTATCGGGCAGCATGCTGTTCACCTCGCTGGGGCATACGCTCACCCACGGCATGTTTCCCTCGTATACGGCGGGAAAGGTCACCCTTTCGGTAAAAAAGCCCAGTTTCGGCGTAACATGAGGACGGGAAAGATCGGGCATATCGTACTGCAGAAACTCCCCCGGCAGATAGCTTACCTGCTTCAGCTGAAAGCGTCCGATGCGCTTCTCGGGCACACGGATGCGTGAAAGGTAGGGATCCCGCCGGAAGGCTCCGGCATCCAGTCTTTTCGCCTCGGAATACACCTGCCGCAGCCAGATATCCCCCGCCCGTTCCGCCGCGCCGGTCTCATTCAGAAAACGGTTCACAGCGTAAAAGCATTCAAAATCATCCCCCAGCCAGCCGGCGTCCCGCAGCGTCTGCATTTCCTCCTCCGTATAGCTCCGCAAGGCGCTTTCAAGCTGTTCCGGGGTGTACACCACGCGCGGCGCATAGGAAGTGATATAGGCATTCAGGTCACAGGTGAGACGCAAAGAAGCGGCGTCGCGCATCCTCTTTTCCTCCTCCGGCGGACGCAGTCGGTTCCTCCGCCATGCATCAGAATTTTCAGATACAGACTGCTGTCCCGGCACAGCAATGCCTTTCCGCGTTCACGCGTCAAAAGCGTTCCTCTTTCCGGAACCGTCATATGCTCCGCCCGGACAACACAGGATCATTGTACCACACTTCGGGCACGCGCTCAAGCAAAACGCTTCCGGCAGCTTTTGAGCACCCTCATCCGCCTGCCCCGGATACGGCGCGTTCGTACGCGCTTTTGCTTGACATAAAGCGCTTTCAGATATATAATATGCAGGAAACCGGCGAAAAAGAAGAGTATCCGGCATATGTTCGCACAGAGAGTCACCCGGTACGGTGGAACGGGGACGGAGCATATACGGAGAATGGGCTTTCGAGGGTACGGGGGAAACCGTGATCACGGCATTATCCCGTAACGGGCGGCGAACGTTATACGCCTTAAAGGGCCGCTGCAGCGGCTGAATTTGAGTGGCACCGCGGGATACCGCCTCAGGCAGATCGCTTGGGGCGTTTTTCTGTATAAAGCCCGATACGAAAGGACGGACATCCATCATGAGCGAACAAGTACAAAAGCCGGAAAAGAAAAAGGTGGTCTTTTCCGGCATCCAGCCCAGCGGCAACATCACACTGGGCAACTACATCGGCGCGCTGCGCAATTTTACACACTTTGAGAACGCGGACTGCCTGTACTGCATGGCGGACCTGCATACCCTCACCGTAAGGCAGGATCCGGCGGAGCTGAGGAAGCGCACCGCTTCTCTGGCCGCCATTTACATCGCCTGCGGCCTGGACCCTGAAAAGAACATCATCTACTGCCAGAGCCATGTACCGGCACACGCCGAGCTGGCCTGGATCCTCAACTGCTTCACCTATATGGGCGAGCTCAGCCGTATGACGCAGTTCAAGGATAAATCCGCCAAGCATGCCGATAACATCAACGCCGGTCTTTTCACCTATCCCGTGCTGATGGCCAGCGATATCCTGCTCTACCAGACGGACTATGTGCCCGTGGGGGTGGACCAGAAGCAGCATGTGGAGATCTGCCGTGACATCGCCCAGCGCTTCAACGGCATTTACGGCGACGTGTTCACTCTGCCGGAGCCCGTGATCGCCAAATCCGGCGCCAAGGTGATGAGCCTCGCAGAGCCCACCAAAAAGATGAGCAAATCCGACCCCGAGGATACCTACATCGCCGTGCTGGACGCGCCCGATGTGATCCGCCGCAAGCTGAAGCGCGCGGTGACCGACAGTGACGGCGAGATCCGCTTTGACCCCGAAAACAAGCCCGGCGTAAGCAATCTGCTTACCATTCTTGCCGTGCTTACGGGCAAAACGCCCGAGGAAGCCGCTGCCTCCCTGCAGGGTATGGGCTACGGCGCGCTCAAGGACGCCGTTACCGAGGCCGTGCTCGCGGAGCTGACTCCCATCCAGCAAAAGTACAATGATATCATCTCCGACAAGAACTATCTGGCCGGTGTACTGAAGCAAAACGCCGAACGCGCGCAGTATCTCGCCATGAAAACGCTGCGCAAGGTTTATAAGAAGGTCGGCCTCTACCAGCTTTGACACCATCCCGCCTCCCGCCGATGAAAGGAGACCGTTAAGATGGCATACAGTATCGATCGTGAACTGACAGTATGGCAGCCTGAGGGCGAAACAAAGGCTGTGATCCAGGTGATCCACGGCATGGCCGAATATATCGGCCGCTACGCGCGCCTTGCCGCGGATCTGAACCGGCAGGGCATCGCTGTGGCCGGGATCAGCCTGCGCGGACACGGGCCGAACGCCGAAACACTCGGCTGGTTTGCTGAAAAGGACGGCTGGGATACCCTGATCACCGATCAGCTTGAAGTAACGCGAAGGCTGCGCGCCCGTTTTCCCGACGTGCCGCTGGTGCTGCTCGGGCACAGCATGGGCAGCTTTCTCGCGAGAGAATACGTGATAAACAACAGCAGCGCCATTGACGCTCTGGTGCTTTCCGGTACGGGGCATTATCCCCTGCCGCTGTGTTCCTCCGGCTTCCTGCTGGCATCCTTAAGCAAAAAGAAAAAGCCCGCCGAGTTTGTCAACGGCATTGCCTTCAAGGGCAACAACAAGCCGTTCAAGCCCGCACGGACGGATTTTGACTGGCTTACCCGCGATGAAAGGCATGTGGACAGCTATATTGCCGATCCGCTTTGCGGCTTCACCTTTACCGGCTCCGCCTTCCATGACTTTTTCGGCGGGCTGATGCGGCTGTGCAAAACCTCCCGTCTCAATACCATCAGAAAGGATCTGCCCGTGCTCCTGCTTTCAGGCGACCGGGATCCCGTAGGTCAGATGGGAAAAGGCGTGGAAACCACAGCGGAGGAATACCGAAAGGCCGGGCTTGGGAATATCACCGTGCGCATTTATAAGGACGGACGGCACGAAATGTTCAATGAGACCAACAGGGACGAAGCCATCGCGGAGCTTGTAAAGGCTGTCCTTGCCCGCGCATGATCCCGGGGCAATACCGAACGATCCTCCGGCACGCTGAGCGGTGCCTCATTCGAGCGGTATGGCCTCATACGATATAAAAGAGGGACTGTTATGGCTAAAACACTTTATCCCGGCAGCATATGCGATGTACACGGTATCCGTGCGGGACACGCGCAGGATGAAGACGCCCGCACCGGTGTTACGGTGATCCTGTGCGCCGGAGACGGCGCGACAGGCGGTGTTTCCGTACGCGGAGCCGCTCCCGGCACAAGGGAAACAGACCTGCTCCGTCCGGGCAATCTGGTGGAAAAGGTCAACGCCGTCGTGCTGAGCGGCGGCAGCGCCTACGGGCTTGAAGCTGCCTGCGGCGTGATGCGGTATCTTGAACAGATGGATGTAGGCATGGATATGGGCGTATGCCGGGTGCCGATCGTGCCCGCCGCTGTGCTGTTTGACCTTGCGGAGGGAAACCCCTATGTGCGCCCGGACGCCATGATGGGTCGTGAGGCCTGCGCCAACGCGGGAAAAGCCTTTCAGCAGGGCAGCGTGGGTGCCGGCTGCGGCGCCACCGTGGGAAAGCTGGTGCCGGGCACCGTGCCTCAGCGCGGCGGTATCGGCTCCGCCTCCGTCACCCTGCCCGAGGGCGTGACCGTGGGCGCGGCGGTGGCAGTCAACGCCTGCGGCGATGTCTATCACCCGCGCACCGGAAAGCCTCTGGGCTGCGGACATATGCCGGACGGAACACCGGTGCTGTGCGAGGATCTGCTCTTCGGCCAGGCTCCGGTGCCGGCCACTCTGCGCGGGCTGCCCGGCAGCAATACCACCATCGGCTGCGTGGCTGTGGACTGCAAACTTTCCAAGGCGCAGGCCAACCGCCTTGCGGATGTGGCACATGACGGCCTTGCGCGCACCATCCGTCCCGTTCACACGCAGATGGACGGCGACACCCTGTTTGCCCTGGCCACCGGCCGGGTAAACAGCGAAGTAAATTTCGTCAAGCTGTGCATGGCCGCGGCGGAGGTGACCGCCCGTGCCATCGCGAACGCGATGATGGCGGTGAAAGGTTGAGTGGCATACAACTGTTAACAATCATTGCCACCCTATCCGAAGGAGGATACATTCAGCATGATCGTGGGTATCGGCTGCGACCTGTGTGACACAGAGCGCATGGAAAAGCTGCTTGGGGACGGCCGCTTTCTGAAGCGGTATTTCGCCCCCGAGGAACAGGCCTATATCACGGACCGCGGGCGGATGGCCGCTTCCTCCATGGCGGCTGCCTTTGCCGCAAAGGAAGCGTTCGTCAAGGCGCTGGGTACCGGCTTTCAGGACATCAGCCCTGCCGATATCGTGATACTGCATGATAAATACGGAAAGCCTTATTACGAGCTGCGCGGTCAGGCTGCCGCTCATGCCTCGCAGATGAATATCACCTGTCTTCATCTTTCTCTTTCCCATGAAAACAATATGGCGCTTGCCTTCGCGGCGGCGGAAAGGAATACATGATGCTGCCATATGCCGCTTCCGGCGTGCTTACGCCGGAGGAAATGCGTGCGCTTGAAGATAAAGCGATCAAGGCCGGTTATCCCTCCCTGCTGCTCATGGAGCACGCGGCTGAGGCGGTGACCGATGTGCTGACAGAGGCCCTCGGAGGCAGCTGCAAAGACAAAAGGGTGCTTTTTTTGTGCGGAAAAGGCAATAACGGCGGTGACGGTCTGGCTGCGGCCAGGCTTTTTCTCAGCCGCGGCGGCATTCCCGAGGTGTGGCTCTCCGACGAGCCCGTCACGGAAAACGCCATTCAAAACCTGAAGCTGCTTCGCCTGCTTACAGACCGCGTACTGATCCTGCGTGATCTGCCCGAGGAGGAGCTTCCCTTTGACGGTGAAGGCCCGCGGGAACATTTTGACGCTTATGTGGACGCCATCTTCGGCACCGGCTTTCACGGCCGTCCGGACGCGCTTTCGCAGCGCATGATGCTGTGCCCCTGCCATGATTTCAGCCCTGTTCCAGCGCCCGTCATTTCCGTGGATATCCCCAGCGGTCTTGAGGGCGGTACCGGCCGCGCGGCGGATGAGCTTTCCATCGTACACGCCGATGTGACCGTTACCTTCCACGCCCCCAAGCGCGGGCTGTATCTCACCCCGTGGCGTGACGCCGTGGGGCGGATCGTGGTAAAAGATATCGGTCTTTGGGATCTGCAGGATACCCTGTACAGCGAGGATATCTACAGCATAACACGCTCCGGGGAACCGGAGCTCACGCGCCTGCCCCGCCGGAGCGCCGTATGCCACAAGGGCGATATGGGCCGTGTGCTGATCTACGCCGGCAGCATGGGCATGGCGGGGGCCGCCGCCATGTGCGCGAAGGCCTGCCTTACGGCAGGAGCGGGGCTTGTGACCATCGCCTGTGATCGGGAACTGATGCCCGTGCTGCAGACGCTGGTTCCCGGCGCCATGTGTATCGATATAGAGCAGGCCGTAAAGAGCCGTCCCGCTTACGATGTGCTGGCAATTGGCTGCGGTCTGGGCAAAAGCGAAGCGGCATGGCGCGGCATCATGGCCCTTTGGGATGAGGACCGTCCCTCTGTATGGGATGCCGACGCGCTGAATATGCTTTCCGCCCGGGGGATCAAGCCGGGCGACAGGGCAGTCATCACCCCGCATATCGGAGAAGCCGTCCGGCTTCTGGGCACGGGTGAAACCGCCGAGACCGTTCTGAAAGACCGGATCTCCGCCGCGCGCAGGCTGCAGGAACGCTACGGCTGCACCGTGGTATTAAAGAGCGATGTGCCCGTCATCACCGACGGTGAGGAAACGCAGATCGTCACCTCCGGCACGCCCGCCCTTGCCAAGGGCGGCAGCGGCGATGTGCTGTGCGGCATCATTGCCGCGCTATATGCGCAGACAGGAGAATCCTTCTTCTCAGCCGTTCTGGGCACGCTGTGGCACGCCTTGGCCGGCCGCGCCGGCGGCGAGCGCTTCGGCGAGCGTGAGCTTACCGCGGAGGGGCTGATCGCCTGCCTCGCGGAGGCCGAAAAACGCGCAGAAAGCGCGGACATGTGATCCGTAAACGGGATCGATTCCTTATCATCAATAATATGCCCTTCGGCGCTCCGCTGCCTGCTCGCGGCGGCTTTGCCGAAGGGCTGTTTGTATCATGCCGGAACTGCTGCAGAAAATTTCTTTCTTCTTCTCTGACAATTCATGATATCTCAGTTTTCACCCGTGTATCAAAAAGGGGCTGTGAAAAAACGCCCCACAAAAGCAAAGAGGATTTGAAACCCAGA
>CALGBY010000042.1 GCA_937886445.1 uncultured Clostridia bacterium | reverse complement strand
ATCATCAGGTATTTGTATTTTTACATTAAGCATAGTTAATTCCTCGTTTCATTCATTCAAAATGGATCCGTTGGTCTTTATAAATTGGACTGTTCCTAATATCTATAGCAGGACTTCCCTCATTCGTTTTGCCGAGCATTTCGCGTTGATCCTTTCAATCTTTTTCCGAACGGCAGCATTTACCGTGACCGTTCCAGAAGACCGGCGTTTGTTTTTCTGTGTTATGCTATCCCCGTCCGCAGGGGCTTGCTGATGTTGCTCTTTCTTTACCATTCACCATTGCCCGGAAATGCGCTGCCATATATTGCATCACATTCACTTTATCATTATATTAATCATTTTGCTTTGGTGTTCACTTATTTCATCAAAGCTCCAACCTTGTTTATCTCGACATATCTGCATCATGATCATCAGTTTTAATGAGGCAACGCTGATTTTCTGGATCTTTCCGGATTTATCCTGATAATGATCCAGTTTTGTCAGAGGCATCCAGTTTGATCCTGAACTGTTGGCATCGCTGCCGATCATTGCGTAGTTACCAAAGCAATTGATTTGAGACTGATCCAATCTGTCCTCCGTTCCGGTCGCCTCCGCCTGCGGATAATAATGCTCCAGACTTCGTCTGGTACGGGAAAAATAGAACTGGTCAAAGTTCCTCAGGCTAAAATCGCTGCAGCCGAGCTTTTCAAAGAAAGTACGCCGAACGGGGCTTTCCTCTTTGGCGTTTTTACCGCGCAATTCCGAATCGTACAGTTTCCAAAGCTTGTAATCCAGATAATTGAAGATAAATAACGGAACACCGCGCGATGCTTCCGAACCATTTCCATATACGGAAATGAATTGTTCTTCGGTAGCAGCCGGCAATACGGAATCCGCAAGCGTATGGCCGGCAAGTACGGCTTCATCAAAACTGCCGGGCAATGGCGTATTGATGGCGTTCAGCTTGCTGCTGTCAAGATAGACCAATCTGAAATAGCAATCTGCCAGGCCTTCAGCGAAAGCAGTATATGCACTGTAGTCATTTCTGTTATGATCCATCAGATACATCAGACAATAGAATAAATAATTCTTTCTTTGCTTTGCTGTAAAGGAAACTTCAAACATGGAAAGCAGATGTACCATACGAGTTTGCAGGGAATCTTCATCGTTTTCACTGACAAGGTTTTTCAGCCTGCCTTTTTCTTTACTTTCTTCCTTTGTTTTTTCTTTGATCCAGCATTGCAGCTTCCAGGGGTTGCTTTCAAGCGTATCCTCTTCGTTGGAATGATGAACAATATAATTGTCTAAAAGGAACCTTGATTTCAAAAGGCAGAAACCGAATTGCTTTACCTCATTCGCTGTCAGTCTCGCAAATGTGAAGGCATTCAGCAATTCCTTATCGTCCAAAATGTAATCGGCAGTGTCAAATTCAGGCTTTTTTATCAGAAGGATTTTCAAAACGATCAGCAGAAAATTCGGAAAGTCAATGATCGGTTGAAATGTATCCTTACGCTCTTTTTCAAGTTCCAGTTTTGTTAGCTGGATAACTGTATCCTTTGGATCAATCAGATCTAAAATCGAAAGCGTTGATTTATCCTCATTCTGAACTTCTGATCCATTTTGAAGCAGCGGGAGCATGGAATCAAAATCCACCGGGAGAAAATCAAATAAGGAATGACCGAACACAGCTTCCGGTTTGATCACGGAAAGATTTTGCTGGATATAAACACTCATTTCGCTGCAACTGTCCCAGATCAAATGAAAGAGTTTTCTTTCCTCGTCTGTATCCAACTTTTCCATGAGATGGGCTTTCACAATCTCATGCTTTTCCAATTGTTCCCCGCGGGAATTCATGACCTCGAAATAGTGATTCAGGTCAATACTTTTCGGTACTTTGTAATGAATGATATGCACATTGTTCAGAAAATATTCGGTAAAGCCTGAAAGATCAAGGCCAACGATCTCCTTGACAGCCGCTTCCGCGTACCGGTATCCATTGATGATCCCGATATCTTTTTCTTCATCCTCATTTTTCCCGTCCTGCAAATACTTGATGGTATCATCTGATTTTTTGCGGGCGCGATAAGTCAGGTGACTGGTCAGTATACATTTCAGTACGATCAATATCAGGAAGATCGTTGTAAGACGCTGCTGCCCGTCTATGATCTCAAAAACATTATCTCCTTTATGATAGGAGACCAGCGTCCCGATATAATAGACTTTGGATGTGCCCTTGTCTCTGCTTTTTCTCCATGCGTCAAAAATATCCTGTACCAGAGCTGTGATCTCATCCTTTTCCCAGGCGTAATTCCGCTGATAGATCGGGATCTCGTAAATCGTTTTTTCCCCACTCATATACAATTCCCTGATGGATATTTCGTTCAGCGGCAGACTATTCTTTGCCATTATTTCCCTCCCAGAATTTATGCTTCACAAAGAAATGGAGATAGTTCTGATAGATACCATCATCCTGTTTTTCCACTTCTTTGGTGTCCGCTTTGATGACACTGCTGTTGAGCGGCATTATTTTTTCCGCCAATCGGCCAAGCAACACATTTGGTGAATCTGCATCCGCGATACATTTATAAATGTTGAAGCCGTTGATGATCCCTTCCTTGCTGATCGTTCCCATTACATAATTCTGAGCCACCTGCCAACCTACATTGTAGTATTGCGCACGCATCGAATAAGCCCAGATGAAGGCGTATACCACGAATTGATCCAGATAATCCAAATCTGTTCTGGAAGGCCGGTCCGGGCAGAAACGATCTACATACAGGAGGATCGCCGTGTCAAACAACAAACGCGTAATACGGTTGCCGATCCCGTTTTTATATTTCCTCAGATCCAGTGTCTTGACCATTTCATTGTCATTGATAAAATAGCCTTCATATTTGTCGTTGTTCTGGATATCAGACAGAATATCGAAATAGTGTTTTGTATACTCGAAGAATGCTTTTCCGGCGATGATAGGCGCGTTGATCTGGAACGGACTTAATCTCTGCATCCCTGTCACAAATGGCAGATAGGAATGATTGGTTTCGCTGGCATAAGCAAATGCACCCTTGTAGTACTGTGCATAAGGGTAGTTCGCGCGTGATGTAACACCCTTGAACAGGTCGATATTGTGCTCGTTGAGAACATAGGCATGATTCCCTTTGATCCATTCCTTTAACCGGTAGAGATATTCGCCGAAAAGAGAAGAAAGCTTCTTCTGATCCATGTTCTCCCAGATCCTGACGATCCGCTCTGTTTCGGTACTATCCGTGTCGTTCATTTCACGAAGATGATAGGCTTTTAGCAGATCATGCGGATACAATGCTTTACCTCTCGCATTCTGGGAATCAAAAAACTGGAAGGCTTCAGAAAGATCATCCGTGATCAAAACGATCATCTGACATTTTTGAATGATATAATCACAAAGATCACTGCGAATCCTTTCATCCTCAATCTTGCTGATGCGTCTCTGCAGAGCTCTGTAATTATTGATCACATTATGTGCATTATACGGGTTGTTGGAAAGCTTTTGATTCAAAAACGGAATGGCGTTATTTGTCAGGCATTTCAGCAACAGCGAAAATGTGATCGTTCGCTGTTGTCCGTCCACGATGTTGTAGCAGTTATCCTTATCATGGTGAAGGATCAGCGTACCGACGCGATACACCTCTTTATTGTCGTTCATGGCATCTTCAATGTCATCAAGCAATTGATTGGCATTGTGTGCTGTCCACTTGTAGGGCCGCTGATATTCGGGAATTCTGATAGACACCCCGTCGATTGCAAAGCCGGATTCTGACGTGGTTATTTTGTTTTTCAGTAACAGATCCCCGATACTGGAGATTCCCAATGTTAATCCTGCGGACATACGATCATTCTCCGTTCAAATATATTTTCTGATTCTGCACAGAGCCGTTCCGGCTTCGTGTTAGTGTTTATTTGTAATATCGTCAAACTGATTTATTTCATTGCGGATGATCCATGAAAATTATAACCGCATTTTATGGGAAAAGTATAAAGTTTTGCGGATATAAACCGCAACATGCATTCGTTGCTTCAGTATTGCCGTAAGCAAACATTTTGAAAATGATTGATCGTACATAATAATCCTGAAGAAACGCGAATATGAGCGTTTGCTGCAGATACGGGATAACTATCCTAAATATATACTGCGCAAAGACGAGTTCGCCGGCGGCAATCATGAAGGGATCATCACCATGCATGTGGCGGATTTCCTGCTGAGCGATGGGTATTGAACAGGATATTGTCACTGCTGAATACCCCTATTGCAGCAATGAAGGCCCGCTGACAGAAATGTCTTTTCCGAAGCGAGCACAGAAAATGCGGCTGAAGGCTTGAAGTATTCTTCCCCGGATGCGGATCCCCGTCGGGAGGGGGATTCGGGGAAAGCGATAACTCTTTCTTTTCGTTTCAGTTCTTCAGTGCACGCCAGTTTGACAGCATTTTTCCGGTGACGGCCAATGTTACCAGCCCCTGCCCGGCGGCATACGCCGCCCAGAAGTATTTCGGCTCACATAACCTCACGATCAGGAGCATCGCGGCGACAGGCATGATGAAAAAATTGAAGACGGTCAATATGTATGCCGATCTTCTTCTGTCCGTACACAGATCATAAGCTCTGTATATGCCGTTTACGGCATTGACCGGCATACAGAGAGAGTAAAGGCATACAGCCGATACAGCCAGTTCAAAGGTCTGCTCCGACTCCACATGGAATATTCCCACGATAGCGCGGGCACTCAAAATACATATTGCCGCGAGACAAATGTGTATAAGCACAGAGGTCGTTGTCATGCGGTACATGAATTTTCTCAGCCCGTCGTTGTCCTTTTTACCGATCCAATAGCTGCAGAGCATATTAGTCGTATTGTTAGACGCGGATGTAAACGCCTCTGTAACTAAGGCCACATTGATCAGTATCGCGTTTGCGGTAAGATAGCTGTCTCCGATAGAAGACAGCTTTTTTGTAAAAACGAAAGACAGGAGAGCTGTACAGATCTTGTAAACAAAATACATGCTTCCGTACCGGAGCAGCTTTTTTACAAGAGACCGTTCAAATGTACGGAGCCTGAATGTGAACATCCTTTCAGGCGCCAGCGTTTTGTCTGCCGTAAAGTGCGCGAAGCTGATCACATATGACAGGACGGTTGCCAAAGCCATTCCGCGCATGCCCCAATGGATGACCTTGATGTTCAGATAATTCAATACGATATCCGATATACATAAAAGGATCGCGGATATCATGGGCGTCTTTTTTCTTCCGGACAGTGTAAAGAGAGCCGGAAACATCGATGTGACCATGATCAGAGGAAAGGACAGCACGATCATCTGAATGTATTCGGCGGTCAGCCGGATCATTTCATCATTTGTCGCGCCAAGCAGGACTGCTGCTTTTTTCGGCATTATAAGAACCGGAATGACAACGCACAGGGACAGGATCACTCCGAAAACAGCAGCGGTCGTATAGATCCTGTCTGTTTCATCCGGATCATTTCCGCCCGTGCTCCTGCCCATCAGCACCTGAACGCCGCTTGAGATCAAACCGCAAAGCGCCGCGTTAACGATCGTCAAAGGCGCGGTGAGGCCGTAGGCAGCCTGAGCGGTATCACCCAGGAAAGTATTGATCATTATACCGTCCACAAGAAAACCGATGACTACGATAAGCACCGATACCGCCTGCGTAGGGTATACATACTGAATGGTAAATCTGTTTTTCTCTGTTTTCATAATCGCCCTTATGGTTCCAGATATTTTTCGCGCAGCAGTTCCAACTGCTCAGGCGGCAGCTGCAATTGTTCGCTCAGATATTTTTCGGGAGCTCCGTATTGGTTTTCCCGCCACCAATGCCTGAGATCCGAGATCATATTTGCGTTGATGCCCAGCAGCTCTCTTGCTTTCTCCAGAAATTCGCCGGATGAGCCGTTCTGCTCAAGCATCAGGACCGCGCTTTCCGTTATCATGTAATACGGCAGAGCGGAGGCGTAATAATCATTCAATATTTCTTCTTCATCCATGCCGAACGCGTACTGGATGAGCATAACAACGATGCCTGTTCTGTCTTTGCCGTTTGAACAGTGGATCAGCGCTCCCTGTGTGCTTTGATCGATAAGGATGTCAAATACCTTGCGAAGCTGCTTAACGGATTCGCCGGACGCGAGAACATCACGATAAAGCTGTTTCATATTGACATATCGCATATATTCTGTGGTGTACCAGGCTTTTTCTTCCTCTGATATGCTGCTTCTTTGATATTCAAGCAGGCGCTTTGCGGAATCATCCGTTTCAAGACCGGGGAGCGGCAGGCTGCAATACCGGAAGCCTTCAATATTCCGGTCTTCCGCGTCCTTGATTTCTTCCTCCGTGCGAAGATCGATAATGATGTTGATCCCCAGCTTCTTCAGTTGTTCCGCGTCCTCTTTTGTCATCTGAGAAAGGTCTCCGGAACGGATGATCGTTCCCTTTTTGATCATTTTACCGGAGGCTGTTCTGTAATTGCCCACATCCCGGATGTTTTTGACTGAATCCAGCTTCAGCCGATGGGAGAGATAGATATCCATCGCCTTATCGACGATCTCATCCGTTTCGTTCTGAAGCGTGTGATAAGAGGATGCCGCAGAACCCGTATTCTGCCGCAGATGCTCAATGATATAATCGAAGCTGTCCTGCGTTCTCTTATCCATGGGAAGGTTGTATTCCACGCAGTATTTGGTCATGTTGGCACATACTGCCAGAAGCGCCGTATCAAGATCCTTCTGTTTCCAGATGCGTGATGAATCAAGCCCGTACTCTTTTTCGTGGTCGATCGCGTCCGCCAGAAAAAGGATCTTTTCTGCCTGCTGCATGCCGGCTCTGCCGGAGTGGAAAGCGATCGCCATCAGGATCTCCTGATCCCGGATGTCGAATTCCTCACGGGCGATACAGGCCCCCGCGATACCGTGCAGCGAACGGGCATGCTGTATCTCATAGGATGTGATGTACCTGTTGTTCCTTTCGCACACCCGCAGGATCTCTTCGCCGCTCATACCGTTCGCTATGTCATGCAGCAGCCCGGCAATATACATTTTTCTCGGGTCGGCCGTTGTATTTTGGGCGATCTGCCAGGCATAACGCGCCACATTGATGCTGTGCTGATATTTTTTGGGTTGCAGCCTTTTTGAAACGGCAATTCTGATTTTTTCCGTTTCCGCTTCCGCCTGAAAGGCCTCCATGCCGTTCCCGTCATCATGGATCGGCCCGAACAGGTTATTCGCGTGGTCTTGTGCCATAGATCATTTCCTCCCGAAAGTGCATCAATGCCTGCGTTTTTTTCTCCGGCGGCGTCACAGGATACGCGCGTCCTGAGTTTTTACCAATTGCACGACCGTCTCCACATGGCTTGAGACGATGTCGTGAATATCCACACAACACGGGAATAAATCCATCCCCACAGTACACGGGAACATATCAACCAGATAAACTGGGATTTACAAATCTTTTTCTTCGTATGGCTTGTTCCAAGAACCGATCTCAATAAGATTACCTTCAGGGTCAGCAATATAGCAAGTTCTCTGTCCCCAAGGTTCAAGCTCTGGTTCTAATACAGATGTTGCACCATGTTCTATGGCATTTCTAAATGTAGCATCCACTTCTTCAAATGTATCAACATAAAGTGCCATTTCGGTATGACCATTCAAGCCTTTTACATACTCATACTTTCTTTTGGTCATATTTTCAAAATCTTTTCTTCCATATAACAAAAACAATGTTCCATCTTTAACAAGATAAACATTTGATGTATCTTCCGACTCTTTAATTTCAAAGCCAAGAACATCTCTGTAAAATCGAATCATTTTTGCCATATCTTCTACAAACAGTCCGAATCCGTCTAAACGCATAATATACCTCCGTAGGTTCAGATTTATCGCTTTAACAGTATTCCTTTAGTCTCAACCTAGGCCCGAGACAAGAGAACTACTGTCTCAACGGTACCGTTTAAGTCCCAACTGATTCCGCTCGTCTCAACGCCTTGATAAAATACCGGGAAATTGAATTCGATGTGCTTCAGGATCTGTCCATTAGGCTGACGTTCCGGGTATATCTCTATTCGCTCAATGAAGCTGTTCATAAAGATCTTTTTTTCCGCATCAGTGAACTGGTCATACAGCTGATCAAAGCATAGTAGAAACTGATAGACATGATCGGCTGAAATCTTGTCTCGACGTACATTTTCCAACCTGATCTGTACATCGGCAATCTTGGACTCGGTTTCCGCGATCAGATCATAGACCCGATTCTGTCGTTCTTGAAGATCCTCGAACTTTCGGTCATAGTGCGGATCATCAAAATCAAGACGATCAATCTGTTCGCTGAGCTTGTCCTTAGTACCGATTTGCTGGCGCAACTGCTTCTGCTGAACTTCCAACTCTTTTTCCAACTCAACGGTATCAATGGACTGGTTAATCCGGTTCCTGATTTCCTGTTCACTCTTCGGATTTGCTATGAGTTTCCGTACCACCTCCTCAATTGCGCTGTCAATGATATCTTCTCCCCATTGGTGATGATAATCACAGCGCTTTCCGTCCACATGGAGCCTGTGCTTACAGGCATAATAGAAATAGTCTTTATAGTAAGTGCCATCGCCTTTTTTCTTACGATTCACATTACCATACATTCCGCCGCCGCAAACCGGACATTTCAAAATGGCTGAGAATACATGCTCATGCTCAAGGCTGTGCGTCTTTGGTTGATGCTGATTTGTTTTTGATCGACGATTTTGAGCGATATGCCACTGTTCTTCCGTAACAATGGCTTCGTGGCGGCCGTCCACCAACATATAGTCATCTGTTTTCACAATATGATATTCATTTCGTGTACCGGGCTTTTTTTCATTATGTCTGCGCCCATAGGCGATTTTTCCACAATACACTGGATTATCAATGATACCCACAATGAAAGGCGAAGTGAAAGCTTCCAATTTGTTGTTATGACGCTGGATTTTTGTATATCCGTGTTCATTCAGCCAGTACGCAATTTTCTGCGTCCCCAATGAACTGGTAGTGTATTTTTCAAATATTATCTGAACAATCTCTGCTTCCTCGGGATTGATCAACAATTCACCATTTTCAAGCTTATAACCGTAGGGAGCAAACCCTCCGTTCCATCGTCCTTCTCTTGCTTTCTGACGGCGTCCCTCCATGGTCTGAACCAAAATGTTTTCTCTTTCGATTTCTGCCACAGCTGACAGAACAGAAATCATCAGTTTGCCGGCATCTTTCGAAGAATCGATCCCATCTTCGACACAAATCAGATTGACACCATAGTCCTGCATACGCTGCAAAGAAGTCAAAACATCCGCTGCGTTACGACCAAAGCGGGATAGTTTGAATACCAGCACAAAGGACACACCTGATTCGCCGGATTCGATATCCCGAAGCATACGCTGGAACTCAGGCCGGCCTTCCACATTCTTTCCGGATTTTCCTTCATCAGAATATTCACCGGCAATTTGATATTCCTGATAATCAGCGTATTTGCGTAAACGATCTTTTTGTGCATCCAGACTATATCCATCAACCTGCATTGAGGTTGACACCCGGGTGTAGATGTAGCATTTGATTTTCTGTTTCATATTTCCTCTGTTATCCTGCCCATACCACAAGGTGTGGGCAGGATATATAACAATGAAGTATAGTGTCCCAACAAGATAATATCACGCTGCTGGTTCAGCTGTCAAGTTATTTTCATGGTCATGTCTTTGTACACTTTGTAAAATATTATCCCAACTTTCTTTCATTTCTTCCTCTGCGGGAAAGTCGATACTACCGCCATATTTTTCTATCATCTCAACAAGAATATCAATGTAGCGCATAAATGCTGCATTTTGTTCGGGAACATCGAAATACTTCATAGCGGCCCTCCTTTCCCAATACTGATATGATCTGGCAGATATTCATGAACTTTGGAACATAGCTCACTTGTAGATTGTTATTCTTGATCTGATCAATATTACTCTTCATCTTCATTATCCTTTCTTTCATATAGTCCCAACTATTTTTGTCAGCTGATTGACTGGCACATGACTACAAGCCTACACCGACTACAGCCATTTCTACACTTGTTCTGTGATCCATGTAGTCATCAAAAAAGTGTGCTTTTGTTTGTAGTCTTGTAGACTTTGTAGTCATAGCTTTTTGAATTAATTCTTCCATGGCAGATCCGGATCATTTTCCACGATGGTAAAGCCGAGTTGTTCGGCTTGTCTCTTTATCGGAACAGGTTCCTCCGTCACCCGCTCCCAACCACGCTGATTACCGTATTTTCCGAAACGGCGTGGATTTTTAAAGGGTTTCCATCCGGTGATAATGCCTCCGGCGATACCATTGTTCACGATTTCGCAGATCTCTCTGGTTTCATAGGGCTTCGGGTCATCCGTCAGGTGATCCAGCCCCTCTTTGTAAATCTGGATTGAGCAAAGGCGATCACCCTTGAAATTCTCCATGTACGCGTAGATCCGGCCTGCGAGCGTGTCTTCCTGAGAGAACATTTCCTGCTCTGCTCTCAGGTGAGCTTCGTCTTCCTTAGTCAGATAGGTCCGGTATTCACCGGCTTGATAGAGAACCATAATTTCCGCCCACATCTGTTCGAAGTAGTATCGGGATTCCTTTGGATTGTCCAGAATGTGACATTCAGCCAATTCGGGATATACCACGATCGGCATGAACCTGCGGTTTCCGCTGCGATCCATAGGAAGGAAGTCCATACGGTTGGTTGTGCCGGCAAAAACCGTTTGCCTGGGATGGTCACTGCCAAACTTATCATAGGCAAGACGACAGAAATCCTTATTTCTGGACAGAAAGGACTTGATCTCTTCAATGCTCTTTGCGTTGGCTGTAGCTACCATCTCAGACATTTCCATGATCCAGTGCCCATTCAGACGATGAAATACCTTATCATCGTTCAGATTACGAATATCATCGGAAAACCATTCATCCTCCATTGCCAGGTATCGGATGAAAGTGCTTTTACCGGCTCCCTGGCCGCCTGCCAGTATAAGCATGAGATCGAATTTGCTTCCGGGATGAAATACTCTGTTCACCGCACCAAACATAAATACTTTCAGGCAGTTTTCGTTGAAGTCGTTGATTTCAGCACCCAGAAAATGATGCAGCGCTTCCCGTACGCGCGGGATGCCGTCCCATTTGAGACTAAGCAGTTTGTCGCGCACCGGGTGAAAAACTTTTTCGGTCGCTACGATTCGCAGCGCGTGGATCAATTGCTTGTCTATACGGAGACCATAGTGGGTATCGAGATGAAGCATCAGGAAAGACATATCAATGTCTTCCAGCGTTGTACCTGTGCGGTACCATGGCAAAGCGCAATCAATGTCGATCTTTTCATTGAACAGATCGCGCCGGATATGGCCTGCTAATATCGGATCATTTTGCAGAGCAATTACAGCATTTTGCAGCGAGTTGATTGTTTGCCCTTTATCATTGCACTCCAGAGTCTCGCGAATGGCACTGTATGCCTGTTCCATCTCTTCTTCCGGCATCGGTGGGACCCATTTGGGATTTGCAGCCATGGCAGGAATCATGATTGCTTTTTCAGGCGCAGGCTGATCCTCGTGTACTTGATTGGTATTCAGAAATTCGTTCATGTATGCGTTTCATTTCTCCTTTGTAGTTTTCATAGAAATAGTCGTGTTCCAGAGGGTCATCAATCATAGAAAACAGATAATCAACATATTCGATCTGAGTACAGCTTTCTATGAAAAGCGGATGCCACTCTTCATCTTCGTTCTGTGGTGCAAACTGTTCCCGCCAGTCATAAAGCAGCAGCCGATACTGCGCGAGTATCGTGTTTGCTTCTTTGAACCAGGACTCGCGTTCTTTCTTGACTGCATTGGCTTGTATTTTTGCCAGTTTTGCGGATAAGCCCTCCAAGTCTGGCTTAAATGGGACGGAACGGCTTTTGCTCTTTTTCCCAGGAGGATGATCACACATACTGATATCGATATGAAAATCATCAGCCAGCTTTCTGGCTGCTTCATACTGACTGGTATGAAAAAGACCGGCAGTGAAATTGATCACATCGCCGGTCTCGTGACAGCCGAAGCAGTAGTAACGCGCATCCACTTTCATTGACGGATGCTTATCCTTGTGGAATGGACAACAGGTCATTCCGCTTGTGCTGACCAGCAAGCCGTAATGTTCAGCAGCCTGTCTGGTCGTGACAGCTGCTTTGATAATTGAAAACAAATTCAAGTGATCACCTCTCAGACGTATGTTCTCTTTCATGTTTGTGCGGAACATGTTCTTTCAGAAGTCGATTGATCTCCTCAATACCGAGGATCTTTTCCAACCGTTCAAACCGATATGCTTTTTCAATAGAAACTTTTGCTTCGTTCGCTCTGTCTGCCAGGATCCTGTTCTCACGGACCAGCTTTTCGTTTTTTGTCCGTTCGTTGAGATACATGGTATACAGATTTTTGATTTTTCCAATGAGCGTGTGAAGTACTGTGACTGCCCTTGTATAGACCGATTTTGCGTTTTCCAGTCTGCCGGGCTTTTCGAGAAGCGTTTCTGCGTCACCAAGTTTCTGCGCATAATCCAGTGTTTTCTGCGCGGCTTTTTCGGTGATATGCAGCTGTTGTTCCGCTTCTTTGACAGTCTGTTCAATTTCGGTGCGTGCTTTTTCCGCGTCCATACGAGCCTGTTCCGCAGCCTGCTGCTGAACGGTAAGTTGTTCAAGATGAGCTTCTTCCTTCATGATCTTGAACTGGGTAGTGGTCAATCGTTCTTCATCATTTCCGCGTTCGCCGCGCTCCACATCCGTAAATCCGGCATTGACCATATGCTCATGGTATTGATCCTGGAGAACGCTGTATGATTTACGAAGCACGACCCGGCCTGTTTTCGTTTTCAAAGGATTTCCGTTTTCATCCAGAACGGGAGCGGAAGTCCATTTCTTACTGTGACTGACCTGATGGATCGTTTCTTTCACAGTTCCGATCAGCGACGGATCCTTGCATCGTTTTGACCATAAGATTTGTTTTTCAACCACCGGGATATAGACCACATGCAGATGATAATGCCATACGGGATAACCCAACGCGCGTGTCATTCCCTGATTCTGTTCATCCGCATGCATGACTGCCGACAGAATATATTGCTCACCGCCCACGATCTTCACAGCCACTTTGTATGCTTCCGTATAGAAATCCTTCGCGAATTCATAACCGCCACGATTGTGAAAGTACGCGGAATTGACATCGAACACCATTTCACCGAACAGATTTGCGTCCTTTTTTAGTCCGCGGGTTGAGATGATCCCATCCTGTTCCATTTGAGAAAACATTTCCATATACCCACCGGTCGGCTCCTTGAAATGGATGTTCATACCACTTCTTTCCTGAACGATATCCGGGTTCATGTAGCTTTCGTTTTTCCGTTCATTATGCATTTCCGCACTCAATATGTTTTTTGCTGTCCGGGGCGTATTACGGGCAACAGTTCGATCTTTACCGTCATTTCGTGCCATTTTTTTCACTTCTTTCATAAATGCTGATATTGATTCATTTGCTGGCAGAGGTAGCTACGGGAGCACTTTTGCGAAAGTGTAACTACCCACTATGACACTTTCAGCTTCGCTGCAAAGTGTCGTGGGCCAAGGGCGCTGCCCTTTGGATTCCCGGCAGGCGCTGTCGCCCTGCACCCGACCCAAAGGGCGCAAGCCCTCTGGACACTCCGGCCTCGAAAAGCAAGCTTTCCGAGGCTACACGCCGCAAATGCAAGCATTTGTCGGCGTTAGTCGGCCTGCGGCCTCCCTCCGTGACCCATACAAGCAACGGGGCTATGCTTTCGCTTGGCATAACCCCGTTGCTTATGGGAGGGTGCTGCTTGCGCCTTATTCTCGTACAACGGCACCGCCGTGAAAGGGAATATACAGTAATTGACCATGACATCACTTTTGATACCGCTTTTTCATAGCGGAACTCAGTGACATCATTTCCGGTATCACCCTACAGACCGTTCATGAAACTGTCGGCAATGTCGAAATCCTCATCGGAGATCTCGCCATTGTCTTCCTGCTTCACATTCGCAGGAACGGCAGCGATTACGGAAACAGGCGCGGCTTGGATCATTTCTCCAAGGACCCTTCGCACGGTGGTTTCGATCTGACACAGAAGATCGCTATGCGCCTTGTTCTCCCTGAACGCGACGAGGGCATCCACGATGGTGGCGGCATAAGAAGAGGGGCTGCTCTGCAGCAGTTCCCACGCTTCCTGATGCCGAGGGTTATTCAGATTCAGCCGGACGCTGAAACTGATCCTCTTGTCATTCTTCAAAGGGCTCACCACGCTTGGTCAACGCCTTGGCCGCCAGTCGGTGATACCCTTTCACCGTGGCCTGGATATCGTCTATGATCCTGATCCGCTTATCCGTAAGGTTCCCGAAGTTCTTCACCAGACAGGCACCGCCGCCCATGAACCACAGTTTCGTGGTCAGCGGGTCATACTCATGCTCACGCAGGCTGCGCATGATCCCGCCCACGTAGTCGGAAGCGGATTCCCGGATGATCGCGATCACATTTTCATCCACTTCAGCCGTGCCGGTACGAAGCACCTCCTCGATGATGCAGTCGTTTACCGAGATATGCGGCTTCCGCATCAACGCTTCCCGTGCCGCCAGCAGGCACTGGTGGGTGCCGAACTTTTCCGTATAGCACTGCCCGCTGATGGGACGGCCATTGTTGATATACATGATGTTCATCGTGCCGTTGCCGATATCACAGAGCATATTCACGCCGGTAAATTCCTTCAGCCTGTCCGCGACTGCCGCGAAACCCTGCGCGTATACCTCCAAGCCGACGATCTCCACGGTATAGTCTTTTCCGTTATAGCGATATTCCAGAACAGGCAGTTGGGTCAGGTAACGGGCGAAGCGTTCCTTCTGCTGACCTACCCACGTTAATGGCAGGCCGACAGCCAGATAAACGGGCGCTTCGGTCAATCCGCGTCTGTTCAGTTCCTTGGCGACGGCGACCATCGTCAGTTTCAGGTAGTCTTCATCCGTGGTCTTGTCGGCAATGAACTCCTTGTGGGAATCGCCGATGGCATACCATCGTCCGGCCCAACAGAGCGTTTCGCTGGACATGGCAGGCTCCTCGCTGTACGCGGTAACGCCGGTGGGGAAAATGAAATGGGGAGTCTTCACGTTGCCATAACCATGGTCAATGGCGATCAGGATGGGTTTCTGGTTCTGTTCAGTCATGTAATCTCTCTTTCTTTGATGATTTGGGTAAAAAATTACGGACAGCGTTTGCCGTCCGCAGATATGAATGGGATCATCGATCCCGGTTAACAATCAATAGGCATCACCCCTTTCACCTTTATTATGATCGAATTTTGAAAAAACGTAAAAATAACCTGACAAGCCCAGATCAAAAAAACATGACAGGCTGTTTCCATGGTTATTCATCTTTCTGCTCCGTATCGGAGCTGTGGAACATCTGCCGGACTTTCTCGGCAGCAGCCTGTTTCCGTTCGTCACTGTAGGGCGGGAGCAGCCTGATCGATACGCGGCTCTTTTCAATTTCATACTCCGCGTAATCGGAATACTTCTGCTTATCGACCCGCGTACAGAGATCAGGAAATTTTTTCGCGTAATCCTTCAGTCGTTTCCGAAGATTGGGGTCATAGGTGGAAATGAGCATCGGCTCATTGCTCTGGTTATAGAGAACTGTAGTTTCTTTTTCGTACTTGGTCAGTGTGTAGGCCATAAATCCTCCTGAATTTGTTTGATGCAGATAGTATTTTTCTTGTGATAGCCATAGAAACAGATTCCCGTATCAGGCGACCTGATACGAGGTAAAATTGCAGTCTTGTGAGCATAAACAATCTTGATGTTCATTTGGCACTTCTCCTTTCTTGAAAATGGGCATAAAAAAAGCGCCGGAGATCATTTCTCTGACGCTTGCCTGGTTTGGCAGGATACAGTATAACTCGTCAAGCCCTGGCTGTCTATCTGACATATCTATGACATTTGAGGACATTTCGTTGCTTTTTGCTGGCAATCGAGGACATCATTATCGCTATGCCCATGATACAGTATAACACACCTTTGTTTCCGGTTCTTTCCGATTCCTTCCGATTTCTTCCGATTCTTTCCGGATTTTTTTCATGATATGTTATAGCACCATATTGTGGTCCTAATCGATCCCGAACGGTCCTATACGGTCCCGAGTGTCCGGACTTTTATCCTGCTATTTGCATGATACATAATAACACGGTTTTAGTGTTCCTAAACGTTCCGTAGCGTTCCTAAGTGTTCCCGAGTGTCCGGACTTTTCTGCCCAATCGTCGATAGAACCCAACCTGATTTTGACAGAATACATTATACCACCGCTTTGCTGCGCTTGAGTGCGCTTGGGTGCGCTTACCCGCGCTTGACTGCGCTTGTGTGTCCGGACTTTTCAGCTCGATTGGCGATAGAACTCAACCCGATTCCGACAGAATACATTATACCATAGCTTTACTGCGCTTAAGTGCGCTTGGGTGCGCTCGTCTGCGCTTAGGTGGTCCGAAATTTATTCAATTGTTCAGATTTGGAAACCGTGAAAAAGACTACGAGACCGCGTGGGAATACTTCAACAAGAATTAGGAGGAAACAGACATGAGTAACATCGGAAAAGATGTAGTAAACTTTCTTGGTGACGCTGTATTCAGCGTATTCGGCTTTTCACCAATCAGCGCGGCATACTAGCCTGATGTCATGCCATCCAAGTGAATGGCAATGATCATCTCAGCGTAGTCCGGTTTCAAAACAGAGCGGATCCGCTCACGAAGCAGCGCCTCATCGTCCCTGATCTCCTGCTCGGAACGGAAATCGGACACAGCCAATTGGCCCATAACATCGAAATCGTCATCTTCATCCGGCGCGATATAACCGCGTGTACCGTTCTTCCGTCTGGCTTTCGACGTAGGATCTGTATGCCGGGTATGCCTGTGCCAGCAGTTATAGTCCGGGCGGTTGAAGCGCTTCTCCCACGCCTCCTGAATACGCTGCTCCTTTTCGTCCTGCGAAAGTTCCTCTCCCTCCAGCGAGAGGCTGACCCACAAGTTGTCGGTATCTTCCTCGGTGAGTTCGATGACCTAATACGCGTTTTCATAACGAATCTTAAGTTCCATTTTTGCATTCCTCCGTTTGCGTTCTTGCAGAACGGAGGGCAAAAGGCAAACTGAATAACGCTGCACGTCATTTGAACCTTCCGTTCCTTTGACTTGTAGCGACACCGTCAACGGTCGTTGCGCTGGATGAGAGACTGCGAACAGACTTGACCTCTTGAACCCCGATAACTGGCAGTACAGTCACAAATCGCGGGAGGTCGTACATGATCGATCATATCATGCATAAACAAGAACAAACGTTCTTTTTACGTATAGCACACATATTGGGTTTTGGCAAGATAGAAAAATGCCCCTTGTAATCGGAAAAAAACATCCATTGTGATCGGAGTATACATTCTCACTCGGCCTTGCCGAACTGCGTCGGCGATTTACCTGTCCTTGCTTTGAATGCCCGGTAAAAG
>CALGBY010000041.1 GCA_937886445.1 uncultured Clostridia bacterium | reverse complement strand
AAACCTTCGGTTCTTCGCCTTGAACTGACGGAAAATCTGCTTGAAACTGCACATTTCTCATTTTAGAGACACACCTTAGTGATCTTCCGCCCCTATTATAGCACATTTTTCATCCGGCCCGGCTTTGGATAACCATCCGCGGAACAAACCGCCCCGGAACAGGGAAATGATCACAAAAAAGATATCCGCCAGCAGGATGAAAACAAAGGACGGCAGCATGATCCTTGTATAGCGCTTGCCGGCGTCCGTTCCGCGTTTCACATGATGCGCAAGGCGCACGGTATATGTAATGATCCCGCAGCAAAGCACCAGGATCTCCAGCAGACTGAAGGCAAAGGATCCTATCGGTTCCCACAGCCCCGCACCCTGCGCGATGCCCGATACCGCGCTCAGCAGGGTCAGGCCGACCTGCACACACACCAGGATCCGCATCACATTCAGCATCACGCCGCCGCCAATGCCCACACCGCCGCACCAGGTGATCCCGGCACGGCTGCAGAAGTTTTCCATCAGCCGCATCAGCGGCTCATTCTGCCTGCCCTCGATAAAGCCGTTGTTGGCCAGTACATAAACCTTCAGATCCGGCCGGCTTTCCCCGCACATTTTTTCCATTTCCTTCAGCAGAGGCAGCACATGAGAAGGCACACTGTCCACATACAGCGGCATCACAAACACCACTTTCCCGGCGTCACGGAGTGCCTCAAGGATCCTTGCCCGGTCCGACGGCACACGCATTTTGGCATATACCTTTTCACCGCCGGTCATGATCCCCATGCACTTCATCAGAAAGCCCGAAACGCTCATCTTTTTCTTCGGGCTGCAATTGATCAATACTGTTTTTCCGCTCATACCCGTGCACCCGCCTCTTCCGCCGTTTCGCAAAAATCAACGGCATATTCCGAATACCCCATATTGACGGCGTTTTTCTCCGCCATCAGAGTCAGTGTTTCCCGTTCATCAGCCGTGATATCACCGTAAACGATCACCCGCAGCGTCCCTTTCTTTCCGTAGCGCAGCGTGTGATGCATCTGTCCGCCGCGGTAGGTCGACAGGGGCGTGGATACGCCAATGCTCCGGTCCAGCAGATTTTTCACCGGAGCGCTCCATCCGCCGTAGGTATTCGCGGTGATCACGGTCAGGTCATCGCTCGTACCAAGCACACGGCAGGCTTCCTGCAGCGCGTCCTTCAGCACGCAGGTCGCGGGAGTCGCGGTCCAGCACCCGAAGCATCCCTGACAGGGCGCATATTTTCCGTCCGCAAAGATCACCCGTTCCGCCTTCGAGGTCAGACGGGCATTGTATGTGTCCCCCAGGTCGTGAATGATCGTTTTCATTTCGTTCTGCCTTTCCTGCCCGCAGGTCTCTTTCGCGGGCAGGGACATCATATCATATCCGGCGTCAAAACAGAAAAAGATCATCCCAAGATGCATTTCAGGATGACCAAGTTACATGATTGCTTCTTTTATCCGTGCAAAAAGCAGGCAGGGATCGGACAAGCCCCAGCGCCTTCGGCATGTGATCGTAAACTGCCTGCACAGCGCGGGTAACATGCCATTCCTTCATCACGCCGTTTTCCGGAAAGCGATCGCTGAACAGCTTCAGCGCGTGCCCTTCAAAGAGGAATATCTCTGCCGTATTTCCTCTGCCAAGCAGCCGGAGCGCGGAAAGCTCCTCCGGGAGCAGTGTTTTTACATTCTGAGAGCCATCATCATTCTGCAATGCCCGTCACCGTCCTTCATGCCGTGCCATCGTAACAGCGTTTTCGCCTATTCTCCTGCCTGTGCCTCCGCTCCGCTCTCAACAGAAGAACAGAAGCTTCTTACCGCCTCGTCTGTTTCCGTAAGAAAACGGCAGATCAGCTCCTGCTCGTCCGGAGCATATCAGCTCAGCAGCCCGGTGATACAGGCATAGAACCGGTCATGCTTTTCTCTGTATTCCACCGCCGTCCTTCTGCCCTTTTCGGTCAGCTCGGGATATACATTTTTGCTGTTGCCGCCGTTCCTGCTCTTTTTCAGCAATCCGAGCGCGCACAGCTTTTTCAGCATCTGCGATATGGCGCTTTTTGTCAGATCCATCCGCCTGCTCAGGTCCGTAACGCTCATGCCGGGGTAAGTATCGATCACATTCAGCAGAGACATCGCGGCGGAGTTGATCTTCACGCCGCTCTCCATCCGGATCTCCTTCATTTTCAGCTTATTGATCACCCCGGATATGCTGTAGAGCAAATGAGTGTAGGTGCGTATATCCTTCATCGCGAAAGCCTCCGTAACTATTGCATTGCCGGACCCGCGGCAGATTTATCGTTAAGTGCTAAACTATTTTAGCGCAGCGCTGGGGCATTGTCAACCGTTCACCGGGATCCGTTGACAATGCCCCAGCGGTAAACATTATGGACCCGTTGACTTTTCGGCGGAAAAAAATAAAATAGAAACGGTAACGAGGCCCCCCGCGAAAGAGAAACGAAACACGCGTTTCGGCCTGATGATCTCTTTTGCCGTGCGGGGAGCATCGTTATTTGAGATCAGGGAGGATAAACACATGACACATGAAGAAAAAGCGCTGGCCCTGTATGCCGATCAGTTCTACTGCTCACAGGCCGTTCTTGCGGCCTACGCGGAAGAGCTTGGGATAACGGAGGAACAGGCGCTCAGGATCGCCTGCTGCTTCAACAGCGGCATGAGAAAGGGCGAGGTGTGCGGCGCGTGCTCCGGCGCGCTGATGGTGCTGGGCATGAAGCACGGCCACTGCAGAAAGGAAGATACGGAAAGCAAAGCGGAGGCGAACCGGAAAACAGCGGAGTATCTGGAACGCTTCAAGGCGGAAAACGGCTCATATATCTGCAATACGCTTCTCGGGTGCGACATAACCGTTCCGGACGGCCTGCGATACGCCCGGGAACATCATTGCTTTACCGAAATATGCCCCCGGCTGATCAGATCCGCGGTAAGGATACTGGAAGAAATCGAAAAATGATCCTTCATCCGATAATTCGCGGTCTCCGCAGCAAAAAAGCCGGGCCGCGCTCCCGGCATCCGGCTGATCATACATTATTCGCGGCATGAAGCAAAGCAAACGCGAGGAACCCCGCGCAGGTGGCAAAGGCCTCCCCGGTTTCGCATAAGCCGGTATCCTCATTGATGCTTTCGCATGCGATACCATTATCCAGGCTTGTCAATTTCAAATGTCTCAATGCCGACCCGGCATGGCCGGATAAAAGGCTGTTGCAGATGGATAAAAGCCAGGGATGCGCGGCATGCCTGCAGCCGATCTCCGCGATCGGATGCCCGGAAAACGACAGCGGGTAGTCTCTGCCGCGAATGGTTTCCGCCGTATTCCTCCACACCTCGTCATCCGTATCACAAAAGCCATAAAAGGGCAGCAGCAGCAAAGATCCGGGCGGTTCATCATAGATATCCCATTTCCCCTGCAGATCGACTGACCAGGCGAACACCCTTTTGCCCTCGCTGCAGGCCACGCAGTGCCGCCATACGGCGTCACGCACACGGGATGCAGCTTCTCTGAGCTCCGGCCTGTCCAACAGCTCTGCCAGTGCGTTCAGCGCGCGCCACACGAGCACATTATCATATGTAAGGTACTTAAAATTGTGCATATCATCGGTAGGCTGAAGAAAGGTCTGATACAGATCGGCCGCATCAGCCTTTCTTTTTTGCAATTTCTGCAGGATCCCGTTCAAATGTGTCCGAACACGCGGGTCGCATATGATCTCCCTGTTCCCCGTACAGCTGATATACCGTTCCAGAGCGATCACCGGCGCGCAAAGCTCGTCCAGCTCAAAACCCGGCTCCAGTACAGTTCCGTCGATATAACGGCTGTGAACACCGAAATTCCTTCCCTGCTTTTCAAAAACAGACAGCAGCAATTCTCCGGCGTATTCACTGTCTGTTTCACAAATAGCGGGAAATGCCCAAAGAAGGCTGTCCCGATCCCAATACGCGGCGGACACATAATATCGTTGACTGCGCGAGGTCATCATACAAAGCTCCTCCGTATCGATCGTACGGCCCGAAGCAAAGAAAAAGGAAAAGAACAGATTTGTGTTCAGCATGTCGCAAAGAGCTTGATCGTTGATGTGTTTTTCATGTGCGGACAGCCAGTCAACGCTGCTCCTGTGCAAAAGATCGTATCCTTTGCGAAGCATTTCCTTGGCGGATGTGGCGGCAGCAACTTCTTCATATCCGATGCCGAAGAAAATATCAAGCTCCGTCCCCTGCCCGCAAGGCAGACGCTTCCGCTTGAAAATATCAAAGCAGAAGTCGTCCAGCGTCCACTCCGCGCCCTGATCGATATCGCTGAAGGCCTGATGATCCCCGGTGATCGGGGCAAAGGCAAAGAGAGGGATCCCCGGTATCTGGCTGAAAACAAACATGTGATTCCAGCCGGATTCCCTGCTGTGTTTTCCCTCCGTCAGTTCTATGGATTCATTCACCATGTGCTTCGTTTGATACCAATCTCCGCGGACACCGAGCAGAACATCCGCTTCGGCTGTGCTGTTATTGCCGATCTCAAGATGGATCAGGAAGCCCCGTTCCCCGATGGGTGCCAGATAAACACATCGGAAAGCAATATCACCCTGCACGCATGTCCAGGCCGGGATCCAGAAATGCTCCCTGCTCCATGTGGGCTGAAGGGCTGCCTCCTTTCCGTCAATAACGATGTAGGGCTTCAAAAAGCCATCCCGTCCGTACATTTCCAGCATGCCCTTGACACCCATGTAAAGAAAAGAGATATTTTCCACCGCTCCGTCCGTTTCACGGATCGCCGGTAAAGAGACATATTCATTCCCTGTCACCTGATAATTCATGCTGATCCCTACCTTATCATGCTTTTACGGAACCCTCCGACAGCCCGGATACCACAAAATTCTTTTGGAAAACGGCAAACATGATGATCATCGGTATCTGTGCAAGGATAGAAGCAGCAAATATCCATTCCCAGCGGGTACTGTGCGCGCCTTTCAGAGACTCGATCATCACGGGAAGGGTAATGTTGCTTTGCACAGCGCCGAGGATCACCTTGGCCGAAAAGAACTCCTCCCAGGTGCCCTGCAGGCAGAAGATCGCCAGCGTGCCGATGGAGGGCAGGGCAAGCGGCAGCATCACCCGGAAGAAAGTGGTCATGTGCCCGCCTCCGTCGATACGGACAGCCTCCTCCAATTCTCTGGGAAGCGCCGCCATGTGTCCGCGCAGGAAAAAGGTATTTCCGCAAACGCCGGTACCGACATACAGGAGTATCAGTCCCGGCTTGGTGCCTACCAGGCCGCCGGGAGCAGTACCGATGTGCTGTAATACCATAAACTGCGGTATGATGCCCAGAAAGCCGGGCAGCATCAAAGTAAACAGATAGATTTTGAACAGGATCTCTTTTCCCCAAAAATCAATGCGGCCGAATCCATACGCGGACAGGGAGGAGATCAGCACAGTAAACACGGTGGTCAGCAATGTGATCTCCACACTGTTCAGAATGCTTTTGGGAAGCGTGGATTGGTTCAATACATGCTCATATGCCGCAAAGCTGATCCTGCTCGGAAACAGATGCGGGGGATTTGGCAATACATAGCTGAATTCCTCGAAGGAATTGCAAAGCATAAACCAGAAAGGCAGAATAAAGATGCATACCGAGATCAGCAGAAACAGGATCTTCAGGCTTTTTTTCGCAAATCTCATGCTTCCTTTCCCCCTTCTGTATGAAATACCTTATTCATGACCACAGTGGTGATCAACACCAGGGCCGCGGTGATCAGACCGATGGCAGCGCCCTGTCCGAACTCAAACAGATTGAAGGCCTTATCATACAAAAGATACTGGAGAACAGAGGTCGTTCCCCGCGGGTTTCCGCCGGTCAGCATCATGACCTGAATGAAAACGCCAAAGGCGCCGATCACCATATTGACCAGAACATAGAATGTTGTGCTTTTCAGCATCGGGACGGTGATATACATAAATTGCTGTGCAGCGCCCGCACCTTCAATGGAGCTGGCTTCATACAGGTCGCCGCTGATCCCCTGAAGGCCCGCCAGATAAATGATCATAGCCCAGCCGATGTTTTTCCAAATGCCCAGCAGCCAAATGACCGTATTGGCCGACCATGTGCGCTGCAGCCAGGGCACATAGGCATCCTGCAAATGAAACACATCCCTGAGCAGATAATTGATCAAACCGGCCCCGCCGGCATTGAACATATAGGAGAATACATTTCCGACCACGACCCAGCTGGTAATGACCGGCAGATAAAAGCAGGTCCTGAAGAAAACGCCAAAGCGTTTCAGCCGATTTATCATGACGGCAAAAATGAGTCCGAACAGCATGATGAACGGAGTGGTCACAAAGGCGTACAGAAAATTATTCCGGATCGCCAGCCCCAGCTTGTTCCCTCGTTCCGTGAACAATGCCCTGAAATTGTCCAGCCCGATCCACGACATCGTACGGTTCACGATATCATATTTTGAAAAACCGATCCTGATATTGAAAAACATGGGATAGAGGATAAACACGCACACCAGGATCAACCCGGGCAGCACGAAAAAGGCCGCGGGCGCGAGATTATGAACGCGCGTTCTGCGCAGCATTTTCTTTTCGTTGCGAAAAAGGGCTTTCATTTCTGCAGTCTGTGACATGGCAGCCTCCCAGTCCGAAAAAGATTGAAGGGGGAGATGAAAAAGCTCCATCTCCCCGGTATACGATTTACTTAGCCAGTTCTTCGTCGATCAATCCGGCAGTCACGGTCAGGGTCTCCTGAACATCAGCGCCTTCCAGGAAGATCATGTTCATGGCGTCAGACCAAAGCTGTTCCACAACAGAAGCCTGAGGGGTCGGGATACGGCTCTTAGCGGATTCCAGTTGCTGCATGTAAACGCTCCATTTGGCATCGTTTTTCACAGCGTCATTCTCCACCAGGCTCTTAAGCGTAGGGATCACACCTACTTCGAGAAGCTTGAGCTGCACTTTCTCGCTGAGCATGAACTGAACGAATTCAAATGCAGCTTCCTTCTTTTCGCTGCCGGTGAAAATAACGATGTTTTCACCGCCGACAACGGAAGCGGACTGCCCGTTATAGGCAGGTACCGCAGCCGGTACGACCGTTTCGGAGAACGGATACCAGGGACCCTCCAGGAACATGGCGTACTGTGAATTGATACCGTCCCAGGCATCGGGAGTGCCGTCCACATCACGGATGGTAAAAATACTGTCCTCATGCAGCTGCATGATGGTCTTAACGGCGTTGACGCTTGCCTCACTGTCCAGATAACCGCTTGCTTTGGTGAAGCCATCATCGGTGATAACACCGCCGAACAGCCAGAACCAAGGGTACATATCCCAATCGCCTACGCCGGACACATTGATCTTATATTCCCCGTTACCGTTGGCACGGCAGGCTTCGATCAGTTCTTCCATGGTTGCGGGCACAGCGTCAAGACCCAGAGATCTCAGCACCTCCGTGTTGACCACAGCCGCCTTGCAGTTGGTGTTCAGGGGCAGACCATAGTAATGGCCGTTCCACAGGTTGGTAGACAGAGGGCCTTCCAGCACAGTGTCCTTCAAATCCGCAAAGCCTTCGATCTCATCCATGGGAACGATGCCGCCGAGCTTTGCATAAGCGCTGGTCTTGGTAATGTCCACACGGGCCACATCGGGCACCACACCTGTACCAAGAGCGGTGACCAGCATCTGGTTGAAATCGCCGCTCTGGCGAACCGCTTCCACCTTGATGCCGGGGTGGGTCTCCTCGAACAGGGGAATGATCACTTCGTCAATGATCGGGGTCTCCTGATCGCCATAGGTATGCCAGAAAGTAATGGTCGTGTCTTCAGCCATCGCTGCGGCAAACATGCTCAGGCACAGAGCCAGGCAAAGAAGCAGGGATACGAGCTTTTTCATGGTTTTCTCCTCCATAATTTATTATTTTTCATGCGCTTCAGCGCAGAAAAACCATATTCCAGTAGACAAGCTCCCGCATATTGAATATGATGAACCTGCCCTGATCATCCTGACCGGTTTCAAAGTCTGTTGTCTGCGGCGTAAGATCCGCTCCATCCGGGCTTGCAAGATACACGGCATCGGGCTTTCGGACCGTATAGAGCTTTACCGATAAGCCCTGCTGCCGGACAGGCTCACGCTTTTTCTGCTCTGTATCCCGCCATTTATCATCCGTACCGATCAGGTTGATAAAGTGATGCACCTCGTATGCTTCATCGGCCATGCCGAAGTGCCAGATCGTATTTTCTCTCCCTGTTTCCGAAACGGAACACCCGCTGACGGTCACAGAAGTATCCAGCGGCTTCTGTCCGTCCCGAAGCAGATTTTCATAGGCCGTAATAAAGTCATACATCCGCTTTACTGCCTGTTTGGTTTCACCGGACATGCTTTTATGGCGGTCATCGGGGAAATACTCGTTGGAAAGCATCCCATCCCCGTTACCCAGTTCTATTCTGGAACCGCCGGAAGCAAACACCACGCTATCCATCAGACGGACGGCGGGCTCATTGAAGGATTCCGCCGGGTTTTTGTAGTTGATATAACCGGCAACGATCAGGGATTTTCCGCCGCTTTGCTCCCGGGCATTGATGATCGCCCGATGAATGCTGAAATAATCGTCATAGAATTCTCCACGGTCATCCCGATCCCATGGCCAGAATTCGGTATACAGCACATCAACTCTGCTTCTGTTCACATTTTCAATGCCCTGTGCCCCCACAGGGTTGAACGCGAGATAGCGCGGAAAGATCGCCGCCCCGGCGGCATTCAGAAATTGTGTATAGCAATCCTTCACGCAATGGACAGGCTCGCCATTTTCCGCGTATCCGAGAGGCTGCCCATCAGATGTGGTCATCGGGCCCATCTCACCGATGGTGTCTCCATGCCATCCATCAAAGCCAAACAGCTCCATGGCCTCATTTTCTTTTTCAAAAATATAACGCTGCCAGTTCTGATCCAGCGGATTGAAATACTGCAGAACACCCACCGGGCCCCGTGAAGCGTCCATATCACAGGTAAAATCACTGCCGTCCGCTTTTTTCAGCCGCCATTTTTCAGAGACCCCGCTTCCATCCGTAAGATAGGTCAGATTTGCGGCATAGATCATATTGTATGCCATGCAGACCATGCCCGCTTCGTGCGCAGCCCGGATATAGCCGCGCAGCGTAGCTCCGCTGATCATCCTGCCGGACCAGTCATCCCATTCCCTGCAGTTTTCCGGCATCGGTCTGTGATGGCGATACTGCCAGTCATAGAATTGGAGCCCGTTCAGATGATAACGGTTGAGTTCACGGATCTTTTCTTCATAATCTGCTGTTTCCGTATAGTCCCAGATATATCCATAGCGCGGGAATCGTGTCCAACTCTCACAGCAATCCACAGCGGTAAAGGCGCTGTCCAGGATGACGCCGGAAGCATCCAGTGCTTCGCCTCTCAAAAGATATCCCTGATCGGCGGTTTGCGGCAAACTGAAACAAAACACACGGAGAGAGGCCGGGATCTGCCAGCCGGTTACGAGGTTTTCTATATGAAAAAGCGTGATATGTATATGACTGCATCCGCGCGGTATATCGGCAATTTGACACTGCACTTCAGCACCGCTGCGGTAAATGGCTCCGAAAGTCTCGATCCTCATACGGATGCTCCTTTCAAAAAGGAAACAAAAAATGATATTCCCGACACTGCAAGAATATCATCATGATCCATATATCACAATATGTTATGCGCATAACCTCATGGGTTTTGAAAAATTATTTTAGGGTGTGTCTCTAAAATGAGGAATGTGCAGTTTCAAGCAGATTTTCCGTC